>NZ_PTSR01000012.1:0-132876 GCF_002965345.1 Escherichia sp. MOD1-EC5950
GACGCTTTGCGCGTCTTATCAGGCCTACGGTCTACGGGCAAAATGTAGGCCGGATAAGGCGTTTACGCCGCATCCGGCATGAACAACGTGCACAGAATGCCGCCCATCACTGCGCCTTCACCCACTCCATCACTTCCGCCCACTCACCGCGAAAGACAACTTTTTCCGCTTTTTTCTCAAGCTGATAGCGATACATCGGGTCGTAATACTCTTCAAGCAGCGGCACCAGCCAGGCCATATGACCGTCGGTGCTGCCGGTTGCGAGTTGCGTTGTCAGCGCCGCATCCAGCCGTGCCGCCAGTTCGTTATAGCGCTGTAATCCCAGCCGACGTTTAATTGCTGAAAGCCCATGATGCAGGTACTCGCAATACTCTTGCCAGCCCTGTTCTTCACCATATGCATGGGTAAAATCATGATGCATACGCAGGAAATACTCTTCGTTCAGGCGTTCAAGACGGATCTCAAACGGGTCTTCCACCACCGCAATCGCCGCCTGGGTCATTCGCTCGCGCAGACATTCCGGAAGGTGATTTGAACCAATCATCCGGCTTTCATCTTCCAGCACCCACAGGTGCAGATCCTGACGGGCGTCGGTTTTTAGCATTTCGGCGGCCAGCAGGTTTTCAAAACTCGCCTGGCTAAGTTGTGGTTGTAACGTGCGACCAAAAGCAGAACCACGATGGCGCGCCAGCCCTTCCAGATCAACACCGTTCGGTTGCTGTTGCACTAACAGCGTTTTGCCGCTGCCGGTACAACCGCCAATCAGCACTATCGGTTTTTTTGACAGTTCAATGGTCGCCTGAATCGCGGTCTGGCGCAGTGCCTTATAACCGCCTTCCACCAGCGGATAATCAATCCCTGCGTCATGCAGCCAGCGTTGCACAATATGTGAACGTTGACCACCGCGGGCGCAGCAGAGAATACCTTGTGGATTTTGCAGGCACGCTGCCCGCCAGGCGTCCATGCGATGCTGACGAATTTCACCCGCCACCAGTTTATGCCCCAACGCCAGCGCCGCCTCTGATCCTTGCTGTTTATAGCAGGTGCCAACGGCGGCGCGTTCATCGTTATTCATTAACGGCAGGTTGATAGCGGCGGGCATTGCGCCTTGCTCAAACTCGATGGGGGCACGAACATCAATAATGGGCGTATCAGCAATCAGCAGGGCACGATAGTCCTGTTCCGTGTATCTCTCTTGCATAGTAAAAAGTGAACCTCAAATCAGCTTGCGCGCTATTTTACGCGCCAACGCGCAAGGAAACTTGATTTTTAACTACGAGGGTTGCCGAAAATTTCTAAAAAACCGCTGATTTCCGGCCTGCGCTGGGTAAACAAGGTCACAATATCTTCCACCGCTTTGCCGCTGCCAAACTTGCGCCATGCCAGACTTAATGGCGAAGGAGGGCGCATCGTCGGGATGACCCGGCTGACCAGTTGTTGATTATCAATCATCGACTGGCAAAGTGATTTTGGCAAAAAACCAATGCCAACGCCCGCCAGATGGGCGGCGATTTTCGTTTCCATATCAGGAACAATAATTTCCTTTTGTCCCGGCAAACGCCAGGCGACGCGTTTGGTTAAGGTTCGGGCGCTGTCTTCAATATTGACCGCCGGAAAGCGCCGTAACTGCGCTTCTGTTAGCGGCTCTTCAACGTTCGCCAGCGGATGATCCGCCGCGATAACAAAGCGCCATTGCACCGAACCTAAAGGATCAAGGCTAAAAGTATTTGCCAGTGCTTCGGTCCCCGTGACGCCGATAGCCAGGGAAAAGCCTTCGTACAATAGCGAATCCCAGACACCCATATAGATTTGTCGGGAGATGTGAAACTGGGTAAAGGGATAACGTTCATTCAGCCACGCCAGCAGTTGGGCGACGGCCTGGGGGGTGTAGAGCAGGTTGTTGATGACGATATTCACCTGGCGTTCCACGCCATCATTCACCTGTTGCAGCTCGCTGGGCATACTTTCCAGCCAGCTCAGCCAGTCTCTGGCCTGACAAAGCAGATGCTCGCCTGCCGCTGTCAACGTCACGCTGCGAGTCGTGCGGAAAAACAACGCCACCCCGGTATTCTCTTCCAGAAGTTTAATGCGATAACTGATAGTCGCCGTGGTTTTACATAATCGTTCAGCCGCTTTTGAAAAACTTCCTGTTTCAGCAACAGCAATAAAAGTTCGCAAGGTTTCTGGATCAAACATCTTCAGGTATCCCAATTTAAATCAGCAAGTTGCGTGATTTTCCTGTCCTTTGATTTACCTGTATTTTCACATGATAACCCTGCGTGATTTGTGGACTAAATCTGGTTTTGGAAAAATATTCCAACTTTTGTATTGATGTTGTTCTCTTAAGGTTTTAGATTGCCTGTTATTGAAACCTGGCTGACCGGTCGGCGGTGGTTGAACGGAATTATGTTACAAGGACAAAAAGATGAAACTTCAGGTATTACCGTTAAGTCAGGAAGCCTTCAGTGCTTATGGCGACGTTATCGAAACGCAGCAACGGGATTTTTTCCATATAAACAATGGACTGGTGGAGCGTTATCACGATTTGGCGCTCGTTGAGATTCTTGAGCAAGACCGGACGCTTATCAGCATTAACCGCGCGCAACCGGCGAATCTGCCGCTGACCATCCACGAACTCGAACGCCATCCGTTGGGCACCCAGGCATTTATTCCGTTGAAAGGGGAAGCGTTTGTGGTGGTCGTGGCGTCAGGTGATGAAACCCCAGATCTGTCAACGCTGCGGGCGTTTATCACCAACGGTGAGCAGGGGGTGAATTACCATCGTAATGTCTGGCACCATCCGCTTTTCGCCTGGCAGCAGGTTACCGATTTTCTGACCATCGATCGCGGCGGCAGTGACAACTGTGATGTCGAAAGTATTCCTGAACAGGAACTCTGTTTTGCGTGACGCCTGGAACCGACTTGCATAAGATAAACTAATTGTTCATTGTTTATGCTCACTTGTAGGTCGGAGTTAACGTAGGTATGACGGAAGTTAGACGGCGCGGCAGGCCAGGACAGGCAGAGCCTGTGGCACAGAAGGGCGCACAGGCGTTAGAACGGGGAATTGCGATCCTGCAATATCTGGAAAAAAGTGGGGGAAGTTCATCGGTTAGCGATATTTCTCTCAATCTGGATTTGCCGCTCTCAACGACCTTTCGCTTGCTGAAGGTTTTACAGGCAGCGGATTTTGTCTATCAGGACAGTCAGTTAGGCTGGTGGCATATAGGATTAGGTGTCTTTAACGTCGGCGCGGCGTACATCCATAACCGCGATGTCCTCTCCGTTGCCGGGCCGTTTATGCGCCGCCTGATGTTGCTTTCCGGCGAGACGGTCAATGTCGCAATTCGTAACGGCAATGAAGCGGTTTTAATTGGTCAGTTAGAGTGTAAATCGATGGTCAGGATGTGCGCGCCGCTGGGCAGTCGTCTGCCGTTACATGCTTCCGGCGCAGGCAAGGCGCTGCTTTATCCGCTGGCGGAAGAGGAGCTGATGAGCATCATCCTGCAAACCGGTTTGCAGCAGTTTACGCCAACGACGCTTGTGGATATGCCCACCTTGCTGAAGGACCTGGAACAAGCGCGTGAACTGGGCTATACCGTAGATAAAGAAGAGCATGTTGTAGGCCTGAATTGCATAGCTTCAGCAATTTACGACGATGTAGGTAGTGTTGTTGCCGCTATCTCTATCTCCGGGCCTTCATCACGACTGACAGAAGATCGTTTTGTCAGCCAGGGTGAGCTGGTCAGAGACACCGCCCGCGATATTAGTACGGCGTTGGGACTGAAAGCACATCCATAGTGTCTGTCGCATCCCGCTCTGCGGAGCGGGTTTTTTTGACAAAAAATGAAAGTTGGAAAATTTTTCCAATTAATAGAGGTAGGAATAAAATGGCAAAAATGAGAGCCGTTGACGCGGCAATGTATGTGCTGGAGAAAGAAGGTATCACCACTGCCTTCGGCGTTCCGGGAGCAGCAATCAACCCTTTCTATTCAGCGATGCGTAAGCACGGCGGTATTCGTCACATCCTGGCGCGTCACGTAGAAGGTGCGTCGCACATGGCTGAAGGCTATACCCGCGCAACGGCAGGGAATATCGGCGTTTGTTTGGGGACTTCCGGGCCTGCGGGCACGGACATGATCACCGCGCTCTATTCTGCTTCTGCTGATTCCATTCCTATTTTGTGCATTACCGGTCAGGCTCCGCGCGCTCGTCTGCATAAAGAAGATTTCCAGGCGGTGGATATCGAAGCTATCGCCAAACCGGTCAGTAAAATGGCGGTTACTGTACGTGAAGCGGCGCTGGTGCCTCGTGTGCTGCAACAGGCATTTCACCTGATGCGTTCTGGTCGTCCGGGGCCGGTACTGGTGGATTTACCGTTCGACGTTCAGGTTGCGGAAATCGAGTTTGATCCTGACATGTACGAACCGCTGCCGGCCTACAAACCTGCTGCCAGCCGTATGCAGATCGAAAAAGCGGTAGAAATGTTAATTCAGGCCGAACGTCCGGTGATTGTTGCCGGGGGCGGGGTAATCAACGCCGATGCCGCGGCGCTGTTACAACAGTTTGCTGAACTGACCAGTGTTCCGGTGATCCCAACGCTGATGGGCTGGGGCTGTATTCCGGACGATCACGAACTGATGGCCGGGATGGTGGGGCTGCAAACCGCGCATCGCTACGGTAACGCAACGTTGCTGGCGTCCGACATGGTGTTTGGTATTGGTAACCGTTTTGCCAACCGTCATACCGGTTCGGTAGAGAAATATACCGAAGGGCGCAAAATCGTCCACATCGATATTGAGCCGACACAAATTGGCCGCGTGCTGTGTCCGGATCTGGGTATTGTCTCTGACGCTAAAGCGGCGCTGATGCTGCTGGTTGAAGTGGCGCAGGAGATGCAAAAAGCCGGGCGTCTGCCTTGTCGTAAAGAGTGGGTTGCAGAGTGCCAGCAGCGCAAACGCACTCTGCTGCGCAAAACCCACTTCGACAACGTGCCGGTGAAACCGCAGCGCGTGTATGAAGAGATGAACAAAGCCTTTGGACGCGATGTTTGCTATGTCACCACTATTGGTCTGTCGCAAATTGCCGCTGCACAAATGCTGCATGTCTTTAAAGACCGTCACTGGATCAACTGTGGTCAGGCAGGCCCGCTGGGCTGGACCATTCCGGCGGCGCTGGGCGTGTGTGCGGCTGATCCAGAGCGTAATGTGGTGGCGATTTCCGGTGACTTCGACTTCCAGTTCCTGATTGAAGAGTTAGCCGTTGGCGCACAGTTCAACATTCCGTACATCCATGTGCTGGTCAATAACGCCTATCTCGGTCTGATTCGCCAGTCGCAGCGTGCATTTGATATGGATTACTGCGTACAGCTCGCGTTCGAAAATATTAACTCCAGTGATGTGAACGGTTACGGCGTTGACCACGTGAAAGTAGCGGAAGGTTTGGGTTGTAAAGCCATTCGCGTCTTCAAACCGGAAGATATTGCTCCGGCCTTTGAACAGGCGAAAGCCTTAATGAATCAGTACCGTGTTCCGGTGGTAGTGGAAATTATGCTGGAGCGTGTGACTAATATTTCGATGGGCAGTGAACTGGATAACGTCATGGAATTTGAAGATATTGCGGATAACGCAATGGACGCGCCGACGGAAACCTGTTTCATGCACTATGAATAAGGGAGATAAATAATGTTACGTTTCTCTGCTAATTTATCGATGTTATTTGGCGAATATGATTTTCTCAGCCGTTTTGAGAAAGCCGCTCAGTGTGGTTTTCGCGGTGTTGAATTTATGTTTCCTTATGACTACGACATTGAAGAATTAAAACAGGTACTGGCGAGTAATAAACTTGAACATACGCTGCATAATTTACCGGCGGGTGACTGGGCGGCAGGCGAGCGGGGTATTGCCTGTATTCCAGGGCGTGAAGAAGAGTTTCGTGATGGCGTAGCAGCAGCGATTCGTTATGCCCGTGCGCTGGGTAATAAAAAAGTTAACTGTCTGGTCGGGAAAACACCAGCAGGCTTCAGCAGTGAACAGATTCACGCAACGCTTGTGGAAAATCTGCGTTATGCCGCGAATATGCTGATGAAAGAAGATATTTTATTATTGATTGAGCCAATCAACCATTTCGATATTCCTGGTTTTCATCTCACCGGAACTCAGCAGGCACTGAAACTGATTGAAGATGTTGGCTGCTGCAATGTAAAAATCCAGTATGACATTTATCATATGCAACGGATGGAAGGTGAATTAACCAATACCATAACCCAATGGGCCGATAAAATTGGTCATCTGCAAATCGCTGATAATCCACATCGCGGCGAACCAGGAACTGGAGAAATTAATTACGATTATCTCTTTACGGTAATTGAAAATTCTGACTACAACGGTTGGGTTGGGTGTGAATATAAACCCCAAACCACTACGGAAGCCGGTTTACGCTGGATGGAACCGTACCGTTAAAACGTAACGCTGTTCAGACAATGCTTTTTTAGGCCGCAACATCGGCAGGGGATCGTGTTGTCTGAATTCAGGAATGGCGACATTTAAAAGAGGTTAATTATGAAACTGGGATTTATTGGCTTAGGCATTATGGGCACCCCGATGGCCATTAATCTGGCGCGTGCCGGTCATCAATTACATGTCACGACCATTGGACCGGTTGCTGATGAATTACTGTCACTCGGTGCCGTTAATGTCGAAACCGCGCGCCAGGTAACGGACGCTGCCGACATCATTTTTATTATGGTGCCGGATACGCCGCACGTTGAAGAGGTTCTGTTTGGTGACAATGGCTGTACTAAAGCTGCGCTGAAGGGCAAAACCATTGTTGATATGAGTTCTATTTCACCGATTGAAACTAAACGTTTTGCTCGTCAGGTAAATGAACTGGGTGGTGATTATCTCGATGCGCCCGTTTCCGGCGGTGAAATTGGCGCGCGTGAAGGGACGTTGTCAATTATGGTTGGCGGTGACGAAGCGGTATTTGAACGCGTGAAACCGCTGTTTGAACTGCTCGGTAAAAATATCACCCTCGTGGGCGGTAACGGCGACGGTCAAACCTGCAAAGTGGCGAACCAGATTATCGTGGCGCTCAATATTGAAGCGGTTTCTGAAGCCCTGTTGTTTGCTTCGAAAGCCGGTGCTGATCCTGTGCGTGTGCGTCAGGCGTTGATGGGCGGCTTTGCCTCCTCGCGCATTCTGGAAGTTCACGGAGAGCGTATGATTAAACGCACCTTTAATCCGGGCTTCAAAATCGCTCTGCACCAGAAAGATCTCAACCTGGCGCTACAAAGTGCGAAAGCGCTGGCGCTGAATCTGCCAAACACCGCGACCTGCCAGGAATTATTTAATACCTGTGCAGCAAACGGCGGCAGCCAGTTGGATCACTCTGCGTTAGTGCAGGCGCTGGAATTAATGGCGAATCATAAACTGGCCTGATAAATGAGCATCATGGCTGATGAAGCTACGATGCCCGCAATAAATAATGGCCGATATCAAATAATTGATTCGGCCTGCAGTAAAAAAGAAAGCAGCCAACGATGTTGCTTCAGTATTAAATCTATTTTTTATTTTATTAGTTCCTCATAGCTAGATTAAAACAGCGTTATTCAATACGTGAAATTAAGAGGGATTTATGGAACATCAGAGAAAACTATTCCAGCAACGTGGCTATAGCGAAGATCTATTACCGAAAACGCAAAACCAGCGGACCTGGAAAACATTTAACTATTTTACCTTATGGATGGGGTCGGTACATAACGTTCCCAACTACGTAATGGTAGGTGGCTTTTTTATTCTCGGCTTGTCTACCTTTAGTATTATGCTGGCAATTATCCTTAGTGCCTTTTTTATTGCAGCGGTAATGGTATTAAACGGTGCGGCGGGCAGTAAATACGGCGTACCATTTGCCATGATCCTGCGTGCTTCTTACGGTGTACGTGGCGCACTGTTTCCCGGATTATTAAGAGGTGGTATTGCCGCTATCATGTGGTTTGGCCTGCAATGCTACGCGGGGTCACTGGCCTGCTTGATCCTGATTGGCAAAATCTGGCCGGGGTTTTTAACTCTCGGTGGTGATTTCACTCTGTTAGGACTTTCTCTACCCGGCCTGATTACCTTCTTGTTTTTTTGGCTGGTTAACGTTGGAATTGGCTTCGGTGGCGGCAAAGTTTTAAATAAATTCACCGCCATTCTTAACCCGTGCATCTATATCGTTTTCGGTGGCATGGCGATTTGGGCGATTTCGTTGGTTGGGATCGGTCCAATCCTCGACTACATCCCCAGTGGTGTACAGAAAGCAGAAAACAGTGGTTTCCTGTTCCTGGTGGTGATAAACGCGGTGGTTGCGGTCTGGGCAGCACCGGCGGTAAGCGCATCTGACTTTACGCAAAACGCCCACTCGTTTCGTGAGCAGGCGCTGGGGCAAACGCTGGGTCTGGTCGTGGCCTATATTCTGTTTGCGGTTGCTGGGGTAAGTATTATTGCCGGAGCCAGTATTCATTACGGCGCTGATACCTGGAACGTGCTGGATATTGTTCAACGTTGGGACAGCCTGTTCGCCTCATTCTTTGCGGTACTGGTTATTCTGATGACAACCATTTCGACTAACGCCACCGGTAATATTATTCCGGCCGGTTATCAGATTGCTGCTATTGCACCGACGAAACTGACCTATAAAAACGGCGTACTGATTGCCAGTATTATCAGCCTGCTGATCTGCCCGTGGAAATTAATGGAAAATCAGGACAGTATTTATCTGTTCCTCGATATTATCGGCGGAATGCTGGGGCCGGTAATTGGTGTGATGATGGCTCACTATTTCGTGGTCATGCGTGGGCAAATTAATCTTGATGAATTGTATACCGCATCCGGTGATTTTAAATACTACGATAACGGCTTTAACCTTACCGCGTTCTCAGTAACTCTGGTGGCGGTTATTTTATCTCTCGGCGGTAAATTTATTCCGGTCATGGAACCATTATCTCGAATTTCATGGTTTGTCGGCGTTATCGTCGCCTTTGCGGCTTACGCTTTATTAAAAAAACGCACAGCAATAGAAAAAACAGGAGAACAAAAAGTCACAGGTTAATTAATCCCGATATTGAACATTGAGTTAAAAAACCAATCTGTATTTTACAAGGAGTTTGTTATGTCTTTTGATTTAATTATTAAAAACGGCACTGTCATTTTAGAAAATGAAGCTCGCGTTGTAGATATCGCCGTTAAAGGCGGAAAAATTGCCGCTATCGGTCAGGAGCTGGGCGATGCAAAAGAAATTATGGATGCGTCTGGTCTGGTGGTCTCTCCGGGCATGGTTGATGCGCACACCCATATTTCTGAGCCAGGTCGCAGCCACTGGGAAGGTTATGAAACCGGCACTCGCGCAGCGGCAAAAGGCGGTATTACCACCATGATCGAAATGCCGCTCAACCAGTTGCCAGCTACCGTTGACCGCGCTTCTATTGAACTGAAGTTTGATGCCGCTAAAGGCAAGCTGACTATCGATGCGGCACAACTCGGTGGCCTGGTGTCTTACAACATCGACCGTCTGCATGAGCTGGATGAAGTGGGCGTTGTCGGCTTCAAATGCTTCGTCGCAACCTGTGGCGATCGCGGTATCGACAATGACTTCCGTGACGTCAATGACTGGCAGTTCTTCAAAGGCGCGCAGAAGCTGGGCGAACTGGGTCAGCCGGTGCTGGTGCACTGCGAAAACGCGCTGATCTGTGACGAACTGGGCGAAGAAGCGAAGCGTGAAGGCCGCGTAACCGCGCATGACTATGTCGCTTCGCGCCCGGTATTTACGGAAGTGGAAGCGATTCGCCGCGTACTGTATCTGGCAAAAGTTGCCGGTTGCCGTCTGCACGTTTGCCACATCAGCAGCCCGGAAGGTGTTGAAGAAGTGACTCGTGCGCGTCAGGAAGGTCAGGACGTTACCTGTGAATCCTGCCCGCATTACTTTGTGCTGGATACCGATCAGTTTGAAGAAATAGGCACTCTGGCGAAGTGTTCACCGCCGATCCGCGATTTGGAAAACCAGAACGGCATGTGGGAAAAACTGTTCAACGGTGAAATCGACTGCCTGGTTTCTGACCACTCTCCATGCCCTCCTGAAATGAAAGCCGGTAACATCATGAAAGCATGGGGCGGTATCGCTGGTCTGCAAAGCTGCATGGACGTGATGTTCGATGAAGCGGTACAGAAACGTGGTATGTCTCTGGCCATGTTTGGCAAATTAATGGCCACCAATGCGGCGGATATTTTCGGTTTGCAGCAAAAAGGCCGTATCGCCCCAGGAAAAGATGCCGACTTCGTCTTCATTCAGCCGAATAGCAGCTATGTTCTTACCAATGACGATTTGGAATATCGCCACAAAGTCAGCCCGTATGTTGGCCGTACCATTGGCGCGCGTATCACGAAAACCATCTTACGTGGTGATGTGATTTACGACATCGAACAGGGCTTCCCTGTTGCGCCTAAAGGTCAATTTATCCTTAAACATCAGCAGTAATCTGGCCCCTGCAATGCCCGCCGCGTGCGGGCATTCTCCGGTTAAGGTGTGTTTATGTTCAATTTTGTAGTCAGCCGCGAAAGCCTGTTATCAGGGTTTCAGTGGTTTTTCTTTATTTTTTGCAACACCGTTGTGGTTCCTCCTACGTTGCTTTCGGCTTTTCAGTTGCCGCAAAGTAGCCTGCTTACGCTCACCCAATATGCTTTTCTCTCAACCGCGCTGGCCTGCTTTGCTCAGGCATTCTGCGGTCATCGTCGCGCAATTATGGAAGGGCCGGGGGGCCTGTGGTGGGGAACCATCCTCACCATCACCCTCGGAGAAGCGTCGCGCGGTACACCGATCAACGATATCGCCACCAGTCTGGCGGTGGGAATTGCGCTCTCCGGCGTACTGACAATAATGATTGGTGTTAGTGGCTTAGGTCATCGCCTGGCGCGGTTATTTACCCCGACGGTGATGGTGCTGTTTATGCTGATGCTTGGCGCACAACTGACCAGCATCTTTTTTAAAGGTATGCTCGGGCTGCCGTTTGGCATAGCCGATCCTGATTTTAAAATTCAGTTACCGCCGTTCGCGCTCTCGGTGGCGGTAATGTGTCTGGTGCTGGCGATGATTATCTTTCTGCCGCAACGTTTTGCCCGTTACGGCTTGCTGGTCGGCACGATAACCGGGTGGTTGTTATGGCATTTTTGCTTTTCGTCCTCGCATTCGCTTTCCGGTGAGTTGCACTGGCAGTGGTTCCCGCTCGGCAGTGGTGGCACGTTGTCACCGGGAATTATTCTGACGGCGGTGATTACCGGTCTGGTTAATATCAGTAATACCTACGGTGCGATTCGCGGTACAGATGTTTTTTATCCGCAACAGGGCGCGGGGAATGCGCGTTATCGTCGCAGCTTTGTGGTGACCGGATTTATGACCTTGATAACCGTACCGTTGTCGGTAATTCCATTCTCGCCGTTTGTTTCATCAATTGGTTTATTAACCCAGACCGGCGATTACTCGCGACGCTCGTTTATTTATGGCAGCGTTATTTGTCTGCTGGTGGCGCTGATTCCTGCACTTACACGACTGTTCTGTAGTATTCCATTACCGGTGAGTAGCGCGGTTATGCTGGTTTCTTATCTACCGCTGCTCTTTTCTGCTCTGGTATTTAGCCAGCAAATAACTTTTACCGCTCGCAATATTTATCGCCTCGCATTGCCGTTATTTGTCGGCATATTTTTAATGGCATTACCGCCTGTGTATCTGCAAGATCTTCCATTAACGCTTCGTCCTCTACTCAGTAACGGCCTACTGGTCGGAATTTTACTGGCTGTTCTTATGGATAATCTAATTCCGTGGGAACGCATCGAATAATTTGTTGAAAAAGGATTAATAATGAAAATTGTCATTGCGCCAGACTCTTTTAAAGAGAGCTTAAGTGCAGAAAAATGTTGTCAGGCAATTAAAGCTGGATTTTCGACCCTCTTTCCCGATGCGCACTATATCTGTTTGCCGATAGCGGATGGTGGAGAGGGGACGGTTGATGCGATGGTTGCTGCGACGGGCGGCAAAATCGTGACGCATGAAGTCTGTGGACCGATGGGCGAAAAAGTGAATGCTTTTTATGGCATTACTGGGGATGGGAAAACGGCGGTGATCGAGATGGCGGCGGCAAGTGGCCTGATGCTGGTCGCACCTGAAAAGCGTAATCCGCTACTGGCGTCAAGTTATGGCACCGGTGAGTTAATTCGCCATGCGCTTGATAACAGCATTCGTCATATTATTCTCGGCATTGGCGGCAGCGCGACGGTAGACGGCGGCATGGGCATGGCGCAGGCACTCGGTGTGCGTTTTCTCGATGCTGATGGTCTGGTGCTGGCGGCAAATGGCGGTAATTTAGCCCGTGTGGCAAGCATTGAGATAGAGGAGCGCGATCCGCGTCTGGTGAGCTGCCATATCGAAGTCGCGTGCGATGTCGATAACCCGCTGGTAGGGGCACGCGGTGCGGCTACGGTGTTTGGCCCACAAAAGGGGGCAACGCCGGAAATGGTCGAAGAGCTGGAACAGGGGCTGCAAAATTACGCCCGTGTTTTACAACAGCAAACTGAAATTAACGTCTGCCAGATGGCAGGTGGCGGCGCAGCGGGCGGAATGGGCATTGCGGCGGCAGTGTTTCTCAATGCGGATATCAAACCGGGTATTGATATTGTGTTAAATGCGGTCAATCTTGCGCAGGCGGTGCAAGGTGCGGCGCTGGTGATCACCGGTGAGGGGCGCATTGACTCACAAACGGCAGGCGGTAAAGCGCCGCTGGGTGTGGCGTCAGTGGCGAAGAAATTAAATGTCCCGGTGATTGGGATTGCTGGCGTATTGGGTGATGGCGTGGAAGTGGTGCATCAATATGGTATCGACGCTGTTTTCAGTATACTGCCGCGGCTGGCACCTTTAGCCGAAGTGCTTGCCAGTGGTGAAACCAATCTCTTTAACAGCGCGCGGAATATTGCCTGTGCCATTAAAATAGGTCAGGGAATTAAACTCTGATTTTTACCTTAATAAAGTGGATGCGGTTCATATCGCATCCGTTCAGATTACTGACAACGTGCGTGTTGTGTATGCCGGTTCCGTCCTGGAAATCGCGAAAATTATCATGTAGGCTTGATAAGTGAAGCGCATCAGGTAATGTTGCGAAAAAAAAGCCACGGTATAAACCGTGGCGAAATCCAACATAGCTAAAATAAAAATCTCAGCGAGAGTGGTATTAATTAAATTTCAACGTCGCGGTTGCAATCTTTCGAATAAATATAACTAAACGCTTCACCGCGCCCTACGCCATAACCGGCTTGCAAGGAATATGCGCCCATAAAGATGTAATCGCCTTTTTTCACTGGGATCCAGTTATTGTCGAGGTTATAAACCCCCTGACCGGAAAGAATATAGGCACCGTGTTCCTGAACGTGGGTTTCGATATAACCGTGGCTGGCACCTGGCGCAAAAGAGAGGATATGCATGTTCATATCAAAGCCTAACTCTTTTGGCAGGAAGTCCAGCAGGATCACATCGTCCATACCTTCATAGTGAATACGTTCCAGTTCATTTGCATTGCCAGAAATCAGCCACGGCGCATGGCCTTCTACCGGAATATAACGGCGCTTATATAAGAAGATTTGGCTGTCTTCGGTCTGGGAATTAACAAACGTCATTAAGGAACCTGGCGGGCAATACAGATACCCACCTTCGCTTAAGTCAAATTTTTTCCCTTCAGCTTCGGCAGTGATATTTCCAGAAATCACATACAGGAAAGTTTCTATCCCATCGCCGCCGAAACCCTGCTGATTACCGCCGTTTTGATGCAGCGTGACCAGATAATCGACAAACGTAGCGCCCAGCTTTGGTGTAGACAGGATCGTCGAGTCACAATTTTCAAAGCCCGGAATAATATTTTTCACCAGGCCGTCTGGGGTTAACAGTGCGAAATTACCGTGTTTCACAATCGCGCGGTTAGCCAGTAAATCATCGCGGTAACCCGTGACGTTATTTAAATATCCCATTTATGACTCCTTATTTCTGCCAGGCAAGTTGATAAAGCATGAGTGCCAACGTTTTGACCCCTTCGGCAAGGTCGTTAATATTGGTGCGTTCCGCCGGGTTATGGCTGATCCCGTTAATGCTGGGAATGAAAATCATGCAGGTCGGCACGCGAGGCGCGAAAATTTGCGCGTCGTGTCCGGCACCGCTGTGCATTACCCGATAGTTCAGGGCTTCCTTCTTGCACAGCTCCGTCAGGGTGGCGACCAGTTCTTTGTTCATTGGCACGGGTTCTTCATCCATCCATAAATCGATATCAATACCGATATCCATTTCATCGCAAATCGCCCGCATGTCGTTTTCTAACCGTTGGGTGAAATCACGCAACACGGCGGCGTCAGTATGGCGACAATCAATAGTGAAAGTGGTTTTCCCCGGCACCACATTCACCGTATTCGGGCGCGGCTCCACCTTGCCAAAGGTGAGCACCAGCGGATCGCCCATCTTTTTCGCTTTTTCAACCGCTTGATTGCAAATGCGACTGAACGCGTAGACCGTATCACGACGATAGCCCATCGGCGTGGTGCCTGCATGGTTTGATTCGCCGTTCAGCGTCACCGTGTAGCGACGTTGCCCGACAATTGCATTCACGATGCCAATTGATTGACCATTACTTTCCAGCACACAGCCTTGTTCAATATGCAGTTCGACAAAGGCTTTGATGTCCTCGCGTGGTGGTAGCGGCGTGTTCGGCAGGGCAAATCCGCAGGCGAGCATCGCATCAAGGAAGCTGTTGCCTTTGGCATCACAGATATTCCGCACATCGTCAGGATTCGCCAGACCGAAAATGTTTTTACTGCCCCAGAAGACATATGGGAAGCGGCTGCCTTCTTCTTCTGCCATCGCCACCACTTCGACTGTACGCAGCGGCGCGCCGTATTGCGTTTTCAGCCAGTCAATTGCCAGCCACGCCGCCAGTGCGCCGAATTGCCCGTCAAGGTTACCGCCGTTAACAACGGTATCGATATGCGAACCGCTCAGAACCACTTCCTGTGGGTATTCGGTGCCGCTCAGGCGGCCGTATAAATTCCCCACTTTGTCGAAATGTGTTTCCAGCCCGCTGACGGCCATTCTTTTTTTGAATTGTTGCTGGGTTTCCAGCCATTCCGGCGAATAAAGTAAACGGGTCATTCCACCCGTTGGGTCTGCGCCAAAAGAGGAAAGCCAGGGCAGCGTTTCTTCTATGGCCTGGCGAAAATGTGTGATCATAGGAAAGTCCTGTCTCAATTATTATTGTGCAAAGGGATTTTTCGTTTCATATGACGTGTTATAAAGCGCGTCGGAAATTAAATACTGGTAAATATCATCAACAATCTCGATACCTTCGACGGCGGCTTTGCGTTGTTTAATATCTTGATCCTGTCCGGGATAATAAACCTGGCTAAAACCGGGCGCGGGGGTAATGGCATTTAATTCGCACATGGTCTGGCTAAGATGTTGTCGGAATAATTCGCTGGAGGAGAAAAAGTCAGGATTAATTACCAGATGTAATTGCCCCAAATTACGTCCGGCGTGTAAATCGTCATACATTGAACTGACCTGACGCCCGAACGGTAAACCGAGTAACACGCCTGAAAGCAGATCAATCATCATCATCAGGCCATAACCTTTCGGTCCGGCAGCAGGCAGCAGGGCGTTAACCGAGAATGGATCGGCTGTTGGTGCTCCGTTTTTATCGACCGCCCAGGTCTCCGGAATAGACATATTGCGCGAGCGCGCGTCGAGTACTTTCCCCCATGCCTGTACGGTAGTCGCCATATCAAAGGTAAGGATCTCGTCACTTTCTCCCGGCGCGGCAAAGGCCAGCGGGTTAGTACCGTAGTAAATTTCCGCCCCGCCAAATGGCACCACCATGGGATCGGACTGACACATCGAAATGCCAATTAATCCGGCGTGAGCTGCCTGCTGCACAAAATAAGAGATTGCACCGCTGTGCCCCATCCGGCTAATGCCGACCACGGCAACGCCATTTTGTTGGGCGGTTTTGATGGCATGTTCCATAGCCATTTTTGCGGCAACCTGCCCGGCGGCGTTGTCGGCATGTAAAATTGCCGAGCACGGCCCTGTCTCCTCAAGACGGAATGCCGGTTCGCGGTTAGTGCCGCCTTTTGAAATGCGTTCTGCGTAGTATTCCACGCGTACCGCGCCATGAGAGTGGATCCCTCTGGCATCGGCGTAAACCAATACTTCAGCAACGGTTGCAGCGTGCTCACGTTTTAACCCAGCCAGGCAGAGTTTATTCTCAATTAGCTGGTGGAGTGTTTCCCGACTGATTTTCATCTGTCTTCCTTTTTAACGACGGTGTGAAGCATGACTGCAATTAACATACAGGGAAAATATCTGGATTATGTGATCCAGACAGGCAAAAAAATATAGTTAGAATTTATTTGATAATCCGCCTGTTTTTAATCTGATTTTTAAAATTACGTCGCTTGTTAAAAAATAACACGTAATGCTCTGGCGGTTATTTGATTTATTTTACTAATAATCTCTGTGTGATGTTTATCACCTTATTTACCATCGGCCGACGATACCGTAATTGACACATTAATACTGCTCGTGCAATTGCCATGGGTGCAATTTTTAAGGAGTTGTTATGATCCACGCCTTTATTAAAAAAGGGTGTTTTCAGGATTCGGTCAGTTTAATGATTATTTCACGAAAACTCAGCGAATCAGAAAATGTTGATGATGTTTCCGTAATGATGGGTACGCCCGCTAATAAAGCGTTATTAGAGACTACAGGTTTCTGGCATGACGATTTTAATAACGCCACGCCGAACGATATTTGCGTGGCAATTCGTAGCGAAGCGGCGGATGCGGGGATCGCGCAGGCGATTATGCAGCAGCTTGAAGAGGCGTTAAAGCAACTGGCGCAGGGGACGGTCAGCAGCCAGGCGTTAACGCAGGTGCGCCGCTGGGATAGCGCCTGTCAGAAATTACCCGCCGCTAATCTGGCGCTGATTTCAGTGGCGGGTGAGTACGCGGCGGAACTGGCTAATCAGGCGCTGGATCGCAACCTCAACGTGATGATGTTCTCCGATAACGTCACGCTGGAAGACGAAATCCAACTCAAAACTCATGCGCGGGAAAAAGGCTTGCTGGTGATGGGGCCGGATTGCGGTACGTCGATGATTGCCTCTACGCCGCTGGCTTTCGCTAATGTGATGCCGGAAGGCAATATTGGTGTCATTGGCGCTTCTGGTACAGGGATCCAGGAATTGTGCTCGCAGATTGCGCTGGCAGGGGAGGGGATCTCCCACGCAATTGGTCTGGGCGGGCGCGATCTCAGCCGTGAAGTGGGCGGCATCAGTGCGCTGACGGCGCTGGAAATGCTCAGTGCAGACGAGAAAAGCGAAGTGCTGGCGTTTGTCTCAAAACCGCCAGCCGAAGCCGTGCGCCTGAAAATTGTTAATGCCATGAAAGTAACCGGCAAACCGACGGTGGCGCTGTTTTTAGGTTATACCCCGACGGCGACTCGTGACGAGAATGTGTGGTTTGCCTCCTCGCTGGATGATGCCGCGCGTCTGGCTTGCCTGCTTTCACGCGTTACAGCGCGACGTAACGCGATAGCTCCGGCCAGCAGTGGATTTATTTGCGGCTTGTATACCGGCGGTACGCTGGCAGCCGAAGCGGCGGGATTACTCGCCGGACATCTGGGCGTGCCAGCCGACGATGCCCATCATCACGGCATGATGCTGGACGCTGATGGTCACCAGATCCTCGATCTGGGCGATGATTTCTACACCGTCGGGCGTCCCCATCCGATGATCGACCCGACGTTACGTAATCTGTTGATTGCCGATCTCGGTGCTAAACCACAAGTGCGTGTATTGCTACTCGATGTGGTGATTGGTTTTGGTGCGACTGCCGATCCTGCCGCATCGCTGGTAAGCGCATGGCAACAAGCCTGTGACGCCCGTCCAGATAGTCAACCTCTGTATGCCATTGCCACGGTGACGGGTACTGAACGTGACCCGCAATGCCGTTCGCAACAAATTGCCACACTGGAAGATGCGGGGATCGCGGTGGTCAGTTCACTGCCTGAAGCCACGTTGCTGGCGGCGGCGCTGATTCATCCGCTTTCGCCAGCCACGCATAAATACACTCCATCATTACTGAAAAACGTCGCTGTGATTAACGCCGGGTTACGCAGTTTTGCGCTGGATCTTCAAAGTGCCAGCAAACCGGTAGTGCATTACCAATGGGTGCCAGTCGCTGGCGGCAATAAAAAACTGGCTCGTTTATTAGAACGTTTGCAATAAGGGGTTCCCATGTTTACATCAGTGGCGCAAGCCAATACTGCGGTTATCGAACAAATTCGTCGCGCTCGTCCACACTGGCTGGATGTGCAACCGGCTTCTTCACTCATTAGCGCGTTAAATCAGGGTAAAACACTGCTTCACGCCGGGCCACCGATGCGCTGGCAGGAGATGACCGGGCCAATGAAAGGAGCGTGCGTGGGCGCATGTCTGTTTGAAGGCTGGGCAAAAGATGAAGCGCAGGCTTTGGCGATGCTGGAGCAGGGGGAAGTGAACTTCATTCCTTGCCACCATGTGAATGCTGTCGGGCCAATGGGCGGTATTACCTCTGCCAGTATGCCGATGCTGGTGGTTGAGAATGTGACCGACGGTAACCGGGCGTATTGCAACCTCAACGAAGGTATCGGCAAAGTGATGCGTTTCGGTGCCTATGGCGAAGATGTTCTGACTCGCCATCGCTGGATGCGCGATGTGTTGATGCCAGTATTAAGCGCCGCGCTGGGGCGCATAGAGCATGGTATCGATCTCACCACGATGATGGCGCAGGGCATTACGATGGGCGATGAGTTCCATCAACGCAACATTGCTTCCTCAGCACTGTTGATGCGTGCGCTGGCACCGCAAATCGCCCGTCTCGATCACGATAAACAGCAAATCGCGGAGGTGATGGACTTCCTTAGCGTGACCGATCAGTTCTTCCTCAATCTCGCGATGGCCTATTGCAAGGCGGCGATGGATGCAGGTGCGATGATCCGCGCGGGCAGCATCGTTACGGCAATGACCCGCAACGGCAATATGTTTGGGATTCGGGTAAGCGGTCTGGGCGATCGCTGGTTTACTGCGCCAGTTAACACTCCACAAGGTCTGTTTTTCTCCGGCTTCTCGCAGGAGCAGGCGAATCCGGATATGGGCGATAGCGCGATTACCGAAACCTTTGGTATCGGTGGAGCGGCAATGATCGCCGCCCCAGGCGTAACGCGTTTTGTCGGTGCGGGTGGCGTGGAGGCTGCAAGAACGGTATCTGAAGAGATGGCGGAAATCTTCTTTGAACGCAATATGCAGTTGCCGATCCCCGGCTGGGATTTCCAGGGCGCATGTCTGGGGCTGGATATTCGTCGCGTTGTGGAAACCGGCATTACGCCGCTCATCAATACTGGTATCGCCCATAAAGAAGCGGGGATCGGGCAGATAGGGGCAGGCACTGTACGGGCACCGCTGGCCTGCTTTGAACAGGCGCTGGAAGCCCTGGCTGAAAGTATGGGTATTGGTTGAGGAACGCGCGATGACGATCATCCATCCTCTGCTTGCCAGTCGTAGCGCACCAGACTATCGCCAGTCCTGGCGGTTAGCGGGCGTCTGGCGGCGGGCGATTAATCTGCTGACGGAAAGCGGCGAACTGTTAACGCTGCATCGTCAGGGAAGTGGTTTCGGCCCCGGAGGATGGGTGCTTCGCCGCGCGCAATTCGATGCGTTATGCGGTGGATTACGTGGCAATGAACGACCGCAAGTTGTGGCTCAAGGGATTTGCCTCGGGCGTTTTACGGTTAAACAGCCACAGCGTTATTGTTTGCTACGTATTACGCCGCCTGCGCATCCTCAACCGCTTGCCGCTGCATGGATGCAACGCGCGGAGGAAACCGGGCTTTTTGGGCCACTGGTGTTGGCGCTAAGCGATCCGCTACCCGCTGAATTGCGCCAGTTTCGTCACTGTTTTCAGACCGCACTCAATGGCGTTAAGACCGACTGGCGGCACTGGCTGGGCAAAGGTCCGGGATTAACGCCAAGTCATGATGACACGCTGAGCGGAATGCTGCTGGCGGCCTGGTATTATGGCGCTTTAGATGCGCGCTCCGGTCGCCCGTTTTTTGCCTGTTCCGACAATCTTCAACACGTTACCACGGCGGTGAGCGTTAGTTATTTGCGTTACGCCGCCCAAGGCTATTTCGCCTCGCCACTCCTGCACTTTGTTCATGCTCTGAGTTGCCCGAAACGTATCGAAGCAGCGATTGATTCGCTGTTGGCGCTGGGGCATACGTCAGGGGCAGATACGCTGCTGGGGTTCTGGCTTGGTCAACAATTATTACAAGGAACACCATGAAAACACTGGTTGTAGCTCTTGGGGGCAACGCCTTACTCCAGCGCGGTGAGGCGCTGACGGCAGAAAATCAATATCGCAATATTGCCAGTGCTGTACCCGCGCTGGCACGTCTGGCGCGTTCTTATCGGCTGGCGATTGTTCACGGCAACGGGCCGCAGGTGGGGCTGCTGGCGTTACAGAATCTGGCGTGGAAAGAGGTGGAACCGTATCCGCTGGATGTGCTGGTGGCGGAAAGCCAGGGGATGATTGGCTATATGCTGGCGCAGAGTTTGAGCGCACAGCCGCAGATGCCACCGGTGACGACGGTGCTGACGCGCATTGAAGTTTCACCTGATGATCCGGCATTTTCGCAGCCAGAGAAGTTTATCGGTCCGGTTTATCAGCCGGAAGAGCAAGAGTCGCTGGAAACGGCATATGGCTGGCAGATGAAACGCGACGGTAAATACTTGCGCCGGGTGGTGGCATCTCCACAACCGCGTAAAATTCTCGACAGCGAAGCCATTGAGTTGTTGCTCAAAGAGGGGCATGTGGTGATTTGTAGTGGCGGCGGCGGTGTTCCGGTGACGGATGACGGAGCTGGGAGTGAAGCGGTGATTGATAAAGATCTCGCCGCTGCGTTGCTCGCCAGGCAGATTAATGCCGATGGGCTGGTGATCCTCACCGATGCTGATGCGGTATATGAAAACTGGGGAACGCCACAGCAACGCGCCATTCGCCATGCCACACCGGATGAGTTAGCGCCATTTGCCAAAGCCGATGGTTCGATGGGGCCGAAGGTGACGGCGGTGAGTGGTTATGTCAGAAGCCGTGGTAAACCCGCGTGGATTGGTGCGTTATCGCGAATTGAAGAGACGCTGGCGGGCGAGGCGGGAACCTGTATTTCGTTGTCGTCGTAGGCATTTGTGCCTGATGCGATGTTTGACGCATCTTATCAGGCCTACAATTGGTGCCGGATCGGTAGGCCGGATAAGGCGTTCCCGCCGCATCCGGTAATTGGCGCACGATGCCTGATGCGATGCTGGCGCATCTTATCAGGCCTATAATTGGTGCCGGATCGGTAGGCCGGATAAGGCGTTCCCGCCGCATCCGGCAGTTGGCGCACGATACCTGATGCGATGCCGGCGCATCTTATCAGGCCTACAATTGGTGCCGGATCGGTAGGCCGGATAAGGCGTTCACGCCGCATCCGGCAAGAATATGAGCACCAGGTTAACTGAACTTACTCTGCGCCCAAATCACGCCGCTGGCATACTCCGGCGGCAGCAGTGGGATTAATGCTTCCAGCGTCGCGGTCAGACGCGATGTGTCGCTGTCGGTCAAATTCAGATGCCCCACTTTACGACCTGGGCGTACTTCTTTGTCGTACCAGTGCAGATGCACCAGCGGCAGTTTCAGCCAGTCATAGTTCACATCGCTACCAATCAGGTTGATCATCACCGACGGGCTATTAACCACCGGTTGCGGTAACGGCAGATCGGTAATCGCCCGCAGGTGCAGCTCAAACTGGCTGATGCTGGCACCGTTTTGCGTCCAGTGACCGCTGTTATGCACACGCGGAGCCAGTTCGTTGATCAACAGACCTTGCGGGGTGACAAAACACTCCATCGCCATCACACCGACATAACCCAGTTCCTGCATAATCGCTGACAGCATTTCTTCGGCCTGCGCCTGCTGCGGTGCATTGGCCTGCGGGAAAGCCACGCTGGTGCGTAAAATACCGTCCTGATGCAGGTTGTGCGTCAGCGGATAAAACACTGTGCTGCCATCAAAGCCGCGCGCGCCAACCAGTGACACTTCGCCAGAGAAGTTAATGCCCTGCTCGACAATACATTCGCCGTAGCATTCAGCCGGTAACTGTTCGGTTTCATCGGCGCGTAAACGCCATTGACCGCGACCGTCATAGCCACCAATACGACGCTTAACAATCGCCAGCTCACCTAAACGATCAAACACCGCAGGCCACTCGCTGCGATCGGCAAGTAACTGCCACGGCGCGGTCGGTAGGTGAAGTTTGTCGAAAAGCTGCTTCTGAGTCAGGCGATCGGCAATAATCGGGAATACATCGCGGTTCACAAAGGCCGGATGGCGCGCCAGCTCGCGAGTTAATGCGGTTTCTGGCCAGCGTTCGATCTCAGCGGTAATCACGCTTTGTTGAAAAGGCACCGCCGCCGGTTCAGCGTCCAGCCCGACCGGCCAGACAGCAATGCCTAACGGTTCGCCTGCCTGGCGCAACATACGGCCTAACTGCCCGTTACCGAGGACGCAAACCTGTTTCATGCCGCACCTCGCGGGTCCGGGTTTTCCAGTACTTCGTCGGTCTGGGCTTTGCGCCAGTCATTCAGACGCTGGTGCAGTTCTTTATCATGAGTAGCAAGAATTTGTGCTGCCAGTAACGCCGCGTTTGCCGCGCCCGCTTTACCAATCGCCAGCGTACCCACCGGAATGCCGCGCGGCATTTGCACGATGGAGTAGAGGCTATCGACACCGCTCAGTGCGGCGCTCTGTACTGGTACGCCCAGCACCGGCACCAGCGTTTTTGCGGCAATCATGCCTGGCAGGTGCGCTGCGCCGCCAGCGCCCGCAATAATCACCTGATAACCGTTCTCTTCGGCGCTTTCAGCGAAGCTGAACAGTTTATCAGGGGTGCGGTGAGCAGATACCACTTCTACGTGGTGCGGGACATTCAGGATTTCGAAGATTTCGGCGGCGAACTGCATGGTAGCCCAGTCGCTTTTGGACCCCATCACGATGGCGACACGCGCCGGATTATTGCGGGAAGACATGCGTCTTAAAACTCCTGTGGTGCACAACTCTCGGCTTTAGAGGGCACAGAGAATAGCACGGAAAGAGAGCAAGGAAAACGGTTGCGTAGGCGGGATTAACCGTCATTTGTTGAGTTTTTAATCTGATCTGCGTGTTGATTATGCGCTCTGGATGAACTGGCAAAGAATGCCCATATCAGCACAATGCTCCACGGAAAAAAGCAAATACCGACAATCAATACAAATCTTTCGACAAAACGTTGGTTATGGGGGCGGGTGAGTACTAAGTAAATGAGCCAGAAATAGACTATCCACGAAATGACCGCCGCAGCTACCAGTGACAATACGCCAAAATAGAAGCCGACAAGGCCAAACCAGCTAATACACAGAGGCGCTCCTGCCGTAAGGGCGATGCCAGAAATCAAAAATCCGTTGCAGCGTCGCATAATAATATTCCCTGTTGTTATTTCACTCAGGGACTTATTACCTTGCTGACTCAGAAAAAGATATACAGGTTGCGGTAGTCTGGCGCTTTTTCAGAATCTGTTCATTCGCGGTCAGAAAGGAAAGTGGATTAGCTCAACGTCATCTGCCGTGACTTTCACCATCGAACCTTCGGTATGCCAGGCTCCCAGCACGACGCGGAAAGCAGGTTGCGCATTGGCGATGAGTTCATGCACCGCCAGGCGATGCGTATGCCCGTGGATCAGCCATTGCACCTGATGCTTTTCCATCGCACTGACCACCGCGTTTTGGTTAACGTCCATGATCGCCAGCGATTTACTGCTGTTGGCTTCTTTACTGTTTGCGCGCATTCGCGCAGCAATATGTTTACGTAAAAACAGCGGCAGGGCGAGGAATAGCGTTTGCAACCAGGGCTTGTGGACTTTGGCGCGAAAAGCCTGATAACCGACGTCATCGGTGCACAGCGTGTCGCCATGCATAATCAGCACCCGACGACCATAAAGTTCGAGCACTTTTTCTTCTGGCAATAACGTCATGCCGCTTTCACGGGCAAAGCGTTTGCCGAGCAGAAAATCACGGTTGCCATGAATGAAATAACAGGGAACGCCGGAGTCGGATACCGCTTTGATCGCCGCCGCCATCTGGCGATGAAACGGGCTGGGATCATCGTCGCCAATCCATGCTTCAAACAGATCGCCAAGAATATACAGCGCGTCGGCCTTGCGGGCTTCTCCCGCTAAAAAACGCAGAAAACCGGCGGTGATCGCCGGTTCTTCCACGCAGAGATGAAGATCTGCAATAAAGAGTGTCGCCACGATTACTCGCTAACGGTCACGCTTTCAATGATAACGTCTTCTTTTGGCACGTCCTGGTGCATACCGCTACGACCGGTTGCGACACCTTTGATTTTGTCGACTACGTCCATGCCTTCAACCACTTCGGCAAATACGCAGTAACCCCAACCTTGCAGGCTCTCGCCGGAGAAGTTCAGGAAGTCGTTATCAACCACGTTGATGAAGAACTGGGCAGTTGCAGAGTGCGGAGCCTGAGTACGAGCCATTGCCAGCGTACCACGGGTGTTTTTCAGACCGTTGTTGGCTTCGTTTTTGATTGGCTCTTTGGTGGCTTTTTGCTTCATGCCCGGTTCAAAACCGCCGCCCTGAATCATAAAGCCGTTGATAACACGGTGGAAAATGGTGTTGTTGTAAAAACCTTCGCGGCAGTAGTCCAGGAAGTTTTTAACTGTTTCAGGTGCTTTATCGTCAAAAGTTTTGATGACAATATCGCCGTGATTGGTGTGGAAAGTAACCATTTTTGCATCCTGTTCCGTTTGATTGGTGCTTCAACCCGGTTCGGGTCATATATAGGGTGGTGTTATAGCATAACCGCACGATCGGATCATCTCGCAATGTATGCTGATTCGCGCGGGAAATATGGGTATTATACGCAACTCAATTACCCACACATGTCTAAACGGAATCTTCGATGCTAAAAATCTTCAATACTCTGACACGCCAAAAAGAGGAATTTAAGCCTATTCACGCCGGGGAAGTCGGCATGTACGTGTGTGGAATCACCGTTTACGATCTCTGTCATATTGGTCATGGGCGTACTTTTGTCGCCTTTGACGTGGTTGCGCGTTACCTGCGTTTCCTCGGCTATAAGCTGAAGTATGTGCGCAACATTACCGATATCGACGACAAAATCATCAAACGCGCCAATGAAAACGGCGAAAGCTTTGTGGCACTGGTGGATCGCATGATCGCTGAAATGCACAAAGATTTCGATGCTTTGAATATCCTGCGCCCGGACATGGAGCCGCGTGCAACGCACCATATCGCAGAAATTATTGAACTCACTGAACAACTGATTGCTAAAGGTCACGCCTATGTGGCGGACAACGGCGACGTGATGTTCGACGTACCGACCGATCCAACTTACGGCGTGCTCTCGCGTCAGGATCTCGACCAGTTGCAGGCAGGCGCGCGCGTTGACGTGGTCGATGACAAACGCAACCCGATGGACTTCGTGCTGTGGAAGATGTCGAAAGAGGGCGAACCGAGCTGGCCTTCTCCGTGGGGCGCGGGTCGTCCTGGCTGGCACATTGAATGTTCGGCAATGAACTGCAAACAGTTGGGTAATCACTTTGATATCCACGGCGGCGGTTCTGACCTGATGTTCCCGCACCACGAGAACGAAATTGCCCAGTCCACCTGTGCGCACGATGGTCAATACGTCAACTACTGGATGCACTCCGGCATGGTGATGGTTGACCGCGAGAAGATGTCTAAATCGCTGGGTAACTTCTTCACCGTGCGCGATGTGCTGAAATACTACGATGCCGAAACCGTGCGTTACTTCCTGATGTCGGGTCACTATCGCAGCCAGTTGAACTACAGTGAAGAGAACCTGAAACAGGCGCGTGCGGCGCTGGAACGTCTCTACACTGCGCTGCGTGGCACAGACAAAACCGTTGCTCCTGCGGGTGGCGAAGCGTTTGAAGCGCGCTTTATCGAGGCGATGAATGACGACTTCAACACGCCGGAAGCCTATTCCGTGTTGTTTGATATGGCGCGTGAAGTGAACCGTCTGAAAGCAGAAGATATGGCAGCGGCGAACGCAATGGCGTCTCACCTGCGTAAACTCTCTGCCGTGCTGGGTCTGCTGGAGCAAGAACCGGAGGCGTTCCTGCAAAGCGGCGCACAGGCAGACGACAGCGAAGTGGCTGAGATTGAAGCGTTAATTCAACAGCGTCTGGATGCTCGTAAAGCCAAAGACTGGGCGGCAGCGGATGCGGCGCGTGATCGTCTTAACGAGATGGGGATCGTGCTGGAAGATGGCCCGCAAGGAACCACCTGGCGTCGTAAGTAACACCCTCACTCTTATCCTCTCCCGTAAGGGAGAGGATACGCTCAGCGCAATTTACGCCTGCCCCACCACAATATTCCCATCACTATTATTCCCGGTAACCATACCCACATTAGCTCTGAAATAATCACCTGATGCCCATATGGCGTGGTGTAACGCGATAACGCAAACGGCGCGACTTTAATCACCTGCCAGGGGGCGAAAAATCGTTCCTCTGACCACGGCCACAACCAGCCAACACCTTTGCCGCCAGTGGTTACCGAATCCAGCAAGCTGTGTGATAGCAGCGATACGGTTAAAAATAGCCAGCAGCGAATCAGCCCCGTCCTGAACCATCGATGCCCAATAAGCACGCATAACAGCGGGACAACAAACGCAAATACCAGCGAATGAGTAAAACCGCGATGGCCAAAAACATTGCCGTAGGCAACGCCAAATTTAAACGACAATACGTCGGCGTCTGGCAGCATCGCCAGGATGATTCCGGCAAATAACAGACGCGGCGGGATGATTTTCGACCCCAACCCTAAACCAATACAAAGGGGGACGGCGGCGTGGGTAATAACGGTTGGCATGATGATTGCTTCGGCAAAATGTTGATGCTAACAGCATGAATGAAAGCAACGAAGAGGGCAAAGGTCTGAAAAGAGAATCGGCCTGCATACAGGCAGGCCGGAATGGGGTCAGGCAACAACCTGTACGCTGTGACCTGCAAAACTCACTGTCTGACCGGCGACGATTTTGCAACGTTTGCGCGTTTCAACTGCGCCGTCGACTTTCACCTGGCCTTCAGCAATCGCGATTTTCGCCTGCGCGCCGCTTTCGCTCCAGCCTTCCAGTTTCAGCAAGTCGCACAGCTCAACGTGCGGATGTTTACCTAAAGAAAATGTCGCCATGTTACTCACCCTGTGGATCATGATATTCAACGCACGCCTGTAGCGTGTTTTCAATCAGCGTGGCAACCGTCATTGGGCCAACGCCGCCAGGAACAGGCGTAATGTATGAGGCGCGCTTAGCCGCTTCTTCAAACACGACGTCGCCCACAACTTTGCCATTTTCCAGACGGTTGATACCGACATCAATCACAATTGCGCCTTCTTTGATCCAGTCACCGGGAATAAAGCCTGGCTTGCCGACGGCGACGATCAACAAATCGGCGTTTTCCACATGATGACGCAGATTTTTGGTGAAGCGGTGAGTCACGGTGGTGGTGCAACCTGCCAGTAGCAGTTCCATGCTCATCGGGCGACCGACGATATTCGATGCACCAATCACCACAGCATTAAGGCCAAAGGTATCAATGTTGTAACGCTCAAGCAGCGTGACGATACCGCGCGGGGTGCAAGGACGCAGGCGCGGCGCACGCTGGCACAGACGACCAACGTTATAAGGATGGAAACCGTCTACGTCTTTGTCCGGGTGAATACGTTCCAGTACTTTGACGTAGTCAATTCCCGCCGGAAGCGGCAACTGCACCAGAATACCATCGATGGTATTGTCGGCATTCAGCGCATCGATAAGCTCAAGCAGTTCTGCTTCGCTGGTGGTTTCAGGAAGGTCATAGGAGCGGGAGACGAACCCGACTTCTTCGCAAGCTTTGCGTTTGCTTGCGACATAAATTTGCGATGCAGGGTTGCTGCCGACCAGCACAACGGCCAGTCCTGGCGCCCGCAGTCCGGCCGCAACGCGTGCCTGAACTTTTTGAGCAACTTCAGAGCGCACCTGCTGCGCAATCGTTTTACCGTCAATAATCTTTGCTGCCATCAGAGAGAGGATTCCATCTGTTACGTAGGTCGAAGGGGATGCGTCTATTTTGTCAGAAGCGTAGCGCGCTGTCAGTTTTCGTTTTCTGAAAAGTAAAACCTTCTGTACCAGGCAGATTAACGCCGATAATGATAACCGCCGTTGGTTTGCCGTCGTAGTGAGATAAATCAGACACGACCGTACACTTGTTCAGCAACCAGTTCAAAAGCCATTGACTCAGCAAGGGTTGACCGTATAATTCACGCGATTACAGCACATCGTGGTATCAATGCGCCCTTAGCTCAGTTGGATAGAGCAACGACCTTCTAAGTCGTGGGCCGCAGGTTCGAATCCTGCAGGGCGCGCCATTACAATTCAACCAGTTACACCTTCTTTACCACCTTCATAATTTCAGAGTGGACGTATTTGGGACATCATTACCAAAAATATCGTCTATTTTCCTCGCGTGCTCTGTCAAATGATTAGACGTAAGGTGAGCATATCTACGCACCATTTCTATGGATCCCCATCCGCCCATTCCCTGAAGCACTGATGAAGAGCATCAATGAATGCACCAGGGGGAAGCAGTGAGTTAAGTTCAAACTGTAGAACAATTCTCTCCGGTATTAACAGGAATGAATATGCTATGAACCCTTATATTTATCTTGGTGGTGCAATACTTGCAGAGGTTATTGGTACAACCTTAATGAAGTTTTCAGAGGGTTTTACACGGTTATGGCCCTCTGTTGGTACAATTATTTGTTACTGTACATCATTCTGGTTATTAGCTCAGACGCTGGCTTATATTCCTACAGGGATTGCTTATGCTATCTGGTCAGGCGTCGGTATCGTCCTGATTAGCTTACTGTCCTGGGGATTTTTCGGCCAACGGCTGGATCTTCCAGCCATTATAGGCATGATGTTGATTTGTGCCGGAGTGTTGGTAATTAACTTATTGTCACGAAGCGCACCACATTAAAAAGAGTTTCGTTCGAGTTTAATGAAATACGTCAGCTCGTATGTTTATACGGGCTGCTTTTTTATACTGCAGGTAAATGTTTTTTGGCAAGTGGAGCAGGGGATTGCCATATTTGTGTTTTGAATAGCAATAACAAAGTTGTAGGCAAGAAATACTGTCGGCATTTTGTGATTAAATGGTTTATAGCAATATAACAAGAAACTCTTAAGTCTGTTTGTTTTTTAAACTTCATCCACATCGTGGATAAATATGAGAACCACCCGCTGAACGGGTGGTTTTACGTAAGTTAAATTTTATAATTTCAGTGAATGTTTACGCTACAATAATACAAATGATAGTGGACAAAAACACAATCAGGCGATGGATTCACCGTAGGATGCAACTGCCTGAGCGGTGAAACCCACGCTCAATTCCTGTCTGACCCCATCATTTTTAAGCCAATAATAAATATTATCTTCTTTATTAAAAGCGTAAATTCTACAAATGCCCGCACATTCACTATTTGTTTTCCATCCACTATTAGCTACATCGCCCCATTCCTGGTAAAGTCCTGCGTTAACTTCTCGCTTAATAATATGCCCTGAATCATGATCATTATAATCGTAACTATCGATATCCTGCGCTTCGGGAAATTCTCCGTTCATTTTTTTAACCCACGGTAAAATATCTTTAACTGAATCATAGGCTTCAATGCTGTATTTGAAAAAACGCTTCACAGTAAAAATATAAATACCGGCAGATTTGTTCGTTGATTTATCAGTAGCGAAAATGGCAAAAATATTCCCGATGCACTTTTCGTCAACGTCAGGAAAAGTTACTGTGCCATCCTGACTGATCGCCAGAACATTATTGTCTGCATCAGTGCTACAGCTCCATTTTACCTTGCCATTATTAACCGGGTCATTATCAATGACCATCTTAAAGGTGGCACCTGGAAACAAGCAGTTAGGGAAATGGTAACCATTCGTCATATCATTTTTAATATCATAGATATGGTTGTCAACTAAAACGCCTGTAATTTTACTCATCATTGACTCTCTTTGTTTATTAAATAAAAGGTTTTATTCCTGTGTAAAGGAATATGCTGATATTAATGCGCTTGATGAATAATTGTTCTTATTTAAAAGTTATATAGCGGTATAAATATGATTATATAATCCCTCTGAGTAGTGGTTACGTCGCTTATTTGTGTTATGTACGGGAATATCTGGAAAGTGCCAAATCGTCGCAAGCGTAATCCTGAGCCGAAGCATTGCAAGATCTGATGGCAACTATCATGTGGTGACAAATGGTAAAGCGGGTAATGATGTTTATTGTGAATATAATGGTGTAACCGCTGATAAGAATACTTGACTGGAGGGCAGATAATTAAAAGATAACGTATGAAAGAATGAGCTTTGAAGTTTCATGACAAACAGCAGTTTAAAACCTTCCGGTTATCTATTGACCGGTAGGAGAATGAAGACCTCCAGAACAAACAGTTAGTCGATGAAATTAGTTTCACCTATATTCTTCCTTTAACGCCTCCTCTTTCGCAAATTACACTATCACTTTTTGATCGCGGTTTGGTTAAATAATTGAAAAACGTCAGACGCATAAAATGCGTTGAAAACTGAGAATTAATACAGACAGAATTCTGATCAGGCAAGTGAAAAGGAAGGGAGCAAGCAAAGTTGCTCCCTTAAACAATTAATACTCGAGGATGCCACGCGCGACGGGCAAATAGCGCAGAGAGAAATAGAGTGCGTCTTTGCCACAGGCGGAACGTTTTGCTAGTAGCGAGGCGATCTCCGCATTCGGTTTTGGTTTAGCTGCAAACGTTTTACCTTTGCCCGCGACAAACAACTCATAAACAATGCCGCTGGCGGGTGAGGCAGTTTGGCAATCTGCGCTGGCTTGCAGATAACGGTCACGCTGTTCGGCGGTGAGTTTATCAACGCCGCCGCCATCCTGTACCCAGACATTAACGCCTGTCGCTCTAACTTGTTCCAGCAGTTGCCGATAGCCATCGGGCGACATATTGCCAGCGAAAAAGCTACTGATATAAACCGGTTTTGCTGAAACATTGCTAATCAGTCGCTGCGTATTGTTTAACCATTTTAGTAAAGGTTGTCGGGCGGCTTCACTGCGCCAGTTCAGATCGTCAATTTCCGCACTGATGTACCAGCCATCCGGCGTTACGCCAGGCGCGGCACGCCATAATCTGGCTTGCTGGAGATCGGCGGCCAGCAGGCGATTAAGGTAGCTTTCCAGCGCTGCAGATGACTGCTTCTGATGCAGAAAAAATTCCGGATCGGCGTTCAGACCAACAATCAGCTTCAGACCAGCCTGTTGCGCTGCTGCGGCACGCTTAAACAATAACGCGCGCTGTTCTGGCTGGGTGAATGCATCGCCATAACGAGTCCATTGCAGAATCAGGGTGTCGAAGCCCTGGAGACGCAACTGACTCATCAGTCCCTGCCACTGGGCGTCGGTGACCTGACTGTCACGGTTTTGCGGTTGCCAGATAATACCTTTCATTGCAAAGGAAAAAGGGCTGACCAGGAGCAGTGTCAGCAATACGAAAATGAACTTACGCATTTACCAGTGCACTCCAATGGTGAGAAACGCGTTGTTGCGCTCCCCGCTACGTTGATTAATCACCTTAAAGGTATGCTGATATTCGACGCCGAGACTGACTTTGTGCGGCCAGGCATCGTAATGCGTCTCGCCGGTCCAGATATTCCAGCGCACGCCGACGCCACCAAGCTGTGCGCCCTGAGTGCCTTTATCACGATAGCCGTTATCCTGTATGTGAGCGTAAGGTTCGATTGTCTGCCCGTTCGCGACTTTCTGATGCCAGCTCACACGGTAATCAGCCGTCCACGCCTGAATATCCTGGCGGACATATTGCGCCGCATCGAGATACAGGTTTTGGGCAAACCAGCCTGAACCGTTCGGGTGCCACTCATCGCTGTATTTGCCGCCGTTAAAGAACGAGGCGCTGGCACGCAGCATGGTGTCGGAGGTGCCATTTTGCCCATTCAGCGGGAACTGCTGTTCAACGGCAAGGAAAAAGATCTGATCGCGCAGCGGCTTCCAGCGCAGGCCGGTGCCGGACATCGGATTTTTCACCGGCATCACCACACCGTTTTCTCCGGTATCGGCAAACACACGGCTGTAAACCGAAAGCAGGTCGCCTTCCAGCAGTATATTGCGCCCGATACGGTATTCGGCTTCCAGTTGTCCGTAGCTACGATAGCTTTTACCTGGCGCAGCGCCACCGACGTTATTGCTAGCTGAACTCATCGCGCCGGAACGCAAGCCGATGGAGGAATCGAAACTGAACGTCCAGCGGCGACCTACGTCCTCATGCAGACGACGGAAATTGAAGCGTTGCTGATTTTGTTCCGGTGTCAGCGGTGTAATCAGCGCCTGGTTATCAATGTCATCAATCACCAGCCGGGCGTAGTGTTGCGTCGCAGGCATATCATCCAGACGCTGATTCACGTAAGCCAGTTGTCTGATGAGTGCCGGATCGTCCGGTAGCCCTTTATGCGCCTGTTCCAGCATCTCCCGCGACTGCGCGATATCGCCGCTATCCCACAAGGCGTAACCGAGCGCCGCCTGGGTATTGCTGTTATTCGGTTCCAGTTCCAGAGCGGCGCGCAAATCGCTCACTGCCGCTGAGACATTATGACGTTGCCGATAAATCGTCGCCCGCGCAACGTAAGCGTTAGCTGAAGGCGCAATGTTAATTGAGCGAGTGAGATCGTTCAGTGCAAGTTCTGGCTGAGCAGGAATATAACGTTGTGCATGTAGCCACCAATACTGAGCATTGTTGCCCAGCCCGCGTTGTTCTGCCTGCTGAAGCCAGCGATCGCGAGCTGTGCCATTTCCAGCCGCCTGGGCGGTATTGGCGGCAGCGAGCAGATCTTCATTGCTCATGTCGTGAAGACTGATTTTCTGCCAGGCCGCCAGTGCGGTGGCGTAGTCTTCAACCTGATACGCCTGATAGGCCACCGCGCGATGTTGCCACGCGTTCGGTTGCCGTTTTTCTGCCTGAAGCCATGCATACAACGCTACACCAGGTAGCGTCTCCCGATAACACTTCGCCAGACGGTTCCAGGCGGCTGCATCGTAAGTCGGTGACATATCGCCCAGTAAACGGACGATTGCCGGGCAATTGTCAGCAATACCCGGCAACTGGCTTTGCCACTGGCGTTGCGCCGCCAGCGGCAACGGTTTCGATAAAATCGCCACTTTCGCTGGCGTTGCCAGGTAAGGATGACTTTCCAACAGAGACGCCAGCCGCGTCATTAACGTATGGCTGGCGCTTGCATCGCCCTGGAAAGGGTAGCGTTGCAGTAACAAATCGGCAGCTTCACGTGACTGTCCGTTCTGCATCAGTTGCCAGGTCAGTTGATCCAGGCGCGTAAGATTTGCTGGTTCTCGCTGATACAGCAACCGCGCCAGACGTAGTGCTTCAACTCTGTTGTGGGTTGCCACACTGACGGCATAACGCTCTTCAAGCATTTCATTGGCGGGGAGGGTGGCGAGCAGTTTTTGCGCCGCGTCGTACTGACCCTCTTTTAACAGCTCCGGAAGCGTTGCGCCAATAACGTACTGGCGGTTATCGGCAAACTGTACCGTGTAATTCGCCAACGCTTGCACCGGAGTGTCACTGTATTTTGATAACAGATAGAGCCAGCTTTTCTCTTGTAAGTCAGTAGTGAACAGAGGTTTGTTTTCAGCGAGATAACGCTGGAGGCGTGCTTTTTCGCCACGATAAGCCAGTGCGGTCGCGTAAGTAATATACGACTGTGGATCGGTGAAGATCCCCACTGATTGCAGCGCCAGGATCCGATCATCCAGATGCCCGGCAAGAAGCACGTCAAACCACTGACGGCGCTCTGCTGCGCTTAATGTATTCTGCTGGCGTGCTTCATTGTATAGCGTATCCGCCTGGGACCATTGTTTCAGGTAGATTGCGCGTTGCAGCAGATCGGTTCGTAACGTTTTTCCTTCCGGCGATGCGGCAAACGTCGCATCGTTCAGTTGCGCTTTGGCAACAGATAACTGTGCCAGCCGCAGCGCATTCTGCCCAACTTCACTGCGGCAACGCAGAGTCGGCGCAGCATCGCACGCTTTTTGCTGTGCCAACAGTTCCTCGACGGTATTCACTGTTTTGACTTCCACAGGAATTGCCGCAAGGCTACGTTGAAGCCGGGCATCGCCGGGAGTTCGTTTAAGCTGATCCTCAAGCAACAGCCGCGCGCGGTCATCATGACCAAAATGGCGATAGGCTTCTGCCAGATATAAAGTCAGCGGAATATTATCCGGCACCTGCTGATGAATATATTCAAATTCACGGATGGCGGTTGCTTCGTCGTTATTTTTCTGTGCTTTCAGCGCCTTATCGAGGCGGGGATAAATAACAAAATGGCGATAGTCGCTAAGCCCCAGCTCTTTGGCGCTGGTGCCAATATTGTCTGCGAGTGCGCCAGTACTCAATAAAGACGTCAGCAGTAAACCAGACCATCCGATGATGCGATTAAGGTTATTTTCCTTCATTTTCGGACTCCAGTTGCGCAACCTGTTCTGTGGTTAAACCTGCTTTGAGTAATAGAGATTGCATCGAAACTTGTAATTCGCGTTGAATTGTCAGTACGCGATCCAGCGTTTCCTGGCTGATGACACCTTCAGTAACCAAAAATTTGCCGAGCGGCAGAGAGCTGCGTTCATGACGCAGTAGCAGCACATTAATCGCTGAACGATTAATATGGCCGAGTGTGGTCAGTATTTCGGCAAACAGGAACTGATGCGGCACATATTGCTGCCAAATATCGCTGGCCTGTTGTTCCGTGAGCCACTGATGCTGAACCGCATTGTACAACATTGCCCGCGGATCGTGACCGCGGCGGCGTGCATACCAGTGGCGTAATCCGGTGACAATTTGCCCGCGCAGAACAATGACGTAGCGCACTTTACGTCCAACCTTGCGCGTCAGTGCCGCCAGTGACACCGGATCAATGCCGTCTTCACTACCGACAATTAACTCATCATTTTCCAGACGCAGCGGCAGCACCGCATAATGCAGTGCTACGGAAGCCGGCATTTCGGCAATCAGCGAGGAAGGGATCTGCCAGGCATCGATCGATTCCCACGCCACGCCGTTTTGCTCAGCCAGCGCCTGCGCCAGTTGTTCGGCGCTGATCAACCCCTGCATCAGCATCGAACCGCCGAGACGCAGACCTTCGACACGATTACGCAGTGCTGTATCGAGTTGTTCTTCGGTGATGACCTGATTTTCCAACAAAATTTGACCTAACGGGCGCAACGAACGGGTATCGCCAGTCACGCTGGGGAAATCGTGCGTCGTTTTATCCCACGCTACGCGACGCGGATCGCCATGTTGAAGCACCTGTTTCAACGCGCGCCAGTTAGCCATAAAGTTAATCAGGTTGCCCCAGAATAGCCGCAGGACGGATAGCAGGCCCTGCGTCAGGCCGTAGTAACCGGTGACAAAAATCACCCGCTGCACAATACGGTTAACCATCAAGCCAAAGTTTAGCCATAGCAGGGTCATTAACCATGCGCTGCCGCTGAAAATAGAAAGAAAATGCCAGGCATCAGGCCATAAACTTTCATACGCCAGTAACAGCAAAAGTTGGATCATCACCAGCATCGCGAGGAAACTAACAAAGTTGCTGATTGCCCCTTTGCGGTCACGCCAGAGAAAGTAGTTGAGTGTCAGGCTGGAAGTCCATTTATGGGTTTTAAATCCCTGGAAAACAATGCCGATGATCCAGCGAGACTTTTGCCGTACTGCGGTGGAAAAGGTATCGGGGAAATATTCGCGCACGCAGATCATGTTTGACGTCCGCGCGTGCTGTAAAAATTTACGCTGCTCGCGTTCTTTAGCTTCGTCCACCACCGGAAAACGGACAAAAATCTCCGTCATTCCTTTCTCTTTCAGGCGGAAACCAATGTCGTAATCTTCGGTGAGACTTTGCACGTCAAAAGCAATGCCGTCACCGTCAGCCAACAGCGCGGTCACGGCGCGGCGGCTGAAACAGGTGCCAACACCTGCGCTGGGCACCTGTCCGGCGAGGGCTTCACGCACCGGAACATCTTTGCCATGCAGTTCGGAAAACTCATCGATATAGGTCATGCTGGTGAAGTGCGTCCATTCGCGTTCGAACGGATACACCGGGATCTGAATCAGATCCTTACGCTCGACAAGGTAGTTGAACAGACGCAGTTCCATTGGCGAAATCACATCTTCGGCGTCATGCAGAATAAAACCCGCAAAGGCGAAATTGGCGCTTCGCTCAAACTGGGTGATGGCGTCCAGCACATTGTTCAGACAATCTGCTTTGCTGGTGGGGCCAGGACGTGCGCAGACCACCTTATGCACGTTCGGGAAGCGAGCACACACTTCGTCAACATCACGCTGAGTATCGGGGTCGTTCGGGTAAGTGCCGACAAAGATATGATAGTTTTCATAGTCGAGCGTGGTTGCCGCCAGCTCGGCCATATTGCCGATGACGCCAGTTTCATTCCACGCCGGAACCATAATCGCTAACGGTTTTTCATCTGGTTTGTACAGTTCGCGGTAACTCATTCGTGGGTAGCGCCGATAAACACTCAACTTGCGCTTAATGCGACGAACCCAGTAGACGACATCAATGAAAAAATCGTCCAGTCCGCTGATGAACATTATGACCGCTAACGTTATCGCGATTACTTTTAAGCCATAAAGCCAGGTAGCAAAAACATCAAGAAGCCAGTCCACGCCAAAACCTTACATTAACGCTGCTTATGTTTAGGGTGGCGTATATTAAGGTTTTTTATGAATTGTGACAGCTTTTTACCATTAATAGGTATGACTATTGCGGCACGTTATTTTTACACTGGTGATAAAAGTTGCTGTTTGCTGAATGATTAAGCGGGTAATGAGATCACAAACCTTGTCCCACGCGCATCTGACGTTACCGCAACCGTGCCTTTATGCGCGACAACAATCGATTTCACAATCGCCAGGCCAATGCCGCTACCTTCACCTTTTCGTTGGCGGGAGGGGTCAACGCGGTAGAAGCGGTCGAACAATCGCGGTAAGTGTTCGGGCGGAATGGGCGTACCGGGGTTTTCGACGGTAACCTGTACCTGGCGATCGGTAGCCTGGCAACGCACTACAATTGCCTCTCCGGGCGGCGTATAACGCAGGGCGTTAGAAAGCAGGTTGCTTAACGCCCGACGCAACATCAACGGATCGCCCGCGACCTGACACTTGTCGCCAACAAATCGCAGTTCCACGCCGCGATCTTCCGCTAACGCCTCGAAAAAATCGAAAACTTTGCTGACTTCATCTGCCAGGTTGAGCATTTTCTTTTCCGGGATTAGCTGGTTGTTATCGGCCTGGGCGAGAAACAGCATATCGCTGACCATTTTCGCCATTCGCGTCAACTCTTCCAGATTAGAGTAGAGCACATCTTCCAGTTCCTTCTGGCTGCGCGACTGACTCAGGGCAATTTCCGTTTGCGTCACCAGATTCGTAATTGGCGTGCGAATTTCGTGGGCGATATCTGCCGAGAAGTTGGACTGGCGGGTAAAGACATCTTCAATACGTTCAATCATATGATTAAACGACAGCACCAGTTGCTCCAGCTCAATCGGCACGGTCTGCGGGTCCAGGCGAACGTCGAGATCTTTCGAAGTGATATTCTGGATCTGGCGGCTGACGCTGCGGATCGGCGCGTGACCTTTATGTACCGCCAGCAGCACGATAAAGACGATCAGGATGCTGATGATCGATGCAGTCATTACAAGTTTATTCATCAAATCATTTATGTAATGAAGATGAAAATCGATCGACAGCGCAATGTAGAGCGTATAAGCCGGTTTGCCGTCCACCAGCGGGCCAACCGACAAGTTAATCATCCGCCAGTTGCTGTGTTCCCTATGCCCGTGACCGTGGCCCGGCATCATAATCGTCGGGCCGGAGAGGAGATACACCTCACCACCACGTGCGTCTTTATCGGGTATGGCATCGCGTGCAAACTCGCGGATATCCGGCGCGCCTGGGGAGTGATATACCGTTTTACCGTGGCTATCTGCCAGGGAAATCAAGACGTTGGAATAACCACTGACGATATCTTCCAGCGTCATTAAGCGTCGGGCTTGTGTCTCGTCAGGGTGATTAAGTACCCGTTCAAGGGTGGTGCTAATCTCTTTTAAATCATTAATATCCTGCTCAGCAAAATGGACTTTTACCGAGTGGATCATGATCCATGCAAAGGCGAAAAATGCCGCGATGGTGGCAAGGCTGATAAAAAAGGTCAGGCGGGTTGCCAGCGAAAACGGGCGCTGAAATGGCTTATTGGCCATCCGGCACCTCAAGCATGTAACCCACGCCACGCACGGTTTGAATCAGCTTTGGCTCAAAATCATTGTCGATTTTGCCGCGCAGTCGCTTCACCGCCACATCAATGGCGTTGGTGTCGCTGTCAAAATTCATGTCCCATACCTGTGAAGCGATAAGCGAGCGGGGCAGTACTTCGCCCTGATGACGGAGGAAAAACTCCAGCAGGGTAAATTCTTTACTGGTCAAAGTGATACGCGTGCCGCTACGGGTGACTTTGCGGCTGACAAGATCGACCATCAGGTCGGCAACCTGAAACTGGCTTTCGATAATCACCGCCGCTCCGCGCCGCAGTAAGGTGCGCACCCGCGCCAGCAGTTCAGCAAAAGCGAATGGCTTCACCAGATAATCATCCGCTCCCAGCTCCAGCCCCTTGACGCGATGTTCAATCGTACCCAGCGCGCTGAGCAGCAGAATCGGCATCCCTTTGTTGGCAGAACGCAACATGCGCACGATATCCCAGCCGTTCACGTCTGGCAGCATAATATCGAGGATTATCAGGTCGTAATCTCCAGTCATCGCCAGATGGTAGCCGTTAAGTCCGTTATCGGCCAAATCGACCACAAAACCGGCTTCGGTTAACCCTTTGTTCAGATATTCGCCGGTTTTCTTTTCATCTTCGACAATCAACAGTTTCATGTTTCCTCCGCATACTGCCCGGCCAATTCTAGAGGAGCGCGATCAGATGGCAATCGCTTATTGGCAAAATGACAATTTTGTCATTTTCCTGTCACCGGAAAATCAGAGCCTGGCGGGTAAAGTTGGCGGCATAAAATCACCAGAAATTATGCGCCTATGTCTCATTGTAAACTCCTGACACTTAGTGTGGCCCTCGCGCTAAGTGGTTGCTCACTGGCACCGGATTATCAGCGCCCGGCAATGCCCGTGCCGCAGCAGTTTTCGTTAAGTCAGAACAGCCTGATCAACCCGGTCGATAATTACCAGAGTGCGGGCTGGCGCACCTTTTTTGTTGATAATCAGGTGAAGACGCTGATTAGCGAGGCGCTGGCGAATAACCGGGATTTGCGTATGGCGGCGCTAAAAGTGCAGGAGGCGCGGGCGCAATATCGACTGACCGATGCCGATCGCTACCCGCAACTCAACGGCGAGGGTAGCGGCAACTGGAGCGGTAATCTTAAAGGCAATACCGCCACGACACGGGAGTTCTCGACTGGCCTTAACACCAGTTTTGACCTCGATTTTTTCGGTCGCTTAAAGAACATGAGCGAAGCCGAGCGACAAAATTATTTAGCTACTGAGGAAGCCCGGCGCGCGGTGCATATTCTGCTGGTTTCGAATGTCGCGCAAAGCTATTACAACCAGCAACTGGCTTATGCGCAATTGCAAATAGCCGAAGAAACGCTGCGTAATTATCAACAGTCATATGCGTTTGTCGAAAAACAACTGTTAACCGGTAGCAGCAATGTTCTGGCGCTGGAACAGGCTCGCGGGGTGATTGAAAGTACCCGTAGCGATATTGCTAAACGTCAGGGGGAACTGGCGCAGGCGAATAATGCGTTGCAACTGTTATTGGGACGCTACGGCAAGCTGCCGCAAGCGCAGGCAGCAAACAGCGACAGCTTGCAAAGCGTTAAATTACCGGCGGGTTTGTCATCGCAAATCTTATTGCAACGCCCGGATATTATGGAAGCCGAACATGCATTAATGGCGGCCAATGCCAATATTGGTGCTGCACGCGCGGCATTTTTTCCGTCTATAAGCCTGACCAGCGGAATATCAACCGCCAGCAGCGATCTGTCGTCATTATTTAACGCCAGCAGCGGGATGTGGAATTTTATCCCCAAAATTGAGAGCCCCATTTTTAATGCCGGACGTAATCAGGCCAATCTGGATATCGCTGAAATTCGCCAGCAGCAGTCGGTGGTGAATTATGAACAGAAAATCCAGAACGCCTTTAAAGAAGTGGCCGATGCGCTGGCGTTACGCCAAAGCCTGAATGATCAAATCAGCGCTCAGCAGCGTTATCTGGCGTCGTTGCAAATTACCCTGCAACGGGCGCGGACGTTATATCAGCACGGCGCGGTAAGTTATCTGGAAGTGCTGGATGCCGAACGTTCTTTATTTGCTACCCGACAAACCTTACTCGACCTGAATTATGCCCGTCAGGTTAACGAAGTTTCCTTATATACCGCTCTGGGTGGCGGTTGGCAGCAATAATTTTTTAACACCAGGAGATATAAAATGAAAAAGACACTGCAAGTCGCAATGTTCAGTCTGTTTACTGTTATTGGCTTTAATGCGCAGGCTAACGAACATCATCATGAAACGATGAGCGAAGCACAACCGCAGGTAATTAGCGCCACCGGTGTGGTAAAAGGTGTTGATCTGGAAAGCAAAAAAATCACTATCCATCACGATCCGATTGCTGCCGTGAACTGGCCGGAGATGACCATGCGTTTTACCATCACCCCGCAGACGAAAATGAGCGAAATTAAAACCGGCGACAAAGTGGCGTTTAATTTTGTCCAGCAGGGCAACCTTTCTTTATTACAGGATATTAAAGTCAGCCAGTAACCCAGGTTTAATGAAATGAAAAAAATCGCGCTTATTATCGGCAGCATGATCGCGGGCGGTATTATTTCCGCGGCAGGTTTTACCTGGTTTGCCCAGGCGGAACAGCCAGCAGAAAAAACACCAACCGCAGAACGTAAAATTTTATTCTGGTATGACCCGATGTATCCCAATACGCGGTTCGATAAACCGGGTAAATCGCCGTTTATGGATATGGATCTGGTGCCGAAATATGCCGATGAAGAGAATTCTGCGTCTGGTGTGCGTATTGACCCGACCCAGACGCAGAATCTGGGGGTGAAAACGGCCACCGTCACGCGCGGGTCGTTGACGTTTGCCCAGAGTTTCCCGGCAAACGTCAGTTACAACGAGTATCAGTTTGCTATTGTGCAGGCCCGCGCCGCCGGGTTTATCGACAAGGTTTATCCGCTTACCGTGGGCGATAAAGTGAAAAAGGGCGCGCCGCTTCTCGAGCTGACTATTCCCGACTGGGTGGAAGCGCAGAGTGAGTATTTACTGCTACGTGAAACCGGCGGTACGGCGACCCAGATCGAAGGCATTCTTGAGCGGCTGCGACTGGCGGGAATGCCGGAGGCCGATATTCGCCGCTTGATCGCCACGCAAAAAATCCAGACTCGCTTTACGCTCAAAGCGCCCATTGATGGCGTGATCACCGCGTTTGATCTGCGCGCGGGAATGAATATCGCCAAAGATAACGTGGTAGCGAAAATTCAGGGTATGAACCCGGTGTGGGTCACTGCCGCGATCCCGGAGTCCATCGCCTGGCTGGTGAAAGATGCCTCGCAGTTTACGCTCACCGTTCCGGCGCGACCCGATAAAACGCTCACCATTCGCAAATGGACGCTGCTACCCGGCGTGGATGCCGCGACCCGCACGCTGCAACTGCGTCTGGAAGTCGACAACGCCGAAGAGGCGCTAAAACCGGGAATGAACGCCTGGTTGCAACTCAATACCGCCAGCGAACCGATGCTGCTGATTCCTTCACAGGCGCTGATCGACACCGGCAGCGAACAGCGGGTGATTACCGTTGATGCCGACGGGCGTTTTGTTCCGAAACGCGTTTCCGTTTTCCAGGCATCACAAGGTATCACCGCGCTACGCTCTGGTCTGGCGGAAGGTGAAAAGGTGGTTTCCAGCGGGCTGTTTCTGATTGATTCCGAAGCCAATATTTCTGGTGCGCTGGAGCGGATGCGCTCTGAAAGCGCTACCCATGCGCATTGAGGGAATAACCAATGATTGAATGGATTATTCGTCGCTCGGTGGCGAACCGTTTTCTGGTGCTGATGGGCGCATTGTTTCTGAGTATCTGGGGCACCTGGACCATTATTAACACGCCAGTGGATGCACTGCCGGATCTCTCCGATGTGCAGGTGATTATTAAAACCAGTTACCCCGGTCAGGCACCACAAATCGTTGAAAATCAGGTCACTTATCCGCTAACCACTACCATGCTGTCGGTGCCGGGCGCGAAGACAGTGCGCGGTTTCTCGCAGTTTGGCGACTCTTATGTGTATGTCATTTTCGAAGATGGCACCGATCCGTACTGGGCGCGCTCGCGGGTGCTGGAGTACCTCAACCAGGTGCAGGGTAAGCTGCCTGCGGGTGTCAGTGCCGAGTTGGGGCCAGATGCCACGGGCGTTGGCTGGATTTATGAATACGCGCTGGTGGATCGCAGCGGGAAGCACGATCTGGCTGATTTACGCTCATTGCAGGACTGGTTTCTTAAATATGAGCTAAAAACCATCCCCAATGTTGCGGAAGTGGCATCGGTGGGCGGTGTGGTAAAAGAGTATCAGGTAGTTATCGATCCTCAGCGCCTGGCGCAATATGGCATCAGTCTCGCAGAAGTGAAAAGTGCGCTGGATGCCTCAAACCAGGAAGCAGGCGGTTCGTCGATTGAACTGGCGGAAGCAGAGTATATGGTACGTGCCAGTGGCTATCTGCAAACGCTCGACGACTTTAATCACATCGTTTTAAAAGCCAGTGAAAATGGTGTTCCCGTTTATCTGCGTGATGTAGCGAAGGTTCAGGTTGGGCCGGAAATGCGCCGGGGTATTGCGGAGCTGAACGGCGAAGGCGAAGTGGCGGGTGGGGTCGTTATCCTGCGCTCCGGCAAAAACGCCCGTGAAGTTATTGCCGCCGTGAAGGACAAACTGGAAGCGCTGAAAAGCAGCCTGCCGGAAGGCGTGGAGATAGTTACAACATACGATCGCAGCCAGCTTATTGACCGCGCTATCGACAATCTCAGCGGCAAGCTGCTGGAAGAGTTTATTGTGGTGGCGGTAGTCTGTGCGCTGTTCCTCTGGCATGTGCGCTCGGCGCTGGTGGCGATTATTTCGTTGCCGCTGGGGTTGTGTATTGCTTTTATTGTCATGCACTTTCAGGGGCTGAACGCCAATATTATGTCGCTGGGCGGTATTGCGATTGCCGTCGGGGCGATGGTCGATGCCGCTATCGTCATGATCGAGAATGCCCATAAACGGTTGGAAGAGTGGCAGCATCAGCATCCTGACGCCCCGCTGGATAATAAAACACGCTGGCAGGTGATCACCGATGCTTCTGTTGAAGTAGGGCCAGCGCTGTTTATCAGCTTGCTGATTATTACGTTGTCGTTTATCCCGATCTTCACCCTTGAAGGACAGGAAGGGCGTTTGTTTGGTCCACTGGCGTTCACTAAAACCTATGCGATGGCGGGGGCAGCGCTGCTGGCGATCGTGGTGATCCCGATCCTGATGGGTTACTGGATCCGTGGCAAAATTCCGCCAGAAAGTAGTAATCCGCTCAACCGCTTTTTGATTCGGATTTACCATCCGCTGTTGCTGAAAGTATTGCACTGGCCAAAAACCACGCTGCTGGTGGCGGCGCTTTCGGTGCTGACGGTAATCTGGCCGCTCAATAAAGTTGGCGGCGAATTTTTACCGCAGATCAATGAAGGGGACTTGCTGTATATGCCTTCGACGCTACCGGGGATTTCCGCGGCGGAAGCGGCGAGTATGCTGCAAAAAACTGACAAGCTGATCATGAGCGTGCCGGAAGTGGCGCGGGTATTTGGCAAGACCGGGAAAGCGGAAACGGCAACTGATTCTGCTCCGCTGGAGATGGTAGAAACGACCATTCAACTTAAGCCGCAGGATCAGTGGCGGCCAGGTATGACGATGGACAAAATCATCGAAGAGCTGGATAACACAGTGCGGCTGCCGGGGCTGGCAAATCTGTGGGTGCCGCCAATCCGTAACCGTATCGATATGCTCTCGACCGGCATTAAAAGTCCCATCGGGATTAAGGTTTCCGGCAACGTGCTGGCGGATATCGACGCGATGGCGGAACAAATCGAAGAAGTGGCGCGAACGGTGCCTGGCGTGGCTTCTGCGCTTGCCGAACGCCTGGAAGGTGGGCGCTATATCAACGTTGAGATTAACCGCGAAAAAGCCGCGCGTTACGGTATGACGGTGGCGGATGTGCAGTTGTTTGTGACATCCGCAGTGGGCGGAGCGATGGTTGGCGAAACGGTGGAAGGGATTGCTCGTTACCCGATTAATCTGCGTTATCCACAAAGCTGGCGCGACAGCCCGCAGGCGCTGCGACAGCTACCGATTCTGACGCCGATGAAACAGCAAATCACCCTTGCTGACGTTGCTGACGTCAAAGTCTCTGGCGGACCGTCAATGCTGAAAACCGAGAATGCGCGACCGACGAGCTGGATTTATATCGACGCTCGCGACCGTGACATGGTGTCGGTGGTTCACGATCTGCAAAAAGCGATTGCCGAGAAAGTGCAGTTGAAACCGGGCACTAGTGTGGCGTTCTCCGGGCAGTTCGAGTTACTGGAGCGCGCGAACCATAAGCTGAAACTCATGGTGCCGATGACGTTGATGATCATTTTCGTGCTGTTATATCTGGCGTTCCGTCGCGTAGGCGAAGCGTTGTTGATTATCAGCAGTGTACCGTTTGCGCTGGTGGGCGGTATCTGGTTCCTGTGGTGGATGGGCTTTCATCTTTCCGTGGCAACGGGCACCGGTTTTATCGCTCTCGCCGGAGTCGCTGCCGAGTTTGGTGTGGTGATGTTGATGTATTTACGTCACGCCATAGAGGCAGAGCCGTCGCTGGATAATCCGCAAACCTTTAGTGAACAGAAGCTGGATGAGGCGTTGTATCACGGCGCGGTACTGCGCGTGCGCCCGAAAGCGATGACGGTGGCGGTGATTATCGCTGGTCTGCTGCCGATTCTGTGGGGAACAGGGGCGGGTTCCGAAGTGATGAGTCGCATCGCTGCGCCGATGATTGGCGGTATGATCACCGCACCGTTGCTGTCGCTGTTTATTATCCCGGCGGCGTATAAGTTGATGTGGCTGCACCGCCATCGGGTTTAGGCAAATTGCCTGATGCGCTATGCCTTATCAGGCCTACAGCGTGAATTATAATTTATTGAATTTGCACGTTTCTGTAGGCCAAATAAGGCGTTAACACCTTATTTGGCAATAACAGAGTACTTTTTGTCGGCAATTTGCATAAGAAAAGGATACCCGGTTTAACTGTGTGGATTGTATCTTGCGACGACCAGCACTAAATGTTAAAAGATGCCCCTCATTAAAAAAGACACACAGGGGAAAGGCGTGAAAAACGCGTCAACCGTATCGGAAGATACCGCGTCGAATCAAGAGCCGACGCTTCATCGGGGATTACATAACCGTCATATTCAACTGATTGCGCTGGGCGGTGCAATTGGTACTGGTCTGTTTCTTGGCATTGGCCCGGCGATTCAGATGGCGGGGCCGGCCGTGTTGCTGGGCTACGGCGTCGCCGGGATCATCGCTTTCCTGATTATGCGCCAGCTTGGCGAGATGGTGGTTGAGGAGCCGGTTTCCGGTTCGTTTGCCCACTTTGCTTATAAATACTGGGGACCGTTTGCAGGCTTCCTTTCCGGCTGGAACTATTGGGTAATGTTTGTGCTGGTGGGAATGGCAGAGCTGACCGCTGCGGGCATCTATATGCAGTACTGGTTCCCGGATGTTCCAACGTGGGTCTGGGCCGCCGCCTTCTTTATTATCATCAACGCCGTTAACCTGGTGAACGTGCGCTTGTATGGCGAAACCGAGTTCTGGTTTGCGCTGATTAAAGTGCTGGCGATTATCGGCATGATCGGTTTTGGTCTGTGGCTGCTGTTTTCTGGTCACGGTGGCGAGAAAGCCAGTATCGATAACCTCTGGCGCTTTGGTGGTTTCTTTGCCACTGGCTGGAACGGGCTGATTTTGTCGCTGGCGGTGATCATGTTCTCCTTCGGCGGCCTGGAGCTGATTGGGATCACTGCCGCTGAAGCGCGCGATCCGGAAAAAAGCATCCCGAAGGCGGTAAATCAGGTGGTTTATCGTATCTTGCTGTTTTATATCGGTTCGCTGGTGGTATTACTGGCGCTCTACCCGTGGGTGGAAGTGAAATCTAACAGTAGCCCGTTTGTGATGATTTTCCATAACCTCGACAGCAACGTGGTGGCTTCTGCGCTGAACTTCGTCATTCTGGTGGCATCGCTGTCAGTGTATAACAGCGGGGTTTACTCTAACAGCCGGATGCTGTTTGGCCTTTCCGTCCAGGGTAACGCACCGAAGTTCCTTACCCGTGTTAGCCGTCGCGGCGTGCCGATCAACTCGCTGATGCTTTCCGGGGCGATCACCTCACTGGTGGTGTTGATCAACTATCTGTTGCCGCAAAAAGCGTTTGGTTTGCTGATGGCACTGGTGGTGGCAACCTTGCTGTTGAACTGGATTATGATCTGCCTGGCGCATTTGCGTTTTCGTGCAGCGATGCGACGTCAGGGGCGTGAAACACAGTTTAAGGCGCTGCTCTATCCGTTTGGCAACTATCTTTGCATTGCCTTCCTCGGCATGATTTTGCTGTTGATGTGCACGATGGATGATATGCGCTTGTCGGCAATTTTGCTGCCGGTGTGGATTGTGTTCCTGTTTGTGGCGTTTAAAACACTGCGCCGGAAAGCGAAATAATAGTGTAGGTCGGATAAGGCGTTCACGCCGCATCCGACAAAATGATGTCAACAATTTGAAGCCGCTCTCATCCATTCGATGAGAGCGGTTTTTTAATTACTGCTTAAATGCTTCTGCCAGGGAGCGAATATCATTGCTGGTTGGTGACTGATGAAGTCGCAGACCAAACTCTTCGACGATGGCAAATATGTGGTCGAATATATCAGCCTGAATGCTTTCATATTCCAGCCACACCACAGTATTAGTAAACGCATAGATCTCAAGCGGTAAACCATTATCGCCGGGAGCTAACTGGCGCACCATTAAGGTCATATCTTTACGAATCCGCGGATGATTGCGTAGATATTCGTTCAGATAGGCGCGAAACGTTCCAATATTGGTCATTCGGCGCAGGTTTAATACTGACTCCGTAGAACCTTGCTGGCGATTCCACTCGTTAATTTCCTGATGGCGGCTGGTTAAATAGGGTTTCAACAAATGCGCTTTATTCAGCCGCTGCATTTCGGTTTCATCAAGAAAACGAATACTGGTGACATCAATACTGATGCTGCGTTTAATACGTCGACCGCCAGAGGCTGACATCCCGCTCCAGTTTTTAAAGGAGTCGGATACTAACGACCAGGTGGGAATAGTGGTAATGGTATTATCCCAGTTACGCACTTTGACGGTAGTTAAGCCGATATCGATCACTGAGCCATCCGCGCCGTATTTTGGCATCTCCAGCCAGTCGCCCAGTTTCAACATATCGTTCGCGGAAAGCTGAATCCCTGCAACCAGACCAAGAATCGGATCTTTAAACACCAACATCAGTACGGCAGCCATCGCGCCAAGACCACTGATCAGAATTGCCGGTGACTGACCAATCAGCAGTGAGATCATTAATATGCCGACCAGAATCGCGCCGATCAGTTTGATCCCCTGAAATATCCCTTTTAACGGCAACTGTTTTGCCGCCGGGAATTTCTGAGCCAGATTTAAAATAACATCCAGCAGGGAGAAGACTGAAAGCAGCGCATACATCATGATCCACAACTGCGCACAGGTGGTCAGGATATCAGCCGCTTCGGTGCCTTTTTGCAGCCAGAATACCGCCTGAATATTGACGATAATCCCCTGCAGGGTAAAAGCTAAACGGTGGAAGAGTTTATTCTGGGTAATGATTTGCAACCACAGCCGTGAGCTGGCGATGGCGCGTTTTTCGAAGGTACGCAGTACCACCCAGTGCAAAATAATATGCACTATTACGGCGGTCAGAAAAATAATACCGAAAATCATCACCATTGAAGTGGTGTGATCGATCTCAATACCCGCTAAATCTTCAACCTGGGATATTAAATCCTGCATAACGTCTCCTTTATACAACAGCGGCCTATGATGACGGGTGAAAGGGGGTTATGCAAATAAGTAAAATCTGAGGATAAATAGCCGGGCGGATGCCCGGCAAGGGAGAATTACACTTCGGTTAAAGTGATACTTTGTGGCAGACGAGATTTTGGCAGGGTAGCGTTAAAATCTTCGACGCTATGATGACCCACCGGAACGATCACCAGACTGGTGTAGCCTTTCTCTTTCAGACCAAATTCTTCATCGAGGATCGCGGCGTCAAAACCTTCGATTGGCACCGCGTCCAGACCCAGTGCCGCAACGCCCAGCAGGAAATTACCGACGTTGAGATATACCTGTTTTGCCATCCACTCTGCATCATCTTGCAGATCTTTACGGTGCATATCCGCGAAGAATTTGCGGCCTTTATCGTTCGCGGCTTTCGCTTCCGGCGTGGCAAAGCGGCCATCAGCATCTTCCTGGTCAACAACCAGCTTCAGCCAGGCATCGTCCATTGCGGTTTTCGCGCAGAACACCACGACGTGCGAGGCATCAAGTATTTTACGTTCGTTGAACACGTAATTATCGGCAGCGGATTTGGCGACACGCGCTTTGCCTTCTTCAGTGCTGGCAACGATAAAATGCCACGGCTGGGAGTTGGTGCTGGAAGGGCTGTATTGCAGCAGGTTTTTGATCTGCTCCGCCTGTTCTGGGGTAAGTTTTTTGTTGGCATCGAATGCCTTAGTGGAATGACGCTTTAAGGCGACAGAAATAATATCCATAAAGACTCCTTGTGAAAGACATTTGTGTGCCAGCAGATTACAAGGATCGAAGTAAAATGGTAAGCGAGAAAAATGCTCTATAGATTTACGTTTTAGCCTGGGCGCAGTCTTTTTTGATCGCGTTTGGCTAAGCCATCAACCACTAAATTCCATGAATCGTTGATCAGATCGCGAAGTAACGCTTCGGAGATTTCCTTGCCGGGATACACCGAAATCCAGTGCTTTTTATTCATGTGATATCCAGGCTTAATGTTCGGATATATCTGCTGATTTAACAGGGATTTTTGTGGATCGGACTTCAGATTTATGAAGGGGACGCCGCGCAGTTCTGACGACAGCATAAAAATCTTGCCGCCAATTTTAAAAACATCAAACTCCGGGCCAAACGGCCAGCAAAGCTCGACGAAAGGCAGCTCAAGCGCCAGGCGTTTCGCCGTTTCAAGCAGTGATTGCTTATCCATAAACTTTCCTTAAGGCGAAGGAGAATAAGCAAAGTATGCCGCGAACCGCGGCGATAATCGATGTTTAATCCGCCAGCGAGAACCAGCGTCGCCAGATAAATCTAAGAATAAAATATTCAATAGCGCCCAGCACTAAAAACCACAGACAAAATAACAAAGTGTAAAGCTGACTCAGATCCATCAGATGGAACGTGGCCATCAGTTTCTGTGCCAGCGTCAGCCCCAGCGCGGGGGCGGGCAGCAGCAGGCAAGAGAGGAAAGCCATCAACAAAATGCCTGCTGCGGCGGCCAAGGTTTCTAAAGGATGTTTCATAACATTGTTAAATGTAAGTTAAAACACCATTGTCAGGGATATTCTTCTGTAAGGCAATTCCCGACTTAGTCTCCGGCCCAAATCTCACAATGCTTTTTCACCAGCCCAATCAGCGAGCCGCCATCGGCAACGAAATCACGCATCAACTGTGCTTCATTCAGACCGCTGGCGACCTGGCGATGTAGGGCCTCAACCGCACTCGACGCACCAATTTTATGCGCAGAAGGGGCGATTTTTTCCAGCAATCGTAAGGTGTCTTCTGTTAGTGGCCGACGATCGCCGGTGTGTGGATCGGTAACAACGCCTTCCAGACCATAGCGGCAGGCCTGGAAACGGTTGAACTTATACAGCAGATAATCCTTTTCCTGATGCTTAAAAGGGCGTTCCGTCAGCAGCCAGTGAGCGGTGGACTGAATCAATCCCGCCATATTTATCGCATGGCTAAGGGTTAACGGGGTATCCATCACCCGAACTTCTACTGTGCCAAAATGAGGGCTGGGGCGAATATCCCAGTGCAAATCTTTAATGCTGTCGATCATCGTGGTGTAACTCAGGCAGCGAAACAGGGCTTCGAATTGCTGCCAGTTACTGACCCACGGCATCGGGCCATTATCGGGAAAGGCGGAAAAGATATTTGGCCGTGAGGAGACAAAATGGGTATCTGTTCCCTGCATATACGGCGACGCGGCAGAAAGGGCGATAAAGTGCGGCACAAAGCGCGATAAGCCGTGTAGCAAATAAATGGCGTCATCGCCACTGGCGCAGCCAACGTGAACATGCTGACCAAAAACAGTCGCCTGCTGAATGAGATAACCAAAGTGTTCCAGCGTCCGCTGATAGCGTGCGTTATCGCACACCTCCTGACGCTGCCATTTCTGAAATGGGTGCGTACCGCCACCGCAAATTTCCAGATGATTCTCCGCCGCAGCTTGCAGAACGACTTTCTGCATTGCTGAAAATTGCCCGGCAGCCTGGTTGATATCACGGCAAACACCAGTTGCCAGTTCCAGCATACTTTCGGTGATATCGTGCTTCACTTCCCCGGCGCTAATCTCACTTTTTACCGCATCAATTAGCGTTGAAGAGTCCTGACTAAGATCATAGCCCGGCGGATTAACCACCTGCATTTCCAGCTCAATACCGAGGGTAAAAGGTTCAGAAATATGAAAATCGGGTAATGACATAGGTTTCTCTTATGTGGGCGTTTTCGTTTCAGTATAGAAGTGGGCGCGGCTGGGCGAGATGCGGAAGTTCTGGAATGTTTCTTTTTTTGGTGATGATGAACCGATTGCTACTGAAGCAATTTGGCTACTTTTGCAATGTGACAAGTTATGGCTGAGCTGGCTGGTGGCGAAGAATTTTGACGATTGGGGCGTACAGAAAAACTGGCTCAGCTTCAGTTGATCTGATGAATTGTGGAAAGCCCGAAACAGGATTTACTGTATAAACAAACAGTTATTTTGCTAAGGAAGGGTAAGATAACCGCGGGTGCCTGAAGCTTTCCGGTTTCAGGTTTACTCTGAGGTCTGGAAAGATGAAGCCCAGGAGATATTTCTATCAACCCTGGGGCTACCTACCCAAACCTGAACAATTTGGATGCTAGTCCCTTCTTCGCATGGAGGCAATATAAACACGCTGACGAAATATGCCCTTGTGGCAGTCATAGTACTGTGTTTGACGGTACTGGGATTTACGCTTCTGGTCGGAGACTCGCTGTGTGAGTTCACCGTAAAGGAACGTAATATTGAGTTTAAGGCTGTTCTCGCTTACGAACCGAAGAAATCGCCGCTGTGCGGGGAGAAATCCCTGCATATCCGGTTGTCAGGTCAGGAATGGTAGGGCACCTGCTTTACACTTTCGCCCGCGTTCAGTGATGGCTGCGGGCGAGCCACAGCAAGAGTTATCCATTAATCGTGTTGGCACAGCGTTATGATGTGTTTTCCTCTTATCTGCCAGTGCACAGCAAAAATCTCGTCCTCCCAACGAATAATGATTCGCTGTTTATTCCAGTTAACCACCTGATAATTTAGAAATCCTGCGTCGGTCTGTATCTTGCTTGCCTTAAATGCACTCTCTTTTGCTGAAAATGCCAGTGTAAGTGCCACAGGGAAAGGTAAATTGCAGCCTGTAATAAACTCGCGTTCAGTGGGGGTAATGATGTTATCTGTCAATTCTCTGGCTGTGTGTGCAGAAAAAATTTCTTCGATATCCACACCAATCGGTTGGTGAGAGACGATTGCTATAGCCGTATCCCCGCAGTGACTAATACTGCCGTATAAGCCCGTAGGCCAAAGTGGTTGGCGATGTTCACCGATTGCGGGCACACATTTATAGCCATATCCCCGCAACGCATGAACAGCAGCAATCCGCCCGGCTAAATGTTCGGCTTTGCGTTTACGTCCGGCATGTTGCAGTTGTGCGTAATGCGGCAGCCAGAACAAATCCTGCTCGTGAAAACTTGCAGGATCGAACTCAACAATGTGCAGCGTATGTCCGGCAAAGGGAAGGGAGGTATGCGTGGTTTTCATTTCGCCCATATTAGAGACTGATGACAAACGCAAAACTGCTTGATGCGCTACGCTTATCAGACCTACGTGGTTCTGCAATATATTTGAATTGGCAAGATTTTGTAGGCCGGATAAGTCGTTCACGCCGCATCCGGCATGAACGACACGCCCTTTGTCAACAATCTGACGTTAGTATCAGAAGTGAGTATTAATGCTCATATACCATGTCCGTCCTGGTTCGTTATAGGTATACGCGCCAGCACCTGCGATATAGTTCGCACCGGCAAGATCACCCGTGGTCTGGGCATTCCCTTCACGCCACAAACGCTTGTCGAACAGGTTATCCACGCCGCCAGTCAGACTGACGTTCTTCGTCACGTCCCAGGTCGCACTCAGGCCAACAATACTGTACGGGCTAATCTCTTTGGTTTCCGGGCCAACCGCTGGCTGGCCTTTGTAGTTATATTTCTTCGGCTGCTGTTTGCCATACCAGGTGAAGGTGGTTTGCATCGACAAATCTTCCCGCGCCTGCCAGCTCAGCGTTGAGTTCAACGTATATTCCGGGATGATCGACAAACGGTCTCCCGTGGTTTTGTTTTCACTCTTCAGCATATAAGTGATGTTGTTGGTCCACATCACCGTCTCGCTAACCGGCACGTTTAACGATCCTTCCAGACCTTCAACCACCGCTTTCGGCACGTTATCCCACTGATAGAGATCGGTGCCTGCCGCATTTTTCCCTACAGCCACATAGCCCGCTTCAATCTTGTTGCGATAGTCGTTACGGAACCAGGTCACGCCCGCCAGCCAGCCGTCGCGTTTGAATTCCAGACCAATCTCTTTGTTGATGCTGGTTTCTGCTTTCAGGTCATCGTTACCTTGTAAATAGCAGCCGCCTGCGCTGGCATAGCAGCCCTGACCTTTACTGTAGAGAATGTAGTTCGGGTTAGTCTGATACAGGCTCGGCGCTTTATAGGCGCGTGCGATACCCATTTTCAGCGTGAAGTCATCGCCTAAGCCTTGCGATACGTTTAACGCCGGGCTCCAGTTATTACCGACAATGCTGTGATGATCGAAACGCAGCCCCGGCGTTACGATGGTGCTGTCGGTCAGTTCTATATTGTCTTCTGCAAACAGCGAGAAAATTTCTGCTTTTGAATATGGGCTACGGTCGGTGGCACTCACACCATCAATAGCACCGCCGGTATTCGTTCCGGTCAGCGCTTGGGTGTTGGAACTCAAGTCCTTCATCCGCTGCTGATTCCACTCCGTACCCAGCGTCAGCGTCTGGTTAACGAAGAAATCAATCGGCAGGTTAACTTCGCTATGCAGCATCACGTCATCGAGATCGATATCGACGAAATCCTGCGTCGCTTTTTCGTTAAATTTTCCTTCGGTGCCGCCCGCCAGACCTTCCGGGATACGCGAGTTACGGGTGTGTTCATACTGCACCCAGTTGCTGGTGGTCACGCCGTTATCCCAGCCGCCGTTCCAGGTCAGTGAGTAGTTCTGGCGATAGAGACGGTTGGTTTCATCGCCGTATTTAGAGCGAGTGTAAGCGTCAGAGTTGGTGTTCTGGGTATCGCCCGCATACAGGTTGCCCTGGCGGCTGTAACCTGCTTCCAGTTCCAGCGATTGCAGCGGTGCGAAGTCCCAGCGAACTACGCCGTTAATGTCTTTGTTGATCACCCCTTCGCGCCCGGCTGGTAGGGTAGTTGCATAGGTTCCTGCACGTGCGGACTGATGACCTTTGTTAATATCCCACGCGTCGGCCTGCGTTTTGTCGAGGTTGCCGTACAAACGGAAGCTGAACTCGTCGCCCAGTGGACCGGTGAGGCTGAAGTTGGTGCGTTTGGTGGCACCTTCCTCTTTATGTTCAGGGGCATTGAAATAAGCATCCCAGGAACCGTGCCACTCGCCACTGCCTTTTTTGGTGATGATGTTAACCACGCCACCTGCCGCACCGTTACCGTAACGGGCCGCCGCCGGACCACGCAAAACTTCAATACGTTCGATCATCTCAGGTGGCACCCAGGAGGTATCGCCACGGGTATCACGCTCACCGCGCCAGCCCTGACGCACCGAGTTGCGGCTGCTGACCGGTTTACCGTCAATCAAAATCAGGGTGTTTTCCGGACCCATGCCGCGAATATCAATCTGGCGGTTATTACCGCGCTGACCGCTGGTGGAGTTACCCGTCAGGTTTACGCCTGGCATGGTACGGATGATTTCCGATACATCGCGGGCCACCGGGTTTTTGCGGATTTCATCTGCGGTGATGGTCGAAACGCCGGGAGCCTGCAAGTTCTGCTCGGCGGCGGTCACGACAATGGTATCGTCCTGTGAAACAGGGGTATCGGTTGGCTCTTGTGCCTGCGCTACTCCATAAATCCCCAGATTGACCAACAAGGCCAGGGAATGAATCTTCTTGTTCATTGTTTTTTTCCTGCATTTTTGCCACGAATTCCAACGGTCTAAAGAGACGTAAGCTGGATTGATGTCGCCCGTCACTGCGAAAACCTTTGATTCCTGAAAGACACGCAGTGCAGTTGGTTAATTAATGCCCGCGCTTGACATAGCGCGCCAATACGCTATTGCAAATGCAAATAGTTATCAATAATATTATCAATATATTTCTGTAATCAATGAAAAAATTCACAATAAACATAAGGTTATGATGTGACGGCGTTAAAGGTGGGAAGTGATAGCTGGTGGCAGTCGAAACATGGCCCGCAATGGCAGCGTCTTAATGACGAAATGTATCAGGTCACTTTCTGGTGGCGTGACCCACAAGGTTCTGAAGAACGCTCAGCGATAAAGCGCGTATGGGTCTATATCACTGGTGTTACCGATCATCATCAGAACAGCCAGCCCCAGTCGATGCAACGCATAGCAGGCACCGATGTCTGGCAGTGGACGACACAACTTAATGCCAACTGGCGCGGCAGCTACTGTTTTATTCCCACCGAACGTGCTGACATTTTTTCTACACCATCACCAGATCGCCTCGAATTACGCGAGGGATGGCAAAAATTACTCCCTCAGGCGATAGCCGATCCGCTGAATCCGCAAAGCTGGAAAGGAGGGCGAGGGCACGCTGTTTCCGCACTCGAAATGCCGCAAGCGCCCCTGCAACCTGGTTGGGATTGCCGGCAAACGCCAGAAAATTCAGCCAGGGAAATTACCTGGAGAAGTGAACGGCTGGGAAATTCACGCCGTGTATGGATTTTTACCACCGGCGATGTACCAGCCGAAGAGCGTCCGTTAGCCATTCTGCTCGATGGTGAATTTTGGGCGCAAAGCATGCCCGTCTGGTCGCCGCTGACTTCGTTGACCCGCCGTCAGCAACTTCCACCTGCTGTGTATGTGTTGATCGATGCCATCGACACCGCGCATCGTGCACGCGAACTTCCGTGTAATGCTGATTTCTGGCTGGCAGTACAGCAAGAGTTATTACCCCTGGTGAAAGCCATTACCCCTTTCAGCGATCGTGCTGATCGTACCGTGGTCGCCGGGCAAAGTTTTGGCGGCCTTTCAGCACTGTATGCCGGACTGCACTGGCCTGAACGTTTTGGCTGTGTATTAAGCCAGTCGGGATCGTACTGGTGGCCGCATCGGAGTGGGCAGCCGGAGGGGCAACTGATCGAACAGCTTAAATCAGGCGATGTTAGTGCTGAAGGCTTGCGCATAGTGCTGGAGGCCGGGATTCGCGAACCGGTGATTATGCGAGCTAACCAGGCGCTGTATGCACAATTACAGACCACACAACAATCCATTTTCTGGCGTCAGGTTGACGGCGGACATGATGCGCTTTGTTGGCGCGGCGGTTTGATGCAGGGGCTAATCGACCTCTGGCAACCGCTTTTCCATGACAGGAGTTGAATATGGCATTCAGTAATCCCTTCGATGATCCACAGGGAGCGTTTTACGTTTTGCGCAATGCGCAGGGGCAATTCAGTCTGTGGCCGCAACCGTGCGCGTTACCGGCGGGTTGGGACGTTGTTTGTGAACCGCAGTCGCAGCAAGCTTGCCAGCAGTGGCTGGAAGCTAACTGGCATACTCTGACACCCGCGAATTTCACCCAGCCGCAGGAGGCGCAATGAGTCAGCATTTACCTTTGGTTGCAGCGCAATCTGGCATCTGGATGGCAGAAAAACTGTCTGATTTACCTTCCGCCTGGAGCGTGGCGCATTACGTTGAATTAACCGGAGATATTGATGCGCCATTACTGGCCCGCGCGGTGGTTGCCGGGGTAGCACAGGCTGATACGCTGCGGATGCGTTTTACGGAAGATAACGGCGAAGTCTGGCAATGGGTCGATGACGCGATGACGTTCGAACAGCCAGAAATTATCGACCTGCGTACCAACATTGATCCTCACGGCACTGCGCTGGCATTGATGCAGGCTGATTTACACCAAAACCTGCGCGTCGATAGCGGTAAACCGCTGGTGTTTCATCAGCTCATTCAGATTGCGGATAACCGCTGGTACTGGTATCAACGTTATCACCATTTGCTGGTTGATGGCTTCAGTTTCCCGGCGATTACCCGCCAAATTGCCAACATTTACTGCACATGGCTGCAGGGCGAACCAACGCCTGTTTCGCCGTTTACTCCTTTTGCTGAAGTGGTGGAAGAGTACCAGCAGTACCGCGAAAGCGACGCCTGGCAGCGTGATGCAGCATTCTGGGCAGAACAGCGCTGTCAGTTGCCGCCGCCAGCTTCACTCTCTTCCGCACCTTTGCCTGGGCGTAACGCTTCGGCGGATATTCTGCGCCTGAAACTGGAATTTACTGACGGTGAATTCCGCCAACTGGCTACGCAATTACCAGATGTACAACGTACCGATCTGGCTCTTGCACTGGCAGCCTTGTGGCTGGGGCGATTATGCAACCGCATGGACTATGCCGCCGGATTTATTTTTATGCGCCGCCTGGGATCGGCGGCGTTGACGGCAACCGGACCTGTGCTCAACGTTTTGCCATTGGGTATTCACATTGCAGCGCAAGAAACGCTGCCGCAACTGGCAATCCGGCTGGCAGGGCAGTTGAAAAAGATGCGCCGCCATCAACGTTATGATGCGGAACAAATTGTGCGTGACAGCGGACGTGCGGCGGGAGAGGAACCGCTTTTCGGCCCGGTACTCAATATCAAGGTATTTGATTATCAACTGGATATTCCGGGCGTGCAGTCGCAAACTCACACCCTGGCAACCGGTCCGGTTAATGACCTTGAACTGGCGCTGTTCCCGGATGAGCACGGTGATTTGAGTATTGAAATCCTCGCCAATAAACAACGTTACGATGAGTCAACGTTAATCCAGCACGCTGAACGCCTGAAAATGCTGATTGCGCAATTTGCCGCGGATCCGACGCTGTTGTGTGGCGATGTCGATATTATGCTGCCAGACGAATATGCTCAGTTGGCGCAGATCAACGCCACCCAGGTCGATATTCCTGAAACCACACTGAGCGCGCTGGTGGCAGAACAGGCAGCGAAAACGCCGGATGCTCCGGCACTGGCAGATGCACATTACCAGTTCAGCTATCGGGAAATGCGCGAGCAGGTGGTGGCGCTGGCTAATCTGCTGCGTGAGCGCGGCGTTAAACCCGGCGACAGCGTAGCGGTGGCATTGCCGCGCTCGGTCTTTTTGACCCAGGCATTACATGCGATTGTTGAAGCAGGCGCGGCCTGGTTACCGCTGGATACGGGCTATCCGGACGATCGTCTGAAGATGATGCTGGAAGATGCACGCCCGTCGTTGTTAATCACCAGCGACGATCAACTGCCGCGCTTTAGCGATGTAGCAAATTTAACCCGCCTTTGCTATAACGCCCCACTCACCCCTCACGGCAGTGCGCCACTGCAACTTTCGCAGCCGCACCACACCGCTTATATCATCTTTACTTCCGGTTCTACCGGCAGGCCGAAAGGGGTGATGGTCGGGCAGAAGGCTATCGTTAATCGCCTGTTATGGATGCAAAACCATTACCCGCTGACAGGTGAAGATGTCGTTGCTCAAAAAACGCCGTGCAGTTTTGATGTCTCAGTATGGGAATTTTTCTGGCCGTTTATCGCTGGGGCAAAACTGGTAATGGCAGAGCCGGAAGCGCACCGCGATCCGCTCGCTATGCAACGGTTTTTTGCCGAATACGGCGTGACGACCACACACTTTGTACCGTCGATGCTGGCGGCGTTTGTTGCTTCGCTGACAGCGGAAACCGCTCGCCAAAGTTGCGCGACGTTGAAACAGGTGTTCTGTAGTGGCGAAGCATTACCGACCGATTTATGCCGTGAGTGGCAGCAATTAACCGGCGCGCCGTTACATAATCTCTATGGCCCTACAGAAGCGGCGGTGGATGTGAGCTGGTATCCGGCCTTTGGCGATGAACTGGCGGCGGTGAGTGGTAGCAGCGTACCGATTGGCTATCCGGTCTGGAACACGGGGCTGCGCATTCTTGATGCGATGATGCATCCAGTACCGCCAGGTGTTGCGGGAGATCTCTATCTCACCGGCATCCAACTGGCGCAGGGTTATCTTGGACGACCCGATCTCACAGCCAGCCGTTTTATTGCCGATCCGTTCGCTCCTGGTGAACGCATGTATCGTACTGGCGATGTGGCTCGCTGGCTGGAAAATGGCGCGGTGGAGTATCTCGGGCGCAGTGATGATCAGCTAAAAATCCGTGGTCAGCGTATTGAACTGGGTGAAATCGATCGCGTGATGCAGGCGCTGCCAGATGTCGAGCAGGCCGTTACCCACGCTTGTGTCATTAACCAGGCGGCAGCAACCGGCGGTGATGCGCGTCAGTTGGTGGGGTATCTGGTGTCGCAATCAGGTTTGCCGCTGGATACCACTGCACTGCAGGCGCAATTGCGCGAAACATTGCCGCCGCATATGGTGCCTGTAGTTCTGCTGCAACTTGCGCAGTTGCCGCTCAGCGCCAATGGCAAGCTGGATCGCAAAGCTCTGCCGTTGCCGGAACTAAAAGCCCATACGTCGGGACGTGCGCTGAAAACGGGCAGTGAATCGATTATTGCTGAAGCGTTTTCGTCATTACTGGGTTGTGACGTGCAGGATGCCGACGCTGATTTCTTCGCTCTTGGCGGTCATTCGCTACTGGCGATGAAACTGGCAGCGCAGTTAAGTCGACAGTTTGCTCGCCAGGTCACACCGGGGCAGGTGATGGTGGCATCAACCGTCGCTAAACTGGCAATGATTATTGATGGCGGAGCAGAAAACGCCCAGCGTCTGGGATTTGAAACCGTTCTTCCACTGCGTGAAAGCAATGGCCCGACGCTGTTCTGTTTCCATCCGGCGTCCGGTTTTGCCTGGCAGTTTAGCGTGCTCTCGCGTTATCTCGACCCACAATGGTCGATTATCGGTATTCAGTCACCGCGCCCCAATGGCCCCATGCAGACGGCGACAAACCTGGATGAAGTATGCGAAGCGCATCTGGCAACATTACTGGCACAACAACCTCGTGGCCCTTATTACTTGCTGGGTTATTCGCTGGGCGGTACGCTGGCGCAGGGTATCGCGGCGCGACTGCGTGCTCGTGGCGAACAGGTAGCATTTCTTGGTTTGCTGGATACCTGGCCACCAGAAACGCAAAACTGGCAGGAAAAAGAAGCCAACGGTCTGGATCCGGAAGTGCTGGCGGAGATTAACCGCGAGCGCGAGGCGTTCCTGGCGGCACAGCAGGGAAGTACTTCAACGGAGCTGTTTACCTCCATTGAAGGCAACTATGCTGATGCGGTGCGATTGTTGACCACTGCTCATAGTGTGACATTTGATGGTAAAGCCACGCTGTTTGTTGCTGAGCGTACATTACCGGAAGGTGTCAGCCCGGAGCGCGCCTGGTCACCGTGGATTGCAGATCTGGATATTTATCGCCATGATTGCGCGCACGTGGATATTATATCGCCAATGACGTTTGAAAAAATCGGGCCAATAATTCATACGATACTAAATAAATAACTTTATCTTAAATACAAATCCATAATTATGATAAATAATTATGGATTTTATTATTTATCATATTAATACCCCCTGAGTGGATTGACTGAAAATGCTCCAAATATTGCGTTCGTGCGTGTAATTTACAAACTTCAGCTTCGGATAATTCTCACCAACTGGTAAAGTGAGCGCTATGGAGATTTACTCATATTGGACTCATTTTCAGGTTATACCGCATGTCATCACTGAATATTAAGCAGGGAAGTGACTCTCATTTTCCCGATTATCACCTGGCGTCGCCCAGTAATAATGAAATTGATTTACTTAATCTAATCGACGTTTTATGGCGGGCAAAAAAAACGATCATGGCAGTCGTTTTTGCGTTTGCCTGCGCAGGTTTACTTATCTCTTTCATCCTGCCGCAAAAATGGACCAGTTCGGCTGTCATCACCCCCGCAGAGGCTGTTCAGTGGCAAGACCTGGAGAAAACTTTCACTAAACTCCGCGTGCTGGATCTCGATGTCAATATCGACCGCGGCGGTGTTTTCAATCTTTTTATTAAAAAGTTTCAGTCGGTTAGCTTACTGGAAGAGTATCTGCGTTCATCACCTTATGTTATGGACCAACTAAAAGAGGCGAAAATCGACGAACTGGATTTGCATCGCGCTATTGTCGCATTGAGCGAAAAAATGAAAGCGGTTGATGACAATGCCAGTAAGAAAAAAGATGAGCCGACACTTTATACTTCCTGGACGCTAAGTTTTACCGCGCCCACCAGTGAAGAAGCCCAGACCGTTCTGGCAGGGTATATCGATTATATCTCTACGTTGGTGGTGAAAGAGTCGCTAGAAAATGTGCGTAATAAACTGGAAATTAAAACCCAGTTCGAAAAAGAAAAACTGGCCCAGGATCGGATTAAAACCAGAAACCATCTTGATGCAAACATTCAGCGCCTCAATTATTCACTCGATATTGCTAATGCGGCAGGAATTAAAAAACCCGTTTACAGTAATGGTCAGGCAGTAAAAGACGACCCTGAGTTCTCTATTTCTCTCGGCGCAGACGGTATTGAGCGTAAACTGGAAATTGAAAAAGCGGTCACCGATGTTGCCGAACTGAACGGTGATTTACGTAATCGCCAGTATCTTGTTGAGCAATTAACAAAAGCAAATGTCAGCGATGTCAATTTTACGCCGTTTAAATATCAGTTGCGTCCGAGTTTGCCGGTGAAAAAAGACGGTCCTGGCAAAGCGATTATTGTGATCCTTGCCGCGTTGGTCGGCGGTATGGTTGCGTGTGGCAGCGTGCTTTTGCGCCATGCAATGGCATCCAGAAAACAGGATGCCATGATGGAAGGCCACTTAGTTTAAATCTTCGCGGTTGAAGGTGCCGTTCGTCCGAGCGGCACCACCAATGGTGTTCCTGCCACGGGATCATCAATAATCATGCAGCGCAAACCATAGATACGCTCAATTAATTCGGCAGTGACAATCTCCTTAGGTGCACCCTGGGCGATAATTTTTCCTTCTCGCAGCGCAATCAAATGGCTGGCGTAACGACAGGCCTGGTTGAGATCGTGCAGCACCGCAGCCAGCGTATAGCCTTTCTCGCGGTTTAGTTCACTGAGCAACTCCAGCAAATCAATCTGATGACTGATATCCAGCCAGGTCGTTGGCTCATCGAGCAACATAATCGCCGTTTCCTGGGCCAGCACCATCGCGATCCACGCTCGCTGTCGTTGCCCGCCGGAGAGGGTATCCACGCTTTGATTCGCCAGATGGGTAATTCCCGTGGCCTGCATCGCTTTTGTAACCGCCTCTTCGTCTTCTTTCCGCCAGCGGGTAAACAACGGCTGATGCGGATAGCGCCCACGCGCTACCAGCTCCTGAACGGTGATGTCGCCCGGCGTGGTAGCGTTTTGCGCCAGCAGACCAATCCGGCGTGCGACCTCTTTACTGGCGAAACGCTGAATCTGTTCGCCATCCAGCCAGACATGCCCGTGAGCGGGTGTCATCAGACGACTTAACGTGCGCAGCAACGTGGATTTACCGCAGCCGTTTGGCCCGATAATCGCCGTGAAATGACCGTCAGGGATCTCTACGGTCAGATTTTCCGCAACGGTATATTTGCCATATCCCAGGGTTAACTGCTCGCCGCGCAAACGGGCTACTGATTCGGTCATTTTTTGCGAGACTCCTGAATTAACAAGACGATAAGGTAAATACCGCCGAGGCTGACGGTGACGACGCCAACCGGAAGTTGATACGGCATAAACAGTTGCTGAGCGCAGAGGTCTGCTGCCAGCAGTAACAGCGCGCCACATAGCGCCGCCTGGGTCAGCCCCCAGCGAGCGGTGCCGCTAATGCGTCGGGCAATATGCGGCGCGACCAGCGCAATAAAGGAGATCGGCCCCGCCAGTGCAGTTGCAGCAGCGGTAAGCACCACCGCCACCAGCATCATTAACAGACGCGAGCGTTCGACGCTGACGCCCAGCGCGCAGGCGGTATCATCGCCCATCTCCAGCAAGCGCATCCGCCTTACCAGCAAGGCTGCGGCAATTAACATCAAAATAATGATTGGCGCGGAAGGCCAGGTTTTCGCCCATGTCAGGCCGTTGAGCGAGCCGGCATTCCACAAACCCGCCGTTAGCGCCGTCTCTAATGAGGCTTTAAGCAATAGCCAGGTATTAAAGGCCACCAGCATGGCGCGAACGCCGATACCGATAATAATCAGGCGAAAGGTGTCGATACCGTTACGCCAGGCGAGCAGCCAGACCAGTAGTGAAGTGACAATGCCACCCGCCATTGCTGCCAGGGCGATAGCCGTCAGGTCCTGACCAAACAGTACCATCGCCACCAGCACGCCGCTCCACGCCCCGGTGTTAAAGCCCATCACGTCAGGGCTGCCGAGTGGGTTACGCATCAGCGACTGAAAAATAGCGCCGCTGACGCCCAGCGCCGCGCCAATTAACAGCGCCATCAGCACGCGCGGTAAGCGCCATTCGGTGACGACCATTGTCATACTGCGGGGAGCATCATCCATCAGCGCGGCGAATACCTGCGATGTTTCCAGTGTCACAGCACCACTGCGTAATCCCCAGATGCCCGCCACGATACAGGCGGTAATCAGCAACAAACAGGTTATGAGTAATCTGCGAGAGACGTAAATCATGCGCCACCTCGCGTTTTACGTCGGACGAGGAAGATTAATACCGGTGCGCCAATAAAGGCGCTGACCACGGAAACGCGCAGCTCGCCGGGCACAATCACACGCCCGATGATATCGGCAAACAGCAGCAGGACAGGCGTGGCGAGTAGTGTAACGGGGAGTGACCAGCGATGATCTGCTCCTACTAACCAGCGCGCCATATGCGGCATCATCAGGCCAATAAAGGCAATCGGACCCACCACTGCCGTCGCACTACCGCAAAGCACAGTAATCGCCAGCAGACCAATCAACTGTGTGCGCGCTACGCGGCTACCCAGCGCCGTCGCGGTGTCGTTTCCCAGACTTAAACTATTCAACGCACGACTCAGTAAGAGTGCGGTTACTCCGGCGATCAGCACCGGGAGCAGCACCACTTTTAAGGTATGGAGGTTGCGAATATCCAGTGAACCGGCTTGCCAGAAACGCAACTGATCGTAGACGTCAGGGTTAAGCAGGGCGATGCCGCTGGTCAGCCCTTCCAGTACCGCCGCCAGCGCCACGCCCGCCAGGGTTAAACGCACCGGACTTAACTGCCCGCCGCCCTGGCTGCCGGTAAAGGCAACAATCAACGAGGCCACCAGCGCGCCAGCGAAAGCCATCGCCAGTTGTTCCTGGGCGGAAGAGTAACCAAACAGCGCTGCGCCGAGCACAATGGCAAAGCTGGCTCCGGCGTTCACGCCAAGCAAACCGGGATCGGCAAGCGGGTTTCGGGTGAGGGTTTGCATTAACGCCCCGGCAAGGCCAAGCGCTCCGCCCGCCAGCAATCCGGCAAGGGTGCGCGGCAGTCGGGCGTCGAGCACGATGGTGCAGTCGGCGCTCTGGCAGGTGCCGGAGAGTGCCTCCAGGACCACGGAGGCGGGGAGTGATTTTGCCCCAATGAGCAGGCTTAATGCCGTCGCGATAATCAGTAATAACAGCAATCCGGGCACGGCAATGGCGCGTGTCACGGCAACAGAACCAGACATACGAACTTCCATGATAATGAAATTAATTATCGTTATCGATCTTATTTGGATATGTTAGCATGTGCAGCCTAAGAATAGGTATTTAAAATATTTGATGGCAAGGCATTGTAATGAATAAACAATCCTGGCTGCTTAACCTCAGCCTGTTGAAAACGCACCCGGCGTTTCGCGCAGTATTCCTCGCTCGTTTTATCTCAATTGTTTCTCTGGGGTTGCTCGGCGTCGCGGTGCCGGTGCAGATCCAGATGATGACGAATTCCACCTGGCAGGTTGGGCTTTCAGTGACGCTGACCGGCGGCGCGATGTTTGTCGGTCTGATGGTCGGTGGTGTGCTGGCGGATCGTTATGAGCGCAAAAAAGTGATTTTGCTGGCGCGCGGCACCTGTGGCATTGGCTTTATTGGTCTGTGTCTGAACGCGCTGTTGCCGGAGTCATCACTATTGGCAATCTATTTACTCGGTTTATGGGATGGTTTTTTTGCCTCGCTGGGCGTTACGGCGCTGCTGGCGGCAACGCCTGCGCTAGTTGGGCGGGAAAACTTAATGCAGGCCGGGGCGATTACCATGTTGACCGTGCGCCTGGGATCGGTAATTTCGCCCATGATGGGTGGCTTACTGCTGGCGACTGGCGGCGTCGCCTGGAACTACGGGCTGGCGGCGGCAGGAACGTTCATCACTTTACTGCCTCTGTTAAGCCTTCCGGCACTGCCGCCGCCACCGCAGCCGCGTGAGCATCCGCTGAAATCGCTTCTGGCAGCCTTTCGTTTTCTGCTCGCCAGCCCGCTGGTGGGCGGCATTGCGCTGTTGGGTGGGTTGTTGACGATGGCGAGTGCGGTGCGGGTACTGTATCCGGCGCTGGCAATCAACTGGCAGATGTCGGCGGCGCAGATTGGCTTTCTCTATGCGGCAATTCCGCTCGGTGCGGCAATCGGGGCGTTGACTAGCGGGAAACTGGCGCATAGCGTGCGGCCAGGATTGTTAATGCTGCTTTCCACATTAGGTTCATTTCTCGCCATTGGTTTGTTTGGCCTGATGCCAATGTGGATTCCGGGCGTGGTTTGTCTGGCGCTGTTCGGCTGGCTGAGCGCGGTCAGTTCGTTGCTGCAATATACAATGCTGCAAACGCAAACTCCGGAAGCGATGTTAGGGCGGATTAACGGTTTGTGGACGGCGCAGAACGTGACGGGCGATGCGATTGGTGCGGCGTTGCTGGGCGGTCTGGGGGCGATGATGACACCGGTTACATCCGCCAGTGTCAGTGGCTTTGGCTTGTTGATTATCGGTGTATTGTTGTTGCTGGTGCTGGTGGAGTTGCGCCGTTTTCGCCAGACGCCACCACAAGCGGCAGCGTCCGACAGTTAATGCTTAGAACAGCGCCTTAAGTCGTTCCAGCACTTGCATGGCGCTGTAGTAATCCAGACGGAACGTCTCGGTTCCCAGTGCATAAACCTGCTTGTTCTGTACTGCAGGCAGGTGCGCGAGCAGCGGATTAGCATAAATTGCATCGGCATCTTTCTGATCGCCGGCGAACAGGAACAGCGACTCACCGTTTAACCCGGCAGCCAGATTTTCTCCACCAAGCTGAATGATGTCATGGCGTTTGCCCTGACTTTGACTGGCGTTTAAGCCCGCTGGCAGTTTCGCCAGCGTAAAGCCGAGTTGTTCCAGCATCTGCCCTTGTGCTGATTCCGGCGTCCAGAGATTGGCACTGTGTGCAGCGGCGGTATAGACAATGGCAGTGACCGGCTGCGGCGGTAATTTGATTTGCTCTTTCGCTGCCGCCAGTTGCTTATCAAACTGCGCAATCCGCTCTGCCGCTTGTTTCTCATGCCCGGTAATTTCGCCAAGTTGCGTTAACAGCGACTGCCAGCTTTTGTCGTCGTAATTGATAATTAACGTCGGCGCGATGGTGGAAAGCTGATCGTACAGTGGCATTGCAGAATCGCCGCCGGTTGCGCTAATCAAAATCAGATCCGGCATTTGTGCGGCTACCGCTTCGGCGTTCGGTTCTCCGATATAGAGGCGCTGCAGTTTGCGTTCCTTCGCAACATCGCTCCACTGGCGCAAGAATCCCTGGTCGTCCGCGACGCGGTTATTCGGCGTAGTTGCACCACTGGCAATCACCGGAGCGTCTATCGCCAGCAGCGACCCCGTCAGCGTGACGCTGGTTGAGACGATGCGCTGTGGCTGGCTTTCCAGCGTATGGCTGCCGCGGCTGTCAGTCACCTGACGCGGCCAGTCGGCGGCCTGCACTGCGGATATTCCTGAAAGCAAAAGTCCTGCTAAGAAAAGGGTCTTACGGTAGAGCGGGGCGAGTCTCACGAATCAGCGTCCTGTTATTAGTGAAGTTAATGCTTCTCATTTTCATTGTAACGACAAGCAGATGCAAGCCCGAGTCGTAGATTGTGTTGCGGCAAGAGTTGACATAGTGGCTGTTTGCTTTTAGGTTAGCGACCGAAAATATAAATGATAATCATTATTAAAGCCTTTATCATTTTGTGGAGGATGATATGGATACGTCACTGGCTGAGGAAGTACAGCAGACCATGGCAACACTTGCGCCCAATCGCTTTTTCTTTATGTCGCCGTACCGCAGTTTTACGACGTCAGGATGTTTCGCCCGCTTTGATGAACCGGCTGTGAACGGGGATTCGCCAGACAGTCCCTTCCAGCAAAGACTCACCGCCCTGTTTGCTAATGCCAAATCGCAGGGCATTAAAAATCCAGTGATGGTCGGGGCAATCCCCTTCGATCCACGTCAACCTTCATCGCTGTATATTCCCGAATCCTGGCAGCCATTCTCCCGCCAGGAAAAACAAGCTTCTGCGCGCCGTTTTACCCGCAGCCAGTCGCTGAATGTGGTTGAACGGCAGGCAATTCCGGAACAAGCCACGTTTGAACAGATGGTTGCCCGCGCTGCCGCACTTACCGCCACACCGCAAGTCGACAAAGTGGTGTTGTCACGGTTGATTGATATCACCACCGATGCCGCCATCGACAGCGGCGTACTGCTGGAACGGTTGATCGCGCAAAACCCGGTTAGTTACAACTTCCATGTGCCGCTGGCCGATGGTGGAGTCCTGCTCGGAGCCAGCCCGGAACTGCTGTTGCGTAAAGATGGCGAGCGTTTTAGCTCGATTCCGTTAGCCGGTTCCGCGCGTCGTCAGCCGGATGAAGTGCTCGATCGCGAAGCGGGTAATCGTCTGCTGGCGTCGGAAAAAGATCGCCATGAACATGAACTGGTGACCCAGGCGATGAAAGAGGTACTGCGCGAGCGCAGCAGTGAGTTACACGTTCCCTCCTCTCCACAATTGATCACCACGCCGACGCTGTGGCATCTCGCAACGCCCTTTGAAGGTAAAGCGAATTCGCAAGAAAACGCACTGACGCTGGCCTGTCTGCTGCATCCGACCCCCGCGCTGAGCGGTTTCCCGCATCAGGCCGCGACCCAGGTTATTGCTGAACTGGAGCCGTTCGACCGCGAACTGTTTGGCGGCATTGTTGGCTGGTGCGACAGCGAAGGTAACGGCGAGTGGGTGGTGACCATCCGCTGCGCGAAGCTGCGGGAAAATCAGGTGCGTCTGTTTGCCGGTGCGGGGATTGTGCCTGCGTCGTCACCGCTGGGGGAGTGGCGCGAAACGGGCGTCAAACTTTCTACCATGTTGAATGTTTTTGGATTGCATTAAGGAGTGAGGATGAGCATTCCATTCACCCGCTGGCCGGAAGAATTTGCCCGTCGCTATCGGGAAAAAGGCTACTGGCAGGATTTGCCACTAACTGACATTCTGACGCGACATGCTGAGAGTGACAGCGTCGCGGTTATCGACGGCGAGCGGCAGTTGAGTTATCGCCAGTTGAATCAAGCGGCTGATAACCTCGCGTGTAGTTTGCGCCGTCAGGGCATTAAACCTGGTGAAACCGCGCTGGTACACTTAGGTAACGTCGCTGAACTTTACATTACCTTTTTCGCGTTGCTGAAACTGGGCGTTGCGCCGGTGCTGGCGCTGTTCAGCCATCAGCGTAGCGAACTGAACGCCTATGCCAGCCAGATTGAACCGGCATTACTGATTGCCGATCGCCAACATGCGCTGTTTAGCGGGGATGATTTCCTCAATACATTTGTTGCAGAGCATTCCTCCATTCGCGTGGTGCAACTGCTGAACGACAGCGGCGAGCACAATTTGCAGGATGCGATTAACCACCCGGCAGACGGTTTTACTGCCACGCCGTCGCCTGCCGATGAAGTGGCGTATTTCCAGCTTTCCGGCGGCACGACCGGCACGCCGAAGTTGATCCCGCGTACCCATAATGACTATTACTACAGTGTGCGCCGTAGCGTCGAGATTTGTCAGTTCACGCAACAGACACGCTACCTGTGCGCGATTCCGGCGGCTCACAATTACGCCATGAGTTCGCCTGGATCGCTGGGGGTTTTTCTCGCAGGCGGCACTGTGGTTCTGGCGGACGATCCCAGCGCCACGCTCTGTTTCCCATTGATTGCCAAACATCAGGTTAACGTTACCGCACTGGTGCCACCGGCAGTCAGCCTGTGGTTACAGGCATTGAGCGAGGGCGAAAGCCGGGCGCAACTCGCCTCGTTAAAACTGTTACAGGTCGGCGGCGCGCGTCTTTCTGCCACGTTGGCGGCGCGTATTCCCGCAGAGATTGGCTGCCAGTTGCAGCAGGTGTTTGGCATGGCGGAAGGGCTGGTGAACTACACCCGTCTTGATGATAGCGCGGAGAAAATTATCCATACCCAGGGCTACCCAATGTGTCCGGACGATGAAGTGTGGGTTGCCGATGCCGACGGAAATCCATTGCCACAAGGGGAAGTCGGGCGTCTGATGACGCGTGGGCCGTACACCTTTCGCGGTTATTACAAAAGCCCGCAGCACAATGCCAGTGCCTTTGACGCCAACGGTTTTTACTGTTCCGGTGATCTGATCTCCATAGATCCAGACGGTTACATCACTGTGCAGGGGCGCGAGAAAGATCAGATCAACCGTGGCGGTGAGAAGATCGCTGCCGAAGAGATCGAAAACCTGTTACTGCGCCATCCGGCGGTGATCTATGCCGCGCTGGTGAGCATGGAAGATGAGCTGATGGGCGAAAAAAGCTGCGCTTATCTGGTGGTAAAAGAGCCGCTGCGTGCGGTGCAGGTGCGTCGTTTCCTGCGTGAACAGGGTATTGCCGAATTTAAATTACCGGATCGCGTGGAGTGTGTGGATTCACTTCCGCTGACGGCGGTCGGGAAAGTCGATAAAAAACAATTACGTCAGTGGCTGGCGTCACGCGCATCAGCCTGAAGGAGAGAACACGATGGCTATTCCAAAATTACAGGCTTACGCACTGCCGGAGTCTCACGATATTCCGCAAAATAAAGTCGACTGGGCCTTTGAACCGCAACGTGCTGCGCTATTAATCCATGATATGCAAGACTATTTTGTCAGCTTCTGGGGCGATAACTGCCCGATGATGGAGCAGGTGATCGCTAATATTGCCGCCCTGCGTGACTACTGTAAGCAACACAATATTCCGGTTTATTACACTGCCCAGCCAAAAGAGCAGAGCGATGAAGATCGGGCGCTGCTGAATGATATGTGGGGGCCGGGCCTGACGCGTTCGCCGGAACAACAAAAGGTGGTGGATCGCCTGACGCCAGATGCTGACGATACAGTGCTGGTGAAGTGGCGCTACAGCGCGTTTCATCGTTCCCCGCTGGAACAAATGCTTAAAGAGAGCGGACGTAACCAACTGATTATTACCGGAGTGTATGCGCACATCGGTTGTATGACCACTGCGACCGACGCGTTTATGCGCGATATTAAACCGTTTATGGTGGCTGATGCGTTGGCCGATTTCAGCCGTGACGAGCATTTGATGTCGCTGAAATATGTTGCCGGGCGTTCCGGTCGGGTGGTGATGACTGAAGAGTTACTGCCAGCACCGATCCCTGCCAGTAAAGCGGAGCTGCGCGAGGTGATTCTGCCGTTGCTGGATGAATCCGATGAACCGTTTGATGACGACAACCTGATCGACTACGGTCTGGATTCGGTGCGCATGATGGCGCTGGCGGCGCGCTGGCGCAAAGTGCATGGCGATATCGATTTTGTCATGCTGGCGAAAAATCCGACCATCGACGCCTGGTGGAAGCTACTCTCTCGCGAGGTGAAATAATGAATTTCAGCGGCAAAAATGTCTGGGTAACCGGCGCAGGGAAAGGCATCGGCTATGCCACGGCGCTGGCGTTTGTTGAAGCGGGAGCAAAAGTCACAGGCTTTGATCGGGCATTCACGCTGGAGCATTATCCCTTTGCGACTGAAGTGCTGGATGTTGCTGATGCCGGGCAGGTGGCGCAAGTCTGCCAGCGGCTGTTAGGCGAAACGCAGCGCCTGGACGTGCTGGTCAATGCGGCAGGAATTTTGCGCATGGGCGCGACAGACCAACTGAGTAAAGAGGACTGGCAGCAGACTTTTGCGGTCAACGTCGGCGGTGCGTTTAACCTGTTTCAACAGACCATGAATCAGTTTCGCCGTCAGCGGGGTGGAGCGATTGTTACGGTAGCGTCCGATGCCGCACACACGCCGCGTATTGGTATGAGTGCTTATGGCGCGTCGAAAGCGGCGCTGAAAAGTCTGGCGTTGAGCGTCGGGCTGGAACTGGCAGGTAGTGGAGTACGTTGCAACGTGGTTTCGCCGGGTTCCACCGACACCGACATGCAACGCACGCTGTGGGTGAGCGATGACGCGGAAGAGCAGCGTATTCGCGGCTTTGGTGAGCAGTTTAAGCTTGGCATTCCACTGGGGAAAATCGCCCGTCCGCAGGAGATCGCCAACACGATTTTGTTCCTCGCCTCCGATCTCGCCAGCCATATCACGCTACAGGATATCGTGGTGGATGGCGGCTCAACGCTGGGAGCATAACTGTGATCTGGAAACGTCATTTGACCCTGGATGAACTGAACGCTACCAGCGATAACACGATGGTGGCGCATCTGGGAATTGTTTACACCCGTCTGGGTGATGATGTGCTGGAAGCCGAAATGCCGGTCGATACCCGTACTCATCAGCCGTTTGGTCTGCTGCACGGCGGCGCGTCGGCGGCGCTGGCAGAAACGTTGGGATCGATGGCTGGATTTATGATGACTCGCGACGGGCAGTGCGTGGTGGGGACGGAACTTAATGCCACCCATCATCGCCCTGTCTCGCAGGGAAAGGTGCGTGGCGTCTGTCAGCCGCTGTATCTTGGGCGACAAAATCAGAGCTGGGAGATTGTCGTTTTCGATGAACAGGGACGGCGTTGCTGCACCTGTCGGCTGGGTACGGCGGTTTTGGGATGAACCCGACAGAATAAAATGAGATTGCAGGAAAACTCGGTTAATGGAGTGATCGAGTTAACATTGTGAAGTTAATTATTGGTTTTAACTCTTATTTGTTTGGTTATCGCGTTGTTAAATTTTGCAAAGATGTTATAGAAACAAAATGTAACATCTCTATGGATACGTACACGGATAACAATTATGAACAAGTCAGGGAAATACCTCGTCTGGACAGTGCTCTCTGTGATGGGAGCATTCGCTCTGGGATACATTGCTTTAAATCGTGGGGAACAGATTAACGCGCTGTGGATTGTGGTGGCGTCGGTCTGTATCTATCTCATCGCTTATCGTTTTTACGGTCTGTTTATCGCCAAAAAAGTGCTGGCGGTTGACCCGACTCGTATGACGCCAGCCGTGCGCCATAACGACGGTCTGGACTATGTGCCGACGGACAAAAAAGTGCTGTTCGGTCACCATTTTGCGGCCATTGCCGGCGCAGGCCCACTGGTCGGGCCGGTGCTGGCGGCGCAGATGGGCTACCTGCCGGGGATGATCTGGCTGCTTGCCGGGGTGGTTCTCGCCGGTGCGGTGCAGGACTTCATGGTGCTGTTTGTTTCCACGCGCCGCGATGGTCGCTCGTTGGGTGAACTGGTCAAAGAAGAAATGGGACCAACCGCCGGGGTGATTGCGCTGGTGGCCTGCTTTATGATCATGGTGATCATTCTGGCGGTGCTGGCGATGATCGTGGTGAAAGCCCTGACCCATAGTCCGTGGGGAACGTACACCGTTGCGTTCACTATTCCGCTGGCGCTTTTTATGGGGATCTACCTGCGCTACCTGCGTCCAGGTCGCATTGGTGAAGTGTCGATCATCGGTCTGGTGTTCCTGATTTTCGCCATCATTTCTGGCGGCTGGGTGGCAGAAAGTCCGACCTGGGCACCGTACTTTGACTTTACGGGCGTGCAGTTGACCTGGATGCTGGTGGGCTACGGTTTTGTGGCGGCAGTGCTGCCGGTATGGCTGCTGTTGGCTCCGCGTGACTACCTCTCTACCTTCCTGAAAATCGGGACTATCGTTGGTCTGGCGGTGGGAATTCTGATTATGCGCCCCACGCTGACCATGCCGGCGCTGACCAAATTTATCGATGGTACTGGCCCGGTATGGACCGGTAACCTGTTCCCGTTCCTGTTTATCACCATCGCCTGTGGTGCAGTGTCTGGCTTCCATGCGCTGATCTCTTCCGGCACCACGCCAAAGATGCTGGCGAACGAAGGTCAGGCGTGCTTTATCGGTTACGGCGGAATGTTGATGGAATCCTTCGTGGCGATTATGGCGCTGGTTTCCGCCTGTATCATCGATCCGGGCGTGTACTTCGCCATGAACAGCCCGATGGCGGTGCTGGCTCCGGCAGGTACGGCAGATGTGGTGGCTTCTGCAGCGCAAGTGGTGAGTAGCTGGGGCTTTGCAATTACACCGGATACGTTAAACCAGATTGCCAGTGAAGTCGGTGAACAGTCGATCATTTCTCGTGCGGGCGGTGCGCCAACGCTGGCGGTAGGGATGGCCTACATCCTGCACGGCGCGCTGGGCGGCATGATGGATGTGGCGTTCTGGTATCATTTTGCCATTCTGTTTGAAGCGCTGTTTATTCTGACGGCGGTAGATGCGGGTACGCGTGCTGCGCGCTTTATGTTGCAGGATCTGCTGGGCGTGGTTTCTCCTGGTCTGAAACGGACGGATTCACTGCCTGCTAACCTGCTGGCGACGGCGCTGTGCGTACTGGCCTGGGGTTACTTCCTGCATCAGGGCGTGGTCGATCCGCTGGGCGGCATTAATACCCTGTGGCCGCTGTTTGGTATTGCTAACCAGATGCTGGCGGGGATGGCGCTGATGCTTTGTGCCGTGGTGCTGTTCAAGATGAAACGTCAACGTTATGCCTGGGTGGCACTGGTGCCAACGGCCTGGTTGCTGATTTGTACCCTGACCGCAGGCTGGCAGAAAGCGTTTAGCCCGGATGCGAAGGTCGGCTTCCTGGCAATTGCGAACAAGTTCCAGGCAATGATCGACAGCGGTAATATTCCGTCGCAGTATACCGAGTCACAACTGGCGCAACTGGTGTTCAACAACCGTCTGGATGCCGGACTGACCATCTTCTTTATGGTGGTTGTGGTGGTTCTGGCGCTGTTCTCGATTAAGACGGCACTGGCGGCATTGAAAGAGTCGAAGCCGACGGCGAAAGAAACGCCGTATGAGCCGATGCCGGAAAATGTTGAGGAGATCGTGGCGCAGGCGAAAGGCGCACACTAAATTATCACTATTACGCTCTCTCTTTTGGGAGAGCGTAAGGCTGATGACAAACGCAAAATTGCCTGATGCGCTGCAACATTTGTAGACAGGATAAGGTGTTCACGCCGCATCCGGCAATATCTCAGCAATCTGATTACCGGAGGTATTGATGTTTGATTCACTGGCAAAAGCCGGAAAATATTTAGGTCAGGCGGCGAAGCTGATGATTGGCATGCCCGATTACGATAACTATGTCGAACATATGCGGGTCAATCATCCTGATCAGACGCCGATGACTTATGAAGAGTTTTTCCGCGAGCGGCAGGACGCGCGCTACGGTGGCAAAGGCGGCGCGCGCTGTTGCTAAATCTGCATGTCAGACGGTAAATGATTCCACTTTTTCGAACGCTGCACGCAACGTATCAGGTGTCAGCGTGACCGGCAGATAATGAATGGACTCCACCGGACGCAAAGTATGGGCAATCACTTTGTCGATTTCCGCCTGATTATTGATATCCACTTCCAGTTCCGCCAGCGTGGTCGGTAGATGAAAACGCTTATATGCCCCGGTTAATTGCGCCAGCACGTCATCCTGTCCCAGCAAGGCGCTTTGTACCAGAATGCCGTAAGCAACTTTGGTGCCGTGGAGAAATTTCTCGGTTTGCGGCAGCACGGTCAGACCGTTATGCACGGCATGAGCTGCCGCCACACGCGTAAAACGATCGCCCAGACCTCCTACCATACCTCCACCGGCGATAATCGCATCCACCACATCGCAAAATGACTGCGTTAACTGCTTGTTTTGCTGATCGGCAAGAGCCTGTTCGCTACTGCTTAACAATACGTCGCGGATGGCCTGTGCGCTATTGAGCCCCAGACGCACAGTCAGCGGCAATGTTTCCGGTTGCGGTGCCAGCACCACCGCTTCATACCATTTCGCCAGCGTGTCACCGATACCCGCCAGCAGATATTCTTGCGGTGCATTGAGGATAATCTCTGGTTCCACCAGCACCATAAAATTGGTGTCGTCGAAAATCTCATAATGTAGCGCCTGTCCGGCGTCGTTATACCAGACGGAGAGCGGTGTCCAGGCAGCGCAGGTAGCGGCGATCGTCGGAACGGCAACAAACGGCAGACCCAGACGGCGGGCGAGGGCTTTCGCGGTGTCGAGCAGTGCGCCGCCGCCGACGCCAATCACGACGCTGCGATTGTCACCAGACTCAGCCGCCAGTTGTTGCACATCGTTTTCGCTGCAATGACCACGAAACAAAATATGTTTTGCGCCGGGCAGCTCAAACGCTGGTGGAAGTTTTGTTTCTGCCGCAGCAATGGCACGTTCGCCATAAATCCACACGGCACGAGCAAGCTGTTCGTTGGTGAAAAAATCATGCAGGTGATTCAGGCTTCCGGGATGAGAAAAGTAGTTAGCAGGGCCGACGACGACGCGGATAGGATTGTGAGGCATGTTGTGTTGTCCTTATTGTTTTATTTAGACATCTAAACGTCTTGATTGCCAAATACTAACATCGTGTTATAGTGCCTTCAACACGCAACTTCGTCAGGCATGATAAAAATGACAAATAACCCTCTGATTCCACAAAGTAAACTTCCACAACTAGGCACGACTATTTTTACCCGGATGAGCGCGTTGGCGCAGCAGCACCAGGCGATTAATCTGTCGCAAGGTTTTCCTGATTTTGATGGCCCGCGCTATTTGCAGGAGCGGTTGGCGTATCACGTTGCTCAGGGCGCAAATCAATACGCGCCAATGACCGGCGTGCAGGCATTGCGCGAGGCGATTGCTGAGAAAACCGCACGGCTGTATGGCTATCAACCGGATGCTGAACATGACATCACCGTAACAGCAGGAGCGACGGAGGCGTTATATGCGGCGATTACCGCGTTGGTACGTAGTGGCGATGAGGTTATCTGTTTTGATCCCAGCTATGACAGTTACGCACCCGCCATCGCGCTAGCGGGTGGGGTAGTGAAACGCATCGCGCTGCAACCGCCGTATTTTCGCGTTGACTGGCAAGAGTTTGCTGCGTTACTGAGCGAGCGTACCCGGTTGGTGATCCTCAATACGCCGCATAATCCCAGCGCCACTGTCTGGCAGCAGGCTGATTTTGCAGCCTTGTGGCAGGCGATTGCCGAGCGCGAGATTTTTGTCATTAGCGATGAGGTCTACGAGCACATCAATTTTTCACAGCAGGGCCATGCCAGTGTACTGGCGCATCCGCAACTGCGTGAGCGGGCGGTGGCGGTGTCATCGTTTGGCAAGACCTATCATATGACTGGCTGGAAAGTGGGGTATTGCGTTGCGCCTGCGCCCATCAGCGCCGAGATCCGCAAGGTGCATCAGTATTTGACTTTTTCGGTCAATACTCCCACACAACTGGCGCTTGCCGATATGCTGCGGGAGGAACCTGAACATTATCTTGCGTTACCGGACTTTTATCGCCAGAAGCGCGATATTCTTGTGAATGCATTACGAGAGAGCAGACTGGAGATCTTACCCTGTGAAGGCACTTACTTTTTGCTGGTGGATTACAGCGCCGTTTCTACGTTGAATGATGTCGAGTTCTGTCAGTGGTTAACGCAGGAGCATGGTGTAGCGGCGATCCCTCTGTCGGTGTTTTGTGCCGATCCCTTCCCGCATAAACTGATTCGTCTCTGTTTTGCCAAGAAGGAATCGACGCTGCTGGCGGCGGCTGAACGCCTGCGCCAGTTGTAATTATTTCACCGTCCAGGCACGGGAATATCTACGGTCGGCAAACAACTCTTGCAGGCCGTTTATTTGCTTGAGGCGTAGCACTTCGTCGCTGTCCATACCCAGTTCTATACTGATTTTATTATCGTCCCATCCCAACTGGCTGAGTTCACGAACGATTTCTGACATTGCTGTGATTTGGTGGCGGCCACGCGCGCGGTTGTGGCGAATCGTTGCAGCGATGCGTTCGTTACGATCCCTTTCCAGACAGGTAACCGGTAAATACCCTTTTAAGCGCGTTTTTAACGTGTTAGAGCCTTTACCAATTTCATGGCGGTGGAAACCATCAACAATTTCAAGCGTATTAGCTCTGGTGTTGGTTACTACAATCGGTTGGGTAAAACCATCAATTTCAATGGATTTTTTTAATAGCTTCTTCTCTGGCGGTGCCACATTATTGGGATTGTAATCGTTTGGCACGAGTTGGCTATTTTTAACCCATAACACACAATCCACCGGCTCGTCGCGAAATGGACTCACTTGATGTATCGCCATCCGGATCTCATTGATCGCCTTAATGCGATCTTCTTCCGCTAAACTGGCGAGAAATTGCGTTAAATCCTGAGTTAATCGCTGTTGCATAATATTCCCCACTCCTGACGTTTTTCTTTCATCCGTTCGTTATAACGTTGATAATTTTTAGCTTTTGTAGGGCTGAATGATAACGCCCGGCACCAATAATCATTGTTGAGTAATACCTTGCAGATACGTCGCCAGGAGGGGACGTCTTTTGAGCCAATATCTCCTTGTTGAGTCTGAGGAATTTCGATTCCTTTTTTTTGATACCAGTGCAAATAAACAGCAATTTTATTGCGATAATGGTCAGCCGTTTTTTCTGGCATGCTGTTAAGCAGTAATAAGGCATATTCCTGCCAGTCTAAATGGTCAGGTTTTAGGATCTTCCTGTGGCCATAGAATTGATTATTGTGACCAGCGTAAATTCCACCGCTTTTTACGCCACTGACCCGGGCGCACATTGCGGCCCATCGATCAGGTTCAAGAACATGATATAGCCACAAACCTTGCCGTTGCTCTGGACCAAAAGGTTCGCAAATTCGCATTTGACGCAGAGGGACGCCAGCCTGGTACATCAGGTTATACAGCGGATTACAGAGGTTTTGGCCTTTAGCGTACCAGGTCCAGATATCAGCGACTTTCCAGTCGTAAATGGGGTAAATGTACCAACAATGACCGCCTGGCGCGGCGGTGGTCCACGGCTTATCGTCAGCAAAACGTTGTTTATTTAAACTGGCAATGGCGACGAAACGATTATAAGACTCGTCGGCACGGATCCCGACCATCATTGCGGCTGGTCGTTGTTGTGAAAACCATTCGGCAAATTCACGCACGAAATGTTCAAACGTCATACCCGATTGATAAAACGAGAAAAATGCCGGGTCGGTTATCGCATCTTCTGGTGGCTGTCGAACCCATTCAGTATCAGGTTGCCAGCACTGCCATTCAGGTTGATATTGGGATAATGAATTTTGTGTTGTTAACGGTAGAGCCACCCAATAAAACGTTTCGATGACATCCGCATATTGTTCCCGTAGCGATTGAACATAGTCAATAGTACAAGAAAACTGTGCTTCCCAGTCGATAAACAGGACGTTTATTTTTTTTCCTATTTTCCTGGCCAGACCTGCGGTCAAATGAAGCATTAAGCCAGAATCTTTACCACCAGAAAAAGAGACGCATACGCGGGGCAGTGTATTAAGTGTCCAGGTGATACGGTCTTGTGCTGCTTCCAGAATATTGAGAGGAAGCGGAATTTTATAAATGGACATCTGTAAACGCTCTCTTAACATGACCGGGAGAAAGTGCAATAGTTTGCTGATTATAATATTAATATACTTAAATGAAATATCTTATTTTATATTCACTAGGTGAATTTTTTTTTATGATGAATATTGTTCTTATTGATAGGTTTTCAGGATAAGCTGTCATTTAAGCGATCAATAAATCGAGAGAACGCCAGATTGTTTAATGATGATTTATTATAGGAAATATAAAGTGTATTAGAGGGGAGGTTATGTTTTAGTTTTATTTGTTTTAATTGCAGGTTTTTCTGATGACAACGATATAGTTCAAAGGGAACAATACCCAGTAAATCGGTTACCGCAATAGTATTGATAATAGTAAACAGAGAAGAACTACGGAATGCTATTTTTCGGTTTGCCAGAATCGCTTCTATTTCCATCTGAAAATCTTCAAGGCCAGATGCTTTTGATGTCAGAAAAGTAAACTCTTCATCAAGAATGTCTTCGCGGCTACTGTATTCCGTTATTCTCGGATGAGATGCACTACAGATAAGCGTGTTGCGTATCGATTGAAAAGGTACACAGCTCACCGAGCGACTGATGACTGGTATTAATGTAATAACCAGATCTGCTTTGCGATAAGCCAATAAATTTTCGGCGCTTTCTGCTGACATCATAATGTCATGATGTTCAATTTCTACCGATGTGTCTTGTCGTAGGCATCCGATCAAAAGACTACTGTTGGTTGACGAGATAAGTTGCGGACCATAAATAATAAATTTTTTCTTCAGCTCGGATTTATTGACAATGTTGATGGTTTGCTCAAGGTTTTTGAGATTTTTCTCAAGATGATGATGCAGATTTAATCCTGTCGTTGTTGGTGCAATTCCTTTACCGGAGCGAATAAATAAGGGGTCATTAAATTGCGCCCGTAGACGTTGTAAAGACTGGCTTACCGCAGAAGGCGTTATATATAATGATTCTGCGGCCTTGCTAATACTAAGATGTTGGTAGATGCACTCAAAAATGACAAGCAAGTTTAAATCGAATTTTTTTAAGTCGTAAAGATTAGCCATGATGCACTCCATTCATATGCTTGTTCTCATAATATTCATCAAGTCAATGATATGGCTTTATGTATTTTTATATATTATGTTATTTTACTTAATTCACGATTAAGTTTTTCTAAAATAGCATAGCTGATATTAGATGGGTGAACAATACTTGCGATTTTTTGGATAACTGAAAAGAGATAAATATTCCAGTTATCCATAGAATGAAGGTTATTTATTTCCCATAATGATATTAAATGTTTTTTGATCTGGTAATCCGACAGCCTGCTGTAATGTGTTTTCTGGGCTCATGTAATAAATAGCAGGGGTAACATTTGCGCCCAGTTCGTCCATCAACGTCTCGTTGGCACTGAGAATCTTCATCTGTTCAGGTGTGATGCTCCCTGAGAGGTTCAGCTTTAACTTGCCGCCAGATGCCTCATACTCTTGCCACGTTTTTGCCGGATCTTTAGACGCGAGGATTGCCGCCGCGGTGGCCGGGCTTTCTGGTTTTATCACGCCAACCAGCAGAGTACGAATCTGAACTTTACCGGCATCAACCCATGGGCGTGCTTGTTGCCAGAATTGTTTGCAATACGGGCAGAAGGGATCGGCAAAAACATAAACCACGACCGGCGCGTCTTTTTTACCGTCAAGTAACCAGTTTGATTGTTCCATACGCTGCCACATTTCGCGTCCGGCAGGTGCGTAAATCTCTTTTTCAATAAGAGCGTTACTGAGGTTTTCTCCCTTTTCGTTGTACATATAGCCAGAGATGGCATGCTTACCGTCTGGCGTAAGGTAGATAGTGACCCCCATATCCTGATATTTCCCCAGATAACCTTTCATACCGCCTGGCGCATCGAACGATTTAATAATCGTAATTCCCTGTTTTTCAATCGCTTTAACGGGCGCAGGAAGCTCTTCGGCGTAAGCAATTCCTGGGAGCAGGGTAAAAAAAATTATCTTTTTTAACATTGTCTTGTCCTTTTCGTTCAGTGCAAATACACAATAAAAGGCTTAACCTATCACTGTCATAGTTAAGACCTTATCTCAGGTGATTGCCCTTTGTTTATGAGGGTGTTGTAATCCCTCTCGTCGTTGCGATTATCATCGCAACACCGTAGCCTGTTGAACAGGCGCTGAAGATACCAAAGGGTAGTTCAGGTTATGCGGTCACCTGGAAAGGGGACCCATTTTACTTTTTATCGCCACTGGCGATGCAAAGTTCACAAAGTTGTCTTACGAAGGTTGTAAGGTAAAACTTATCGATTTGATAATGGAAACGCATTAGCCGAATCGGCAAAAATTGGTTACCTTACATCTCATCGAAAACACGGAGGAAGTATAGATGTCCTTGATTAACACCAAAATTAAACCTTTTAAAAACCAGGCATTCAAAAACGGCGAATTCATCGAAATCACCGAGAAAGACACCGAAGGCCGCTGGAGCGTCTTCTTCTTCTACCCGGCTGACTTTACTTTCGTATGCCCGACCGAACTGGGCGACGTTGCTGACCACTACGAAGAACTGCAGAAACTGGGTGTAGATGTATACGCAGTATCTACCGATACTCACTTCACCCACAAAGCATGGCACAGCAGCTCTGAAACCATCGCTAAAATTAAATATGCAATGATCGGTGACCCGACTGGCGCCCTGACCCGTAACTTCGACAACATGCGTGAAGATGAAGGTCTGGCTGACCGTGCTACCTTCGTTGTTGACCCGCAGGGTATCATCCAGGCTATCGAAGTTACCGCTGAAGGCATTGGCCGTGACGCATCTGACCTGCTGCGTAAAATCAAAGCAGCACAGTACGTGGCTTCTCACCCAGGTGAAGTTTGCCCGGCTAAATGGAAAGAAGGTGAAGCAACTCTGGCTCCATCCCTGGACCTGGTTGGTAAAATCTAAATTTTCTTCGTCTTTCACGCCATAGCAGTGTTGGCGTCGCCCGCTCACCCCGGTCACTTACTTGTGTAAGCTCCGGGGGTTCACAGGCTAGCCGCCTTGCTCTGACGCGAAATACTTCGGAAATTCACCTAATTAATCGGGTGCTGCGGCACCCGATTTTCTTCCCCGCACCATGATGCAAGCTGCATCCAGGTAGCCGCAGAGGCCGCTTGCATGATGATGTTTAAAGCCCAGGAGATAAACATGCTCGACACAAATATGAAAACTCAACTCAAGGCTTACCTTGAGAAATTGACCAAGCCTGTTGAGTTAATTGCCACGCTGGATGACAGCGCTAAATCGGCAGAAATCAAGGAACTGTTGGCTGAGATCGCAGAACTGTCAGACAAAGTCACCTTTAAAGAAGATAACAGCTTGCCGGTGCGTAAGCCGTCTTTCCTGATCACCAACCCAGGTTCTAACCAGGGGCCGCGTTTTGCAGGCTCTCCGCTGGGCCATGAATTTACCTCGCTGGTACTGGCTCTGCTGTGGACCGGTGGTCATCCGTCGAAAGAAGCGCAGTCTCTGCTGGAGCAGATCCGCGACATTGACGGTGATTTTGAATTTGAAACTTATTATTCGCTTTCCTGCCATAACTGTCCGGACGTGGTGCAGGCGCTGAACCTGATGAGCGTACTGAACCCGCGCATTAAACACACGGCGATTGACGGTGGTACGTTCCAGAACGAAATCACCGATCGTAACGTGATGGGCGTTCCGGCCGTATTCGTGAATGATAAAGAGTTTGGTCAGGGGCGTATGACGCTGACTGAAATCGTTGCGAAGATTGATACTGGCGCTGAAAAACGTGCGGCAGAAGAGCTGAACAAGCGTGACGCTTATGATGTGCTGATCGTTGGTTCTGGCCCGGCGGGTGCTGCGGCGGCAATTTACTCCGCACGTAAGGGTATCCGTACTGGTCTGATGGGCGAACGTTTCGGTGGTCAGATCCTCGATACCGTTGACATTGAAAACTACATCTCCGTGCCGAAAACCGAAGGCCAGAAACTGGCTGGTGCGCTGAAAGTTCACGTTGATGAATACGATGTTGATGTGATCGACAGCCAGAGCGCGAGCAAGCTGATCCCGGCCGCGGTTGAAGGCGGTCTGCATCAGATTGAAACAGCTTCCGGCGCGGTACTGAAAGCCCGCAGCATTATCGTGGCGACCGGCGCAAAATGGCGCAACATGAACGTTCCGGGTGAAGATCAGTATCGCACCAAAGGCGTAACCTACTGCCCGCACTGCGACGGCCCGCTGTTTAAAGGCAAACGTGTAGCGGTGATTGGCGGCGGCAACTCCGGCGTGGAAGCCGCGATTGATCTGGCGGGTATTGTTGAACACGTTACCCTGCTTGAGTTTGCGCCAGAAATGAAAGCCGACCAGGTTCTGCAGGACAAACTGCGCAGTCTGAAAAACGTCGACATCATTCTGAATGCGCAAACCACTGAAGTAAAAGGCGACGGTAGCAAAGTTGTTGGTCTGGAATACCGTGATCGCGTGAGCGGCGATATTCACAATATCGAACTGGCCGGTATTTTCGTTCAGATTGGTCTGCTGCCGAACACCAACTGGCTGGAAGGCGCAGTAGAACGTAACCGCATGGGTGAAATCATCATCGATGCGAAATGCGAAACCAACGTCAAAGGCGTGTTTGCAGCCGGTGACTGTACGACGGTTCCGTACAAACAGATCATCATCGCCACTGGCGAAGGTGCCAAAGCCTCTCTGAGTGCCTTTGACTACCTGATTCGCACCAAAACTGCATAAGAAGAAGTAAGATTCACCTGCAATTGTTTAGCCGCCGGGGTCAAACCTGGCGGCTTTTTTTCGTTATAGAAAACCCTGCCGGGATGGCTCCGGGCAGGGCACCGTAAATACGTTAATTTGTTAACGAACGACTAATACAGGCAGATGGGCGTGGCGGATCACGCTGGAAGCGTTAGAACCTAACAGATGGGTTGAGATTGATGGATTACGCGAACCGATAACCACAACATCCGCATTCAGTTCTTTGGCTAATTCATTCACCTCATCTCTCACGCTACCAAAACGGACATGTGGTTTGATACGGGAGGGATCAATAGTGAAATGACCCACCATTGTCTGCAGGCGCTCTTCCGCCTCATGTTGCAAATGCTCTTCGAAACGACGCACATCGGCAGCAAAACGGTGCAGACTAAGGCTTGCAGCGCCTGGTAATACATGGAGTAAATGAATTACACCATCATCCTGGGCGAGAAATTCAGCGTGACGAACGGCTTTGTCGCTTAATTCCATTTCAAATACGTCTACTGGCATAATGATTGTTTTGTACATAAGCATTCTCTCCTTGCTGTTGCATGCATACATAACATCATATTATTGATTTTAGATCTGTGATTTGCGACGTTGATTTTATATCTATTAAATATTGATGCTTAAAATGTATTCGTGTTGGCACTACCAGTGTTGCTCAAGGTATAGCACCGCTACAACAATTATTGCTGCGATGAAAATATAAAACGCTGTAATACCAAGAGCTTCACTCATAATGGAGTCCGCAGGTTGATAACCTGTTCAGATTAGAACGTAGCGGGGAAGAGCAAAATGATAAATCTGGTTGATATTTGAGCGGAAAGAGGATGCGGACGCATCCTCTGAGCAAAGCGATTTAACGCTTGTGCAGATGGGATTAAAGCAGGTATTCGCCAGCGGCTTCTGGCTGGTATTCGAGTTCCAGCACTTCAAGGTGGGTGGTAACGCCGCCCGGAAGTTCCCAGTGAATGGTGTCGCCAACGCGCAGCCCCAGCAGTGCGGCTCCAACCGGAGCCATAACGGAAAGCTGAGTATTGCTGTCGGTCATTTTGGCCGGATACACCAGCGTGCGCACACGCACTTCGCCATCGCTAAGATTGCGGAATTTAACCCGGCTGTTCATCGTCACCACATCGTGTGGCATATCTTCTGGCGAACACATTTGGGCGCGATCCAACTCTGCGTTTAACGCGTCAGCGACTGGCAAACCGGCGTAGGCGGGTTGCTCCAGCAGAATATCGATGCGTTCGGCATCCAGGTCGTTAATGATGATAGTTGGTCTGGACATTTTTACTCCATGTCGTCGGTACTGCGAGTGTCGCAGATAAACATACCCAAAAGAAAACCCTCACCGTCAGGCGGCGAGGGTTTAACTCATATGATGATACTGGCTGTTGCTCACACTTTGAAGTGATTTACGTCACATTCAGGGAATTCCTCAATGCAGCGCATTATTGTAGAAATCTTAATCGCCATGTTTCATGAAAAACGCACCACAGCGTTTTGCCTGTCAGATTATTGATAGCCCGCTTTATCAATCACAAAGGCTTTGCCACAGTTACCGGGATGTGGTTGTGGCAAGAATGAGTTTGCAGAAAGCGGTGCGTTGATGGCGTCAGCTTTGAGTGAAATCTGGATTTCAGTCAAATATGCCGGATTACCCTGACACGTTAACTTGACCGCTTTGACGTTCTCTTTCCCCCAGCTTTTGGCGAAGGCGGCGTCAAAGTCATTTCGACTCACGGTTTTACCATAGTTTTCAGCGAGAAATTTTCCAGCGTCGCTTTCTTTGATTTCTTGATTCAGACGCACCATCGTGCCGAAGTAAGCGTCCGGATCAAAACCAAAACAGGCGCCGTGTTTCGCATATTCGTAACGTTCCAGGCAGGAACGCCCACCCGCGCCGGGCATCACTTCACTTAGTTTAGCTGCCGTTTCCAGCGACAACCCCGTTTCCGGTGACGAACACATTCGGCTGGCGCGTGCCTCTGGCAAGTTTGGGATTGGGCGGGTGGCGCAGCCAAAGCGCATCCAGCGGCGTTCATCAACACCGCGTGCCGCAACCGACTTTGGCAACCCAGGCCACAGGCCGTGTACGGTCAAGAAATCAGCTTTGTTGGTCGTTTCGGTTTGCAGACGACATTCATCGCGTTCGTTACGATTGCGATCGTGCTGGCTTTGGCAAAATCCGGTTTGCCAGGAAAGAGCCAGCACATAGCGATCAAAATCGCCGTACTGTTTTGCCTGTAACGCCACGGCGTTAGCTGAAGAGAAGGGGAGCAGAGAAGCCGTCAGTAAAGCGGCGTTACGCCAGAATGCTTTCATAATGGGTGTGGGACTCATACATACACTGAATACTATCTATTAAATCATAAAAAAGCCCGCCGGGTGGGCTTACCTGGCGGGCGTGATGATTTATTCAGCGTTTGGCGAACGTATTAGTTCCACATTGCCAGAATTGGCCAGCCAACCAACAGCAACATGGCGATGTAAATGACCCCGAAGATGGCACCCAGACGCCAGTAATCTTTCGATTTCACATAGCCGCAGCCGTAAATAATAACTCCTGGGCCAGTTGCATATGGAGTCAGGCAGCCCATGATACCGATAGACAGAACCAGCAGGATACACAGTTGTTCCATCGGTACGCCCGGAATACCTTTACCGACGGCCAGAATCACCGGCAGCATGGTTGCGGTATGCGCAGACAGGCTGGCAAACAGGTAGTGCGCAAAGTAGAACACCAGAACCAGTACAATCACTGTCGCGTTTGGTGAGAAACCTTCCAGGTGCGTACTCATGGTGTTGGCAAACCAGTCGATAAAGCCAGAACGGGTCAGGCCATTAGCCATGACAACCAGTGTTGCCAGGTTAACCAGCGTGTTCCATGCGCTGTTATAGCGGGTAATGTCTTTCCACGGCACAACGTGCAGCGCCAGCATCAGCGAAACCGCCAGCAGGCCAACAGCAGTGGCGTTAATGACTTCACTACCAAATACCCATAAACCCAAACTAAGCAGAACAAGACCAATCAGCGTCCACTCTCTGCGAGTCAGGCGACCCATTGTTTTCAGTTCGTCACCCGCCCAGGTTGCCACTTCTTCACTATGAGTGACTTCCGGTTTGTACAGTACATAGGAAAGCCACGGCGCAATGATAAGTAAGATAACGCCAACTGGCAGGAAGCAGAGGAACCACTGCAACCAGCTAATCTGGATACCGGCAATTTTGCTGACAAACTCCAGACCCAGCACGTTCGGTGCAGCACCGGTGACAAACATGGAGGAACTCAGACTGGTACTGATGACCATCATCCACATTAAATAACCGCCAATACGACGTGCAGACGGATCGTTCGGGAATGATTTAAACAGTGGCGGCAGGTTTTTAATGACCGGGAAAACGGTCCCACCTGTACGTGCGGTGTTAGACGGTGTAAATGGTGCCAGCAGAATATCGATGATGACAATCGCATAACCCAACGTCAGCGTGCGTTTCCCCATGAATTTCACCAGGAAAAGGGCGATACGACGACCTAATCCGGAAACTTCATACCCTAATGCAAAGATAAATGCGCCAAATACCAACCAGACAGTGGTACTGGAAAAACCAGCCAGTCCCCATTTCAGCGCCTGTTTTTGGGCATTAAAAGCGGGGTTAGCTAATTCTTTGGCGTCAAAGAGCAGATAATTACTGCCAATAACGCAAATAGTTACTGCAATAAAACTGATTGCTGTTGCCGGAATTGGCTCGAGGATCATACCGACAATCATTGCCACAAACACGGCGAAGTAATGCCATGCCTGCGGCGGCATACCGTCGGGTACAGGGATAAGAAACATGACGCCCATCACCACCAGTGGGGCCAATAATTTCCATATCTTATCTTTTGCTAAAGACATACGGGTTCTCCGAAAATTAATATTTCCAAATTTATCAAGTGTTTAAATTTTTAAATCTGTGCTAAAAACCAGGTAAGAATCAGCAGGTCGGCGCTGCCGCCTGGGCTGAGATTTCGTTCGATACACTCCCTGTCGAACTGCCGGAGATAATCGAGATCGGCGGGGGTTCGGATGCCCCCTTTTTGCAATAGTGTTTGCGCCTGGCGTTGTAGCCAGCGCAGCCCCCCTTCGCCACCGCGTGATGCAACGTTGGTATCGCCGTTCATCGCCATCAGCAGCAGTAAGGTATCGAGCAATGCCAGTTCAGGATCTAACCCCTGACCCAGCAGAGTGAGGTAGTGCGGCAGGGCGTGGTTGATCACCAGCGGATAACCCGCTTCGGCTTCGCCGCGCGCGCCGGTTAGGCCAAGTTGTTGATACAACCGTTGACCTGCCGTCAGTTGTTGATTATTGGTACGTAGTTCGCGATCGGTCAGACCGCGGCAGAAACTTGCCGCCGTCGCACAAACGGTTTTGGGCGTTACCGGCTGGTTGAGCTGATGCAAACGACCAATCGCCGCACACAGTAGCCCTAAAGAAAAAATGCTGCCTTTATGGGTGTTTACGCCCGCAGTGGCGCGGAACATATCGCCTTCGCAGGCCATACCAATTGGGCGTAATCCGTTGAGTACCGCTTCCGGTGTCATTTCTGCGCTACAGGCACCAAATTCAATGAAACGCGGTAACCAGCCCTGAATTGCCAGTGCGCTACGGTGGAAATCTTCCAGCGCCATATCTTTGTGCGCACCGCAGTTAATGCGATCCACCAGGCCAGGTTTTGGTGACAGATTGACTTCAGTCAGCATGGCGCGCCAGCCCAGCAGGGCGTAGTCATCGATTAATGACGCAGCAAGCTTTGTGGTTTTAGTTGACGTTGCAGGCATCGACATCGTTCAGCAGCGCCTCCATGCGGTTGAGTAAATCGGTCAGTTGATGGGTTTTCCCACGCGCGCAAACAGCCGCGCTTTGTTCGCACAACAGGCAGCGGCGAGGCGGTAGTGAATAATTGCGGCGGGAGAGAATTTCGCCTTCGGGCGTCAGCACATCGATATCCCACAAACGCCCGAGAGGATGACTATGCTCAAGCTCAATGGTCGCGAGCTTGAGGTCGCGAGCCGGGGCGGCAATGCTCAACATGCCCTCCGGCCCGCTGGCAGAAACCAGTGCAGCCTGCTCCTGAATTTGCCAGCCCTGTTTTGCGGCTAAGGCATGCAGGGCAGTTACGCCATGATTAAAAATACGGCGTGTGACCTCGCTGTCTTTAATCGGCCCAGGCGCAACCACGGTAAAGGAGACCAGTGGAACAGGATGGCGCTTGAGCCAGGCGTGTTGCCGTGCTTGCCTTTCATCCCGGCTGATGAGCAACTCGGGAATCGAAACCGCATGGTGGCTGGCGAGTTCAGGGAGCAGGTGCATGGCTTATTCCTTCACCTGATGTACAACATCAATCACCGAGCCATCGCGGTAACGCACGACGGCAACGACGCGGTCGGTGAATTCAATCGGCTGTGGTTCACCGGTCAGCAGACGCGCACGTTCACGCAGCCACTCAATGGAAACCACTTTAATTCCCGCTTCCTGCAGACGTTCTGCCAGTTCCGGACGTGCCGGGTTAACAGCGATACCGTGGTCGGTGACCAGAATATCGACGCTGGAGCCAGGGGTAATGCAGGTCAGCACGTTATCCACCAGAGTTGGAATACGACCGCGAACCAGTGGCGCGACGATGATGGAAAGCGCAGAGGCAATTGCGGTATCGCAGTGACCGCCGGAAGCACCGCGCAGTACGCCGTCAGAACCAGTCAGCACGTTAACGTTGAACTGGGTGTCAATTTCCAGCGCGCTCAGTACCACTACATCGAGACGATCAACTGATGCACCTTTAGAACCCCAGTTGGCATACTGGTTGGCGCTGATTTCGATGTGATTCGGGTTACGGGCCAGTGATTGTGCGGCGTGGCTGTCAAAGCTCTGTACGTCCAACAGTTTGCGGATCAGACCTTTTTCATGCAGATCAACCATCGTGGCGGTGATGCCGCCGAGGGCGAAATCGGCGCGAATGTCACGGCTACGCATTTTGTCTTCCAGGAAACGCGTTACCGCCAGCGATGCGCCGCCGGTGCCGGTTTGCATGGAGAAACCTTCTTTGAAGTAGCCGGAGTTGACAATCACGTCCGCGGCGCTGCGGGCAATCAGCAGTTCGCGCGGGTTCGTGGTCATACGGGTCGCGCCAGCGCCGATTTTCGCGGCATCACCAACACGATCAACTTTGACGATCAGATCAACCTGATCCTGTTCAATGCTTGCCGGGTTATGCGGATAAGGCAGCAGCTCTTCGGTGAGCATCACGACCTGTTTTGCATTGTCGGCATCGACCATCGCATAGCCGAGGGAGCCGCAGCAGGCTTTGCCAGTGTAGCCGTTGGCATTACCGAACTCATCACAGGATGGGACGCCGAGGAAGGCCACATCGATGTTCAGTTCACCGCTCTGCACCAAATGCACACGACCGCCGTGGGAGTGGATTTGCACTGGTTCAGCCAGCAGACCACGGGAGATTTCTTCTGCCAGTGGGCCGCGCAGACCGGAAGTATAAATACGGGTTACCACGCCCTGACGAATATGTTCTACCAGTGGCGCGTGGCAATCACTCAGGGAACTGGATGCCAGGGTCAGGTTTTTAAAGCCCATTTTCGCGATGACGTCCATCACCATGTTGACGGTCAGGTCACCACCGCGGAAAGCGTGGTGGAAAGAGACGGTCATGCCATCTTGCAAACCAGAACGACGAATCGCTTCTTCCAGGTTGGCGCACAGTTTGCGATCGCGCGCTTTTTCTGCCTGATAAGTTTGTTTCGGTGAGTTCTGGAAAGCGGCAAGATCGCATTCAGCGTGACGATTCCAGGCCGCTACCCGTTCTTGTCGTTGAGATTGTTCAATTTTATGCGTCATTTTGATTGCCTTATTCTTCGCGGATGCCGGAAAGTTCTGCGCGGGAGAGCACCAGACGGGCGCGATCGATAACCGGACCGTCAACCATCTTGCCGTTCAGAGAAACCACACCGAGGCCTTCGCGAGCAGCGGCTTCAGCGGCTTCTACGACGCGGCGTGCGTGATCCACTTCTTTCTGGGTTGGTGCGTAGAGGTTGTGCAGCAGATCAATCTGACGCGGGTTGATCAGCGATTTGCCATCAAAGCCCAGTTGCTTGATGTGGGCAGCTTCTTGCAGGAATCCGGCTTCGTTGTTGGCGTCGGAATAGACGGTGTCAAACGCCTGAATACCGGCAGAGCGCGCGGCCTGCAAAATGGAGCAGCGAGCAAACAACAGCTCAGTTCCTTCCGGGGAGCGTTCTGTACGCAGGTTGCGCACATAGTCCTCTGCGCCCAGCGCGATACCGATTAAGCGCTCGGAAGCGTGAGCGATTTCTACCGCGCGGGTAATGCCCAGCGGAGATTCAATCGCTGCCAGCAGACCGGTACTACCCGGTTCACGACCGCAGGCTTTTTCAATGCGCAGGATTTCTTTCTCGATATCCAGAACGTCCTGAGCGGTATCGGTTTTCGGCAGACGTACAACGTCTGCGCCGCCGCGAACGACAGCTTCCAGGTCGTTAACGCCCCATTCAGAATCCAGCGCGTTAACACGCACGATGGTTTCGATATCGCGATACAGTGGGTGTTGCAGCGCGTGGTAGACCATGCGGCGAGCGGTGTCTTTTTCGCGCAGTGCCACGGAGTCTTCGAGATCGAACATCAGGGCATCAGCCGGGTAGATGAAAGAGTTGCTGACCATCGCGGCATTAGCGCCAGGTACGAACAACATGCTGCGGCGGGTGCGGGTTTTACGTTGTTGCAACGAAGCGGAAATCATTGGCAATCCTCCCATGGCAGAGCCGGGATACCGCTGGCGCGCGCCAGCAGAGCTTCCAGTCGTGCACGTAAAATGCAGTCCAGTGCGCCTTTGTCATCGACATTTAGCTGTACGCCGCGCACGTTATAGCGGGCAAGAACGTCCAGAATGGTGCTACGAATTGCATCGCCAAACTGTTTCTCAACGCTGCTGTTGATTTGCAGGTCGATATCCTGCGTATCGAGTGGGGCGATGCGTATCATCACATCCCCAGACTCTAGGGTGCCTGCAACGGCGGGCTGGTTTATTTTCATTTTTCACCTGTTTTTTATGCGGGGGTCTTTTGACGAACTGCCGCGTCGTGGCGGGAGTGTTCAAGCAGATTCTGCAAGTAATGCAGCGTGGCTGCCGGAACCAGCGGCGCGATAGCCGTGAGATCGTTTTTCACCAGTAGTTGGCGCACCCGTGAAGCGGATATCGGCATCTCCTGGTAACGCAGTCGCTCAATTTCAACCAGTTCGATGGGCGGTGCTGAGATAGTCGGTGTTTCCAGCCAGTAGCGCATATCCTGGTTGTACTGGGCGGTCACGCGACAATACGGTTCAGTACCGACAAAGCGGTGGGTTACGCCAAGCGCAGGAGCGAGGTACTGACGGAAAATCTTCAGATCAATTTCGGTGTAACAATGGTTAATGACGCTCTGTTCTTTAATGAAGTAGCAAGGGAACGTGGCGCGGGAAATGATGTACTCGGAACCGCGATGCACTGTCAGGCGCGGAATATCAGCGGTGCCTTTCAACACCAAATCCAGCCGGTCTTCATAGGGAAAGCGCGAAGAATCTTCTTTGACTAAAAATAGATGCAGCCAGTCGCACTGTGCTGCGGCTTGTTGAATCAGATAACGGTGGCCGTTGGTAAAGGGATTGGCGTTCATCACTATGCAGCCAATCTTCTTCCCTTCATGACGAAATTTTTTCAGCGATTCAGCATAGCGTTTCAGCCGCGTGGCACTGTTTTCCATCAGTACCATCACGCCTGGTACGCTGGTCAGCGTGGAGAAACCGCACTGGCGGAACAGCGCTTCGTATTCGGTTTTGGTATAAATAAACAGATGTGAGCAGTGCCGTTCATAGGCGAGGTTTATTAGTTCGGTGGCTAATGTCAGCGCCAGTCCTTCACCGCGAACAGATTCACTGATAGCCACGCACTTAATAATATTTCCGGCAATTCCACCGCAAGCGATAAGTTTTTCATTGCGGGTTACGGTAATAAATACTTCGACTGTTGTGTCAACGCTCAAATCATTTTCATGTAGAAATTGCGCGATTTCCGCCATTTTTTTATTTTCTGAACGTTTTACCCGGGTGAAAATATCATTGCCGAACATAATAAGTCGTATCCTGAAGGTATGTGTTGTTATCAATTTGCAATGAATGTTGCAAGTTGGTAATCATTTATTTTCAGTTGGGAGAAAGGGCTGCGAGTGAGGTATATCTGTTTCTCCTTTTGCTATACATCCTAAGGAGTATTGCAGTGAGAAATTTTGATTTATTTCACATAGAGTTAGTGGTTTTTTATTTATTTAATGGTTTTAAGTTTTTTAATTAATGTAATTGCGAATTGGCGCGTGGTTTTAAGTTGTTTAATTGATTTAATGAATGAATTTTGCCACGATTATATTTTATTTTTATCTGTCAAGATTCAACATTTTAATTACATTCACCAAAAACAGGGTTTACCCCGCAAGGAAAACAATGTTGCAGTTTAATGAGAATAAACAGTTTGCTTTTTTCCAACGACTGGCATTTCCGCTGCGTATCTTCCTGCTGATTCTGGTGTTCTCAATATTTGTCATCGCAGCACTGGCGCAATATTTTACGGCCAGTTTCGAGGACTATTTAACGCTCCATGTGCGTGACATGGCAATGAATCAGGCAAAAATTATTGCCTCCAATGACAGCATCATCACGGCGGTTAAAACGCGTGACTACAAACGACTGGCGACCATTGCCAACAAATTACAAAGAGATACTGATTTCGATTATGTGGTGATTGGCGACCGCGACTCGATCCGCCTTTACCATCCTAATCCGGAGAAAATTGGTCATCCTATGCAATTCACCAAACCCGGCGCACTGGAGAAAGGAGAGAGTTACTTCATTACGGGTAAAGGGTCGATAGGTATGGCGATGCGCGCCAAAACACCGATCTTTGATGATGATGACAACGTCATCGGCGTGGTGTCGGTGGGTTATCTGGTCAGTAAAATCGATAGCTGGCGCGCCGAATTTTTATTACCGATGGCAGGCGTGTTTGTCGTGCTGTTGGGCATTCTGATGCTGTTGTCGTGGTTCTTAGCCGCGCATATTCGCCGCCAGATGATGGGGATGGAACCGAAGCAAATTGCGCGCGTGGTTCGTCAGCAAGAGGCGCTATTTAGTTCTGTTTATGAAGGACTGATTGCGGTGGATCCACACGGTTACATTACCGCCATCAACCGTAACGCAAGAAAAATGCTGGGGCTGAGTTCTCCCGGACGGCAGTGGCTGGGCAGACCCATTGCTGAAGTGGTCAGGCCCGCAGATTTCTTCATCGAGCAGATTGATGAAAAACGCCAGGATGTGGTGACAAATTTTAACGGCCTGAGCGTCATTGCTAATCGGGAAGCTATTCGTTCTGGTGATGATTTGCTGGGGGCAATAATCAGCTTTCGTAGTAAAGACGAAATTTCCACCCTTAATGCGCAACTGACGCAAATTAAACAATACGTCGAAAGCCTGCGCACATTGCGTCATGAACATCTCAATTGGATGTCTACGCTCAATGGTCTGTTGCAAATGAAAGAGTATGATCGCGTGCTGGCGATGGTTCAGGGAGAGTCTCAGGCCCAGCAACAGCTTATTGACAGCCTGCGCGAGGCATTTGTCGATCGCCAGGTGGCGGGGTTGCTGTTTGGTAAAGTGCAGCGCGCTCGTGAACTGGGGCTAAAAATGACAATCGTCCCCGGCAGCCAGCTTTCCCAACTGCCGCCAGGGCTGGACAGCACTGAGTTTGCGGCGATTGTGGGCAACTTACTCGACAATGCCTTCGAAGCCAGTCTGCGCAACGATAAAGGGAATAAGATCGTCGAATTATATCTGAGCGACGAAGGCGATGATGTGGTGATTGAAGTGGCCGATCAGGGTTGCGGCGTCCCAGAGTCTCTGCGCGACAAAATATTTGAGCAGGGCGTCAGTACGCGTGCTGATGAACCCGGTGAGCATGGCATTGGGTTGTATCTTATTGCCAGCTATGTAACGCGCTGCGGGGGAGTTATCACTCTCGAAGATAATGATCCCTGCGGTACTTTATTTTCAATCTATATTCCGAAAGTGAAACCTAATGACAGCTCCATTAACTCTATTGATCGTTGAGGACGAGACGCCGCTGGCAGAGATGCATGCGGAATATATTCGTCACATCCCTGGATTCAGTCAGATATTGCTGGCGGGAAACCTGGCGCAGGCCCGAATGATGATCGAGCGTTTTAAGCCGGGGCTTATCTTGCTGGATAACTATCTCCCTGACGGTAGAGGTATTAATTTGCTGCATGAGCTGGTGCAGGCGCATTATCCCGGCGATGTGGTGTTTACTACTGCTGCCAGCGATATGGAAACGGTGTCTGAAGCAGTACGCTGCGGTGTGTTTGATTATCTGATCAAGCCAATTGCTTATGAGCGTCTGGGGCAGACATTGACCCGCTTTCGCCAGCGTAAACATATGCTGGAAAGTATTGATAGTGCCAGTCAAAAGCAAATTGATGAGATGTTTAATGCTTATGCTCGCGGGGAACCGAAGGACGATCTTCCGACCGGTATTGATGCGTTGACACTGAATGCAGTGCGGAAACTTTTCAAAGAGCCGGATGTGCAACATACGGCGGAGACGGTAGCACAGGCATTGACCATCAGCCGCACTACCGCCAGACGTTATCTCGAATATTGTGCCAGCCGCCATCTGGTTATTGCCGAGATTGTTCACGGCAAAGTCGGCAGACCGCAGCGTATTTACCACAGTGGGTGAAGAGAGTGCCGGAGGAAGCACGCCTCCGGCCAGAGAATTACTTACCAGTAACGGCGGCGGTTGTACCGGGGACCATCAACTCCGTGGCCACGATGACAATTACCAGCCCAACAAGCACCGGCACCGAGGTGCGTTTTACCACTTCAAAAGGTGAAATTTTCGCCATTCCGGCAACCGCAACCACCACGCCAGAGACTGGCGAAAGTGTACGACCCAGGTTTGATGCTTGTAGCATCGGAATTGTCAGGTATGCCGGGTTAATTCCGGAAGAGTGCGCCAGTTTCGGGATCATCTCAACGAATGCATAGAACGGCGCATTGCCGGAACCAGTAGTCACCGCCGCCAGCATCGTCAGGATAACCAGCACCAGCATGAGGATAATGCTCGCTGAACCGAATGAGGTAGCGATTGAGATCAGGCTCTGGATAAAGCCAATGGTGCTAAGGCCTTGGGCAAAAACACCGGCGGCAACTAATAGCATTACTACGTTAGCGAAGGCATCAGCCATGCCACGATAAGCCACTTCCAGGCCAGAAAAGACTTTTTGCGTATTAAAGCTGCGAATAAATTCCAGAATGGAGGCAATTAGCATACATATCACCAGAATGGTGATGATGTGCAATTGCGGCCCCCATTTGCCGTCAAAAAACAGCACGCCAATGATTGGGGTGAACGGCAGAATGGCGTAAAACGCAGGAGCGGTGGTCGTGATTTCGCTGACATCTAACATTTCATGGGAAATATGCTCTTTGTTGTCCAGATAGCGCTGCCAGAAAAAGTGGGCAATCGCCATGCCGATAATTGCAGCAATTGAGATTGGCAGTGTCGTTTTGAAGGCGAAGTCAATTAACGGCATTTCGGAAGCCTGCGCCGCCAGTACCACATCACCTGAAGTCGGCGCGAGAATAATCGCCGCAGGTGAGGCACAAATGGCAGCCGCCGCGCCGCGACTGATACCAACGTTCACCATGACCGGGAACAGCGTTGCCATCAGTAAAACGCCCAGGCCGGTTGCGGAGGAAACTGCCAGTGACATCAGACAGGCAACAAAATAGGCGGCAATCATCAGCAGGTAAGGGGAGTTAATGTACTGCAATGGTTTTGACGCCAGTTTGACGACCATATCGTTTGCGCCGATATGGGTCATGTAAGCGGCAAAGCCACACAGCATCATGATCATCATGCCGAGGTCGCCACCGCGACTCATCAGTAATATTTTAATGTATTCAACGATATCCGTGGCGCTGTAGCCCGTTGAAGTCTGGCTGGATGGTAAAACTTTGTGCCCCATAATGGCACTGATTATCAGTAATAACAGACCGCCTGCAAATAACACCCCGGTGGCGGAATACCCTTTAATGATGTAGCGAGCTACACCCACAATAACTACAACTCCAATAAGGAGCTCAATAACTGTCAGCATAATTTTTCCTGTTCCAGACTCCAAGATAAATAATAACAAATTCCTAAAACTAGTGAAAAATATGCCGAACAAATGGGTGGTGAATGCTGATTAAAATCAAGAAAAGCGACCATTAATACATTGATGTTGTTGTTTTTTATACATGAATAACAAAATGAATTTTTATAGTTGGTAATTACCAGTGTGATAATGTGTATTAATTGATAAGTTAATGATGTGATTTTGTTAAATTGCGCGATAGTGGTTTCTTTACTTGTTTAAAAAATATGCGCTCATGTGTGCGCGCTGGTAGTGTTAGTGATATTTATTTGTTAGCTTGTCATTGCATCTGATTAAAAAGCAAGAGATTTTTTCTTTTGTTTATTGCTGTCTATGTCGGGGAAGATTTTTTTTGCTTAAGTTGTCATTTGGAAGGAAATATTGCTTAAGTCTCCAGAATAATTTGGTGATATTTATTTGTGTAAGCCTATAAAATATTAATAGTATTCTTTATGTAGGTGTTAATACGGTTATGTTCATTTTAGTCCAGCTATGCTGGAAGTGAATTTTTGATAAATATTTTATAGTCACTAATGGATATAAGTGAATGTATTACCGTAATTCCCTTTGTTTTTATTAAGTTAATCAGCGTGATGAAATTTCTGTCTGTACAGAACAATGGATTACGGCATTTAGAGAGAATGTCGCAGCAACATGACGGCAGCCAGAACATATGATTTGTATATTCCTGCCATCACCAGACATGCACGTTTCGCTTACGATAAAGAAAAAGCTGATCGCTATAACTAAAAACGTGGGGCGGCGGTTTCGGTTAGTCGCGTTGGGATGAGAAAGGCAACTGGCACGGTTTGTACGTGATGACATTTGAGGATTCGTGGAATAAATGGGAGCCTGTTGCTGGATAGGGCCGTGAAAGCCGCTGGCTATCTTTCAGATGACTTACATTCCTGGTATCTACAACAATGGCAATGTTTACTTTGCCTGGATGCGGTTTCAGTTTTAGACAAGTTGCGGTTTTATAAAAGCCTTAAAAAACATAATGTAAGGCAAGGAGCATCAAAAATAACGCGACTTTTATCACTTTTTAGCAAAGTTGCACTGGACAAAGCGTACCACAATTGGTGTACTGGTAACCGACACAGCATTTGTGTCTATTTTTCATGTAAAGGTAATTTTGATGTCTAAGATTAAAGGTAACGTTAAGTGGTTTAATGAGTCCAAAGGATTCGGTTTCATTACTCCGGAAGACGGCAGCAAAGACGTGTTTGTACACTTCTCTGCAATCCAGACTAATGGTTTTAAAACTCTTGCTGAAGGTCAGCGCGTAGAGTTCGAAATCACTAACGGTGCCAAAGGCCCTTCTGCTGCAAACGTAATCGCTCTGTAAGATACGTCAGCAAGAATTCAAAACCCGCTTAATCAGCGGGTTTTTTTTGCCTTTAATGTGCTGTTGACGCCGAAAAAAGCCAGAAAGCCAGCGCGGTCATGGCAAATGAACCTAACAGGTTAACGAAGACGTTCAGTAACGCCCAGCCAAAGCGTCCTTCTTGCAACAAAAACACCACTTCTGCTGAAAATGTAGAGAAAGTCGTCAGCCCGCCACAAAACCCGGTAGTGATTAGCACTTTCCACACGGGATCAATGTTCGTCATCCGGCTAAACCAGGCAAATCCCATTCCAATGATGAATGCCCCAATCAGGTTTGCTGCCAGCGTCCCCAACGGAATAGCCTGATGCAGCGGGTTAAACCGCATACTTAACAGCCATCTCGCCACGCTTCCCGTACCACCGCCAATAAAAACTGCTAAAAGGAGTTGTAACACTGCAAAATCCTGCTATTTGATTTGTATGAGTGATAAGTGTAACGCCGAATAATCGTCGTTGGCGAATTTTACGACTCTGACAGGAGGTAGTAATGCTGGTTGCCGCAGGACAGTTTGCTGTTACATCTGTATGGGAAAAGAACGCTGAAATTTGCGCCTCGTTGATGGCGCAGGCGGCGGAAAGCGATGTCTCTTTGTTTGTCCTGCCGGAAGCCCTGCTGGCACGAGACGATCATGATCCCGATCTGTCTGTTAAATCAGCACAGTTGCTGGAAGGTGAATTTCTCGGACGTTTACTGCGAGAAAGTAAACGTAACATGATGACGACGATTCTGACGATTCATGTTCCTTCAACGCCGGGGCGCGCGTGGAATATGCTGGTGGCCCTCCAGGCGGGAAAAATCATCGCACGTTATGCCAAACTGCATCTTTATGATGCGTTCTCCATTCAGGAATCGCGTCACGTGGATGCCGGGGATATGGTTGCTCCACTGCTGGACGTGGAGGGGATGAAAGTCGGTCTGATGACTTGCTATGATTTGCGTTTCCCGGAGCTGGCGTTGGCACAGGCTTTACAGGGAGCAGAAATCCTTGTACTTCCCGCTGCCTGGGTTCGCGGACCGCTGAAAGAGCATCACTGGTCAACCTTACTCACCGCTCGTGCTCTGGATACCACCTGTTATATGGTGGCGGCGGGGGAGTGTGGTAACAAAAACATCGGGCAAAGCCGTATCATTGATCCTTTTGGTGTCACTATTGCCGCAGCGGCTGAAATGCCTGCACTCATTATGGCGGAAGTGACGCCCGAACGTGTGCGTCAGGTGCGCGCGCAACTCCCCGTCTTAAACAACCGACGGTTTGCGCCGCCGCAATTATTATGATGTTTTTTTACTCGGTGCTTGATTCACCTTGTTACAGATTGCTATTGTGTGCGCGCGTCGAATGACCGTTAATATTCTCTGGTTTTTAAGGCGCGTTCTGCTGCCTGTTTTATGTCAAGAAGGTATCTATGGGTGAGATTAGTATTACCAAACTGCTGGTAGTTGCGGCACTGGTCGTTCTGCTGTTTGGGACTAAGAAGTTACGTACGCTGGGCGGAGACCTTGGAGCGGCCATTAAGGGATTCAAGAAAGCGATGAATGACGACGATGCTGCGGCGAAGAAAAGCGCAGATGTTGATCTTCAGGCTGAAAAGCTCTCTCATAAAGAGTGACGTGGCGAGCAGGACGCTCCCTCAATATCTTGTTCGATAAAAAAACCCGCTTCAGATAGCGGGTTTTTTATCAGACAGATGTAAGTAATTATTACAGAATTACTTAACTTCCATCCCTTTCGCCTGCAAGTCGGCGTGGTAAGAAGAGCGGACAAACGGACCGCATGCAGCATGGGTAAAGCCCATCGCCAGCGCTTCGGCTTTCATTTCGTCGAACTCATCCGGGCTAACGTAACGTTGAACCGGCAGGTGATGGCGGCTTGGCTGCAAATATTGCCCCAGCGTTAACATGGTCACGCCATGACGACGCAGATCGCGCATTACTTCAATAATTTCTTCATTGGTTTCACCCAGACCTACCATCAGACCAGATTTGGTCGGGATTTCCGGATGCGCTTCTTTAAAGCGTTCCAGCAGTTTCAGCGACCAGTTGTAATCTGCACCCGGGCGTACCTGACGGTAAATACGTGGTACGTTTTCCAGGTTATGGTTGAACACGTCTGGCGGTGTGGCGGTCAGAATATCCAGCGCGCGATCCATACGACCACGGAAATCCGGCACCAGAGTTTCAATTTTGATTTCCGGGCTTTTTTCCCGGATGGCAGTAATGCAATCTGCAAAATGCTGAGCACCGCCATCGCGCAGGTCATCGCGGTCAACGGAAGTGATAACCACATAGCGCAGTGCCATATCGGCAATGGTCTGCGCCAGTTTCACCGGCTCATTGGCATCCGGAGCTACCGGGCGACCGTGGGCAACGTCACAGAAAGGGCAACGGCGGGTACAAATAGCGCCGAGGATCATAAACGTTGCTGTACCGTGGTTGAAGCATTCCGCCAGGTTAGGGCAGGAGGCTTCCTCGCAGACAGAATGCAGGCCATTTTTGCGCATTGCGGCTTTGATGCCCTGGATACGTGTAGAGTCCGCTGGAAGCTTGATTTTCATCCATTCCGGCTTGCGCAGCAGGGCTTCGCGCTCTGTTGCCACGTTTTTAACCGGGATAAGGGCCATCTTATCGGCATCGCGGTATTTAACACCGCGTTCCATCACAATGGGTTTACTCATAGCGTGCGTGTTCCAGTTGCGAATTACGAAGGAAAGCGTTTCAATTCAATAGATTGTTGTAATTATCAACTATTTTTGAATTAACGACTGGCAGTATATCATTGAAACGAACCTGAAAGCAGCCAAAGCGGTCGCGAAAATGTAAAATTGTTGTTGGATTGTGCCATTTTATCGTTCTACGCTGTGAACTGGCTGTAACAATACTTTTTTCAAAATGCGTTATCGGTAACATCAATCATTCACCGTGAAGTAGGGGGGGGCGGATGAATCGTTTGTAATGAACAGCAAAATCAATTTGCTCTTCATTTAATGTTGGAAAGGGCTATCTCTCCAGAGGCCAGCAACGGCTAAAGAGGACATAAACGTGGGCGGGAAAGCAATGACCCAGTGTAAGTTGGGCCATTTATGAGAGCCATTAAACAGGGATGTATTCTACGACAGGGTTGTTTAGCAGCATTAAAATATTTGCCAGCAAACGCGGTGCTACATTATCGGTTGTCGCATCAGGTTTCCATTGCGATATTTTAGCCATTTCCATTCCCGCATAGCCACAAGGGTTAATGCGTAAAAATGGAGAAAGATCCATATTGACGTTTAATGCCAGACCGTGAAATGAACAACCGCGACGAATACGTAAGCCGAGTGAGCAAATTTTCTTTTCCCCGACATAGACCCCAGGGGCATCAGCACGAGGATGCGCTTCAATATCCAGTTCAGCCAGGGTATTAACGACCGTTTGTTCGAGTAAGGTCACCAGCTCACGCACGCCCAGTTTGCGGCGTTTAAGATTGAACAGAACGTACATCACCTGCTGACCTGGGCCGTGATAAGTCACCTGACCGCCACGGTCGCTTTGGATCACCGGAATATCGCCCGGCATTAAGATATGTTCTGCTTTCCCCGCCTGCCCCTGAGTAAATACAGGGGGATGTTCTACCAACCAGATCTCATCCAGGGTGTTTTCATCGCGGGTATCGGTGAATTCATGCATAGCCTGTGAAATAGGCTCATAGGGCTGAAGGCCGAGCTGGCGGACAAGAATTTTATCCTGATACAAAACGGCATCTCCGTGGAGAATGAGTAAAAGAGGAGAAAAAGTATATCACAGCGGGGGGAGGGGAGTTACCCGACCAGGGCCGGGTAACGGAGAAACGAATTACAGTACCATGCGGACAATATCGATTTTGCCCAGCTCTTCATACAGAGTTTCAACCTGCTCGATATGAGTGGCGTTGATAGTGATAGATACCGAGTGGTAGTTGCCTTTGCTGCTTGGTTTTACCGTTGGGGTGTAGTCACCTGGCGCATGGCGCTGTACCACTTCAACCACCTGATCAACCAGCTCAGGTAACGCCTGCCCCATTACTTTGTAGGTAAACGGAGTAGGGAATTCAAGCAGTTCGTTAAGTTTGGTTTTCATGTCAGCTCCGGCGTAACGTAATTAAATAGCAACTCCCGCCAGAAGGCGGGAGTTTTTACTGATGTTTAGTATATGGGGGCGGAAATTACACTTTCAAGTGTTCAATTTTTAGCCAAACCAGTGATGGAACATTAATTTAATGTAATCAATGATTTTACCGAAGAAGTTACCTTCCGGAATTTCCTGTAACACTACCAGCGGACGCTGTTCAATGGTTTTGCCGTCAAGCTGGAAGTTAATTGTGCCGACCACCTGATTCTTCTGCAGCGGCGCATGCAGTTCGCTGTTGTTCAGCACGTAACTGGCTTTCAGATCTTTCATGCGGCCACGCGGAATAGTCAGGTAAACATCTTTATCGACACCTAACGAAGCGCGGTCAGTATTACCAAACCATACCGGTTCAGAGGCAAATTCTTTGCCGACTTTCAGCGGGTTAACGGTTTCGAAGAAACGGAATCCCCAGGTCAGCAGTTTTTTACTTTCGGCTTCACGGCCTTTGAAAGTGCGCCCGCCCATGACTGCGGAGATCAGACGCATCTGACCTTCTGTCGCGGAAGCGACAAGATTGTAACCTGCTTTGTCAGTGTGACCGGTTTTGATACCGTCAACATTCAGGCTGTTATCCCACAGCAGGCCGTTACGGTTGAGCTGACGAATACCGTTAAAGGTGAACTCTTTCTCTTTATAGATAGAGTATTCATTTGGCACATCACGAATCAACGCCTGTCCGATCAGCGCCATATCACGTGCGGAGCTGTACTGACCGTCAGCGTCCAGACCATGTACAGTCTGGAAGTGGGTATTTTTCAGACCCAGCGCGTTAACGTAGCTGTTCATCAGGCCAACAAAAGCATCCTGACTACCGGCGGCAAAGTCTGCCATCGCCACACAAGCATCGTTACCGGATTGCAGGTTGATACCGCGGATCAGCTGTGAAACCGGCACCTGCATACCAGGTTTGAGGAACATCAGTGAAGAACCTTTGAACACCGGGTTACCGGTAGCCCAGGCGTCGTTACCGATGGTCACTAAATCCGTTTCTTTAAATTTACCTGCTTTCATCGCCTGACCGATAACGTAGCTGGTCATCATTTTTGTCAGGCTGGCAGGGTCGCGGCGGACATCTGCATTTTGCTCAGCGAGCACTTTGCCAGAGTTATAGTCGATCAGGATGTAGGACTCCGCGTCGATCTGCGGTACACCCGGGATCATAGTTTTGATATTCAGGTCATCGGCATGTGCAGCAGAGATAAAGGCTGTGCAAAGAGCCGTGGTGAGCGCCAGGCGCTGCATGAAACGAGCGGAAAAAATGGTATTCATGGTCTGAACTACGACATCCGTGATGGAATTAAAAAAGTGCCCTACTATAGCAAATGCACTACCGCCAGGCATCTGACTTTCCGCGTGACTTTGTTAATGTCATTTACAGAAATTGACATTTCAGATGCCTGCTTTACGCTACTGCGCGGTGGTAATAAATGACTGTAATTGGGCTTCGGTTTGTAAACGTTGCTGCAAAGCACTGGCTTCGGCTTTGCTGGCAAATGGGCCAAGTTGAATACGCCAGACTGCGCCGTTTTGCGTCACACGCCCGGGTACTCCGAACTTCTGTCCTAACTGCTGCTGATACTGTTGCGCGCGCGCCTGATCGCTAACGGCGCCAACTTGCACCATAAAGTTACCGCTGGAGGCTGGCGACGCGGCTTGTGGTGTCACCATTGCTGACGTTGTAGCCGGTGCTGTGACCACGGGCTGTGGTGCAGGCGTCGGTTCACTGCCTTCCAGCACGCCAGGTGCCAGGGTGGTTGGCGCGCCGAGGAAGCCGCTGCTGGTTACCGGGGCTCCGGTTGGATCTTCGCTTTTCAGCGTCGAATTGCTGACGGGAAGAATATCGCCCTGCGGGCCAGATACTGAACTTGTTCCCGCTCCGCCGCTTAAATCAGGTGGTGCGGGCAGGGCGTAAGTTTGCTTGGCGACGGTGGTGCAGGCCATACCGGGACCAGACAGCGAACCATCTTGCGCCACAATAATGGGATCGATGCGAACTTTGGTGTTGTTCGACGTGTTAAGACGGTCGGCTGCTGCGCGAGAAAGCGAAATTACGCGATCATTGCCATAAGGACCACGATCGTTAATGCGCACCACAATCATCCGACCGTTAGCCAGGTTAGTGATTCGCGCATAGCTGGGGATCGGCAACGTCGGGTGCGCCGCTGTTAGCTGCATCGGATCGAATGCTTCACCTGAGGCCGTCAGATTGCTGCCAGGTTCGGCATCATAAATAGCAGCCAGGCCCGCCTGACTAAAGCGAGAAGGATCCTGCACGATTTTGTAGCTTTTGCCATCGCGCTGGTAATCCTGATTCGCCGTCGCGTTCAGTGGTTCGAAACGCGGTTCTGCCCCGCCAATCTCAACTATTGGGCCGTTACATACCGCAGGCTGCGGCACACTTACCGTCTGTTGCTGACCATCATCGCTTGTACATGCCGCGAGCATTCCTGCCGCGATGCAGATCCCGAGCCACTGCTTACGCATTGCACACCTCTTACACGCTTTTCGACAACATTTTCCTGTGGGTGTGGATTGACATAACAATCCCGAACCCAGCCATCAGCACTATGAGCGCCGATCCTCCATAACTGACCAGTGGGAGCGGAACCCCTACAACCGGCAGAATACCGCTTACCATACCAATATTTACGAAGACATAAACGAATAATATCAGCATTAAACCGCCAGCCATGACGCGACCAAAGGTGGTTTGCGCTCTGGCGGCTATCCACAGTCCGCGCATGATCAACAGAATGTAGAGGGCGAGCAGAATCAAAATGCCTACTAACCCCAGTTCTTCCGCCAGTACCGCGAAGATAAAGTCGGTATGGCGTTCGGGCAGAAATTCAAGCTGTGACTGAGTGCCGTGCAGCCAGCCTTTGCCGCGTAATCCACCGGAGCCAATAGCAATTTTAGACTGAATAATGTGATAGCCCGCGCCGAGTGGGTCTGATTCCGGGTCAAGGAGCATCATTACGCGCTGGCGCTGGTAATCATGCATCAGGAAGAACCACAGAATTGGAATGAATGCTGCTACCAGCACCACCGCAACGCCAATCAAGCGCCAGCTAAGGCCAGAGAGGAAAAGCACAAACAACCCGGAAAGCGCAACGAGGATTGATGTCCCCAGGTCTGGCTGCGCTGCCACCAGCAGTGTTGGCATAAAAATCAGCACCAGCGCGATGGCGGTATTTTTTAACGATGGCGGACAAACGTCACGGTTGATAAAACGAGCTACCATCAACGGTACGGCTATTTTGGCGATTTCCGATGGCTGGAAACGGACGATACCGAGATCCAGCCAGCGTTGAGCGCCTTTGGATATGGCACCAAAGGCATCTACTGCCACCAGTAAAATAATACAGATGATATAGAGATAGGGTGCCCAGCCTTCATAGACGCGCGGAGGGATTTGCGCCATGACCACCATAATGACCAGACCCATTGCGATTTGGCCAATTTTACGCTCCATCATGCCGATATCCTGGCCGCTGGCGCTCCAGATTACCAGAGCACTGTAGACCAGCAATGCCAGTAAGATCAGCAGCATTGTGGGATCAAGATGGACTTTATCCCAGAATGTTTTTTTATTCGGATTATCCGTCATGATTAATGGTCCTCCGCTGCGGTAACCGCTGGATTTTCCGCAGGCAGATCGGTGTTGTTATCGCCAAGCATAATGTGGTCGAGGATCTGGCGCATTAGCGTACCGACCGCCGGGCCCGCGCCGCCGTTTTCCAGAATCATAGCGACAGCCACTTGCGGATTGTTATACGGTGCAAATGCGGTCATCAGTTTGTGGTCACGCAGACGTTCGGCAATTTTGTGCGCATTATAAGTTTCGTTCGCTTTCAGACCGAAGACCTGCGCCGTACCAGATTTCGCCGCAATTTTGTACGGTGCGCTGGCAAAGTATTTATGCGCCGTGCCATTAGGGCGGTTGGCAACCCCGAACATGCCATCTTTTGCCAGCTCCCAGTAACCTGAATGAATATCGCCAACTGGCGGTTCATGTGGCGGCACCCACGGCACTTGTTTGCCATCTTCGGCGGTGCTCATCAGCAAATGTGGAACCTTCACGATACCGTCGTTAATCAGGATCATCAGTGCTTTACTCATCTGGATAGGGGTTGCAGTCCAGTAACCCTGACCGATACCGACCGGAATGGTGTCACCCTGATACCACGGTTTTTTAAAGCGTTTCTGTTTCCATTCGCGGGTAGGCATGTTACCGGAACGTTCTTCAGCAAGATCGATACCGGTGTAATGACCGTAACCGAATTTACCCATCCATTCGGAAAGGCGATCGATCCCCATATCGTAGGCAACCTGATAGAAGAAGGTATCCGCAGATTCTTCCAGCGATCTCGTGACATTCAGGCGGCCATGCCCCCATTTTTTCCAGTCACGGTAACGTTTTTCCGAACCCGGTAGTTGCCACCAGCCGGGGTCGAACAAGCTGGTATTGCGGGTAATGACGCCCGCGCTAAGCGCAGAAACAGCCACATACGGCTTAACAGTCGAGGCTGGCGGATAAACCCCCTGCGTGGCGCGGTTCACCAGCGGTGTGTTCGGGTCGTTCAGCAACGCGGAATAATCTTTGCTGGAGATGCCGTCAACAAACAGGTTCGGGTCATAGCTTGGCGTGGAAACCAGCGCCAGAACGCCACCTGTACGCGGATCGGTGACCACGACAGCCGCACGACTGCCTGCCAGCAGTGTCTCAATATACTGCTGGAGTTTGAGATCAATCGTCAGGTAAATATCGTGCCCGGCTTGCGGTGGGACTTCTTTTAACTGACGGATAACGCGACCACGGTTGTTAACTTCAACTTCTTCATAACCCGTCTGACCGTGCAGCACGTCTTCGTAATAACGCTCAATTCCCAACTTACCAATGTCATGCGTCGCGGCATAGTTGGCCAGTTTGCCGTCATTATTCAGGCGTTCGACATCTTTATCGTTGATTTTCGAGACGTAACCGATGACATGCGTCAGTGCTGAGCCGTAGGGATAGTAACGGCGTTTATAGCCTTTCACTTCCACCCCCGGAAAACGGTACTGATTGACGGCAAAGCGTGCAACTTGTACTTCGGTCAGATTAGTTTTCACCGGAATGGAGGTAAAACGGTGTGAACGTGCGCGCTCTTTTCTGAAGGCTGCAATATCGTCATCGGTCAGATCGACCACGTTGCGCAGGGCATCCAGCGTTTGCTGCACGTTATCGACTTTCTCTGGCATCATCTCTATCTGATAGATAGTGCGATTGAGTGCCAGAGGGATGCCGTTACGGTCGTATATAATGCCGCGGCTGGGGGCGATAGGCACCAGCTTGATGCGGTTTTCATTAGAACGGGTCTGATAATCGGTAAAACGAACAATTTGCAGATTATACAGGTTGGCGATAAGCACGCCGGTCAGCAGCAAAATCCCCAAAAAGGCGACCAGCGCCCGGCGCACAAACAGCGCGGACTCTGCCGTATAGTCGCGAAAAGAGTTCTGTAGTTTCATCCGCTGCGTTTTCTACTCAAAGCTTTCTTATCACTCACGATGATAAGGATGGTTGGTGGTGATGCTCCACGCCCGGTACAGACTTTCTGCAACCAGTACGCGAACCAGCGGATGGGGGAGTGTCAGCGCGGAAAGCGACCAGCTTTGTTCTGCTGCTGCTTTACAGGCAGGCGATAACCCTTCCGGCCCGCCAATAAGCAGGCTGACGTCGCGGCCATCGAGTTTCCAGCGTTCCAGTTCAGCGGCTAACTGCGGCGTGTCCCAGGGCTTGCCTGGAATATCGAGGGTGACAATGCGGTTTTTACCTGCGGCTGCCAGCATTTGCTCACCCTCTTTGTCGAGTATGCGCTTGATGTCCGCGTTCTTGCCGCGTTTTCCGGCCGGTATTTCAATCAGCTCAAAAGGCATATCTTTTGGAAAACGACGCAGGTACTCGGTAAAACCGGTTTGTACCCAGTCCGGCATTTTCGTTCCTACGGCGACAAGTTGCAGCTTCACACATTAACTCCAGAGTTTTTCCAGCTCATACAGGCGACGGCTCTCTTCCTGCATAACATGGACAATCACATCGCCCAGATCGACGACGATCCAGTCAGCGCTGTTTTCACCTTCAACGCCGAGCGGCAACAGACCCGCTGCACGGGACTCCTGCACCACATGGTCGGCAATAGACATGACATGACGGCTGGATGTACCCGTACAGATGATCATGCAGTCGGTGATGCTGGATTTGCCCTGAACGTCTAAGGCGATGATGTCCTGACCTTTGAGGTCATCAATTTTGTCGATAACAAAATCCTGGAGTGCTTTACCCTGCAAGTTTTCCCCCTGGGTGAATCAAAAAAGATAAAAATGGTCTGTCAGTATACCTGAACCAGAGGCGATTTCGGGACAATTGTCTCCGAATCGGCTTCGAAAGTGGGCTATCATCCCACCCCGCGCCGCAGATTGCATCGCCATTTTTGTAAAACAATTTCTACAAAGTCGTGTTTAGCGGAAAAAGTCTGGCTGCGGAGAATATCAGCCTGCCCGGGGCTGTCAATGGTCGTTGCGGCTTACCCGTAAAAAAACAGAAAAGTCATGCGCTCTCGAACCCGATGGCACGGCTATTGAGGACACGCAAGGTTACAAATGTTTCGTTGATATCAATGGCGCTCCAGCATCCCTGGTCGATGCGAAAATGCCACATTGCCCCGGCGGGCATGCCAATTAAACGGGCAATTAACAGGCTCAACACGCCCTGATGGCTGACGACTAATATATTTTTATATTGCTGATATTCCTTAAGCCCGGCGATAAAGCGCTCTACGCGTTGCGAAAACGCCTGAAACCCTTCACCGTTAGTCGGGATGGTATGCTGCCAGTCATCGCACCACGCGCTGTAATTTTCAGCATCTTCTTGCATCAAATCGCGATGGTGCCGCATCTCCCAGTCACCAAAAAACATTTCGTTGAGTTCAGGGACGGTGTGTAGGGAGAGCTGACGATCGCTGAGAACCAGCCGCGCGGTATGCTGCGCACGTTCCAGTTCACTGCATAAAACTATATCGAAGGGAACATCACGCAGCAGGGTATGCAGGCTTTGCGCTTGCTCGACACCGCGCGCGGTCAGTGGCGTTGGCGCATGACCACTATATAAACCATCGACATTCGCTTGCGTTTCTCCATGACGAATTAACCATAGTCGCATCATTCCCTCCGTGATGACAGGTATCAGCGATACAAGCCTTGTTGGTTAATGTAGGTCAATACTGATTCCGGCAACAAATCCTCACACGATTCACCGTTTTGCAAACGTTCGCGGATAATGGTCGCAGAAATGTTAAACCACGGCGTTTCAGCAAGATAAATTTTACCGGCAGACTGAAGATGCAGATCTTCCGGGTTATGCGTCAAATGATCTTCCAACCACTGTTGATACTGTGGTTGCGCCATTTCAAGCAGATAACCGGGACGCCGACAGACAATCAAGTGTGCATTGTCGAGAATAGTTTCGTATTCGTACCAGGTCGGAAAGGTCAGCAATGAATCCTGACCGATAATAAACGCCAGCGGCACATCTGGTCCTTGCTCTTGCCGCCACTCTTTTAGTGTTTGTGCAGTGTAAGAGGGGGCATTGCGCTTTAACTCGCGTTCATCCAGGGTAAACAGAGGCTTGTCGGCAATCGCCAGTTCAAGCATGTGTTTTCGCTGTGCGCTGTTCGCTTCCGGCTGCGGACGATGCGGAGGAACATTGTTAGGGATGATAGTAACCCGCGTCAGACCAATCAAATTCGCCAGTGTTTCCACGGGCTTAAGATGACCATAGTGCACCGGATCAAAGGTGCCGCCAAACAGAGCCTGTAAAGATTTCATATCAACCATCGATAAATACGTCCGCCAGTGGTTTATGGCTTAACAGAAGAGATAACCCCTCCAGCTCTGCCCACACCGACTGACCGTAATCTTGTTTGAGGGTGAGTTCCGTTCGTGCCAGAAGTTGCACGGCCTGACGTAACTGCGGCTGGCTTAGGCGATTTAACGCCTCACCCATCATGCCCCGGCGGTTCTGCCAAACGCGATGCTTATCAAACAACACGCGTAATGGCGTATGGGCAGACTGGCGTTTCAGGTTAACCAGTAACAACAGTTCACGTTGTAACGTGCGCAACAAAATAACCGGCTCGCTGCCTTCCAGACGCAGTTGCTGAAGAATATGCAACGCGCGCTTGCTTTTGCCCATTAACAAAGCATCAACCCAATGAAAAGGGGTGAAATGCGCGGCATCATTCACCGCTTGCTCAACGCGTGGCAGCGTCAGTTTGCCGTCAGGCCAGAGTAACGACAATCGCTCCAGTGCCTGTGCCAGCGCCAACAGGTTACCTTCATAACAATAGCAGAGTACCTGATTTGCGGCGTCATCCAGTTCCAGGTTGAGCTGTTTGGCTCGCGTGGCAACCCAGCGAGGGAGCTGGGCCTGTTCCGGCGTCTGACAGGTTACCTGCACACTTCGATTGGCAAGTGCGGTAAACCAGGCGGCATTTTCCTGCGCTTTACTTAACTTATTGCCGCGTATGATCAACAGCAGATCGTCATGCAGAAGTCCGGTGAGCGTGAATAGTTGTTCATTGATCGCTGCATTTGGCCCATTTTCTGGTAATAACAGCAACAGCGTTTGTCGACTGGCGAACAGGCTCATGGCCTGGCATAACGAAAAAATCGCATTCCAGTCCGTGTTGGGATCAATGGAGAAAGTGTGGTGTTCTTCGAATCCTTGTGCTGCAGCCACCTGACGAACAGCGTCCTGGCTTTCCTGCAACAACAGGGGATCGTTACCAAGTAAAAGATACGCCGCGCGCAGCCCTTCATTGAGCTGCGCGCGGAGTTGTTCTGGGTACAACCGAATCATCAGTTACCCAGTGTGGTGGAGACGCGTGCAGGCGTTGCTGTAGTATCCGTTGTTGTCGACGTATCTTCGTCGGAACGGATATCCGCAGCGCGAATGCTTGGCAGCTTACGAATAAGCTGTTCGGCGGCACGGTCGTACATCTCTTGAATGATCATGCTCTGCTCATTATCTTTCGCTAACGCCATTTGCGGGTTATCGAAGAACGAACGGAAGACTTTGGCGCTAATCGGGTAGATGTCACGGCCAGGGATCAATACTGACGCGCTGACAGTCATCACCATCTGATATTCAGCGGTTTGACCATTACGGAAGACTGAAGCGGTATCCTGAGAGATTGATACAGCCCCCAGACGCAGAGATGGGACATCCTTGCGTGTAGTTTCTTTATCAAGTAGCTCAACACCGTTCAGACGCAACTGATTACGCACCGCACGGCTTAACGGCCCGTTCGGGTCGCCAGAGTCCAGGATCATGACTTTCATGGTGGAAGGAATCTGCGTGGTGTTACGCAGATGCCAGCCACACCCGGCGGTGATTAACACCGCCAGAGATAACAACAATGTTGCCAGATATCGCACGCTTCCTCCCGCGCTTAGCCAACGACCAGATTGAGGAGTTTACCCGGTACGTAAATCACTTTACGTACGGTAACGCCATCAAGATATTTTGCCACCAGATGTTCCTGGCCAGCACGTTCGCGAACCTGCTCTTCCGTTGCATCCACCGGAACGGTGATTTTGGCACGGACTTTACCGTTAACCTGCACAACCACCAGCGTGGAATCTTCCACCATCGCTTTTTCGTCAGCAACCGGCCACGGCGCGTTGTCGATATCGCCTTCGCCTTTCAGCTCCTGCCACAAGGTGAAGCAGATGTGCGGCGTGAACGGGTTAAGCATACGCACAACGGCCAGCAGAGCTTCCTGCATCAGCGCGCGATCCTGCTCGCTATCGGTCGGCGCTTTCGCCAGCTTGTTCATCAGCTCCATAATCGCCGCAATTGCGGTGTTGAAGGTCTGACGACGGCCGATATCATCGGTTACTTTAGCGATAGTTTTATGAACATCGCGACGCAGAGCTTTCTGATCTTCAGTCAGTGCATCGACGTTCAGTGCCGCAACATCACCTTTTGCAGTGTGCTCGTAAACCAGTTTCCAGACACGTTTCAGGAAGCGGTTAGCCCCTTCAACGCCGGACTCCTGCCATTCGAGCGTCATATCTGCCGGAGATGCGAACATCATAAACAGACGAACGGTGTCCGCACCATAACGTTCAACCATTACCTGTGGGTCGATACCGTTATTCTTCGATTTGGACATTTTGCTCATGCCGGTATACACCAGCTCATGACCTGCCGCGTCTTTCGCTTTCACGATACGGCCTTTCTCGTCACGCTCAACGATGGCATCAACCGGAGAAACCCAGTTACGCTCGCCGTTTTCGCCAACGTAGTAGAAAGCATCTGCCAGCACCATGCCCTGACACAACAACTGTTTCGCTGGTTCGTCAGAGTTCACCATACCTGCATCACGCATTAGTTTATGGAAGAAGCGGAAGTAGAGCAGGTGCATGATGGCGTGTTCGATACCACCAATGTAGATATCTACCGGCAGCCAGTAGTTAGCTGCTTTGGAATCCAGCATACCTTCTTTGTACTCCGGGCAAGTGTAGCGCGCATAGTACCAGGAGGACTCCATAAAGGTGTCGAAGGTGTCGGTTTCACGCAGTGCTGGCATACCGTTAACAGTGGTTTTCGCCCACTCAGGATCTGCTTTGATTGGGCTGGTAATGCCGTCCATCACCACATCTTCCGGTAGGATCACCGGCAGTTGGTCATCCGGAGTTGGCATTACAGTACCGTCTTCCAGCGTAACCATTGGGATTGGCGCACCCCAGTAACGTTGACGGGAAACACCCCAGTCACGCAGGCGATAGTTAACTTTACGCTCGCCAACGCCCATTGCCGTCAGTTTGTCGGCAATGGCGTTAAAGGCCGCTTCATGGTCAAGACCGTTGAACTCGCCAGAGTTGAACAGCACGCCTTTTTCCGTCAGCGCCTGCTGGGAGAGATCCGGTTCAGAACCGTCAGCCGCCAGGATAACCGGCTTGATGTTCAGACCATATTTAGAGGCAAATTCGTAATCGCGCTGGTCGTGACCCGGAACGGCCATGACTGCGCCAGTGCCGTACTCCATCAATACGAAGTTTGCCGCCCAAACCGGAATTTCTTCGCCAGTTAATGGATGAACAGCTTTAAAGCCGGTATCGACGCCTTTTTTCTCCATTGTCGCCATTTCAGCTTCGGCAACTTTGGTGTTACGGCATTCATCAATAAAGGCCGCCAGTTCAGGATTATTTTCCGCTGCCTTCTGTGCCAGCGGGTGACCTGCCGCTACCGCCAGGTAGGTACAACCCATAAAGGTGTCAGGGCGGGTAGTGTAAACGGTCAGTGTGTTGTCATAGTCGTTAACGTTGAAGGTGATTTCCACGCCTTCGGAACGACCGATCCAGTTACGCTGCATGGTTTTAACAGTGTCTGGCCAGTGATCCAGTTTATCCAGATCGTTAAGCAGCTCGTCAGCGTAAGCGGTGATTTTGATAAACCACTGCGGGATCTCTTTACGTTCAACTTTGGTATCACAACGCCAGCAGCAGCCGTCGATAACCTGCTCGTTCGCCAGTACGGTCTGGTCGTTCGGGCACCAGTTGACCGCAGAAGTCTTCTTATATACCAGGCCTTTTTTATACAGCTCGGTGAAGAATTTCTGTTCCCAACGGTAGTATTCTGGCGTACAGGTCGCCAGCTCGCGGCTCCAGTCATAACCAAAGCCCAGCATTTTGAGCTGGTTTTTCATGTACGCGATGTTGTCATACGTCCACGGTGCTGGCGCGGTGTTGTTTTTCACCGCTGCGCCTTCCGCAGGCAGACCAAACGCATCCCAGCCGATCGGCTGAAGAACGTTTTTGCCCAGCATACGCTGGTAGCGGGCGATCACGTCACCAATGGTGTAGTTACGAACGTGGCCCATGTGTAGTCGACCAGAAGGATAGGGAAGCATAGACAGGCAGTAATACTTCTCTTTGCTCTCGTCTTCGGTTACTTCAAATGTGCGCTTCTCATCCCAGTGAAGCTGTACTTTGGATTCTATCTCTTCCGGGCGGTATTGCTCTTGCATGGCAGCCAGTGGTCCTGTTTTCAATACGGCTACAAATGTAGCGTTGAGGTGGTTTTTCAGATCCGCATAGCATAGCCCAAACGTCCGCGTCAAAACAGCCTTTCGCGCACTCGACGTTGAAATGATGCCCGGATTATTCATACATTAATTTACAGAGTTTGTGGGCGTATTAGCAAAGTAAGGAACAAAGAACGTCTATTATTATAGTCAGTTAACGACCCGGGAGATGAAACGATGAACAAGGTTGCTCAATATTACCGTGAACTGGTCGCGTCACTGAGCGAACGCCTGCGCAATGGCGAGCGTGATATCGACGCGCTGGTAGAACAGGCGCGCGAGCGCGTAATAAAAACAGGGGAGTTAACGCGAACCGAGGTCGATGAACTGACACGCGCCGTCAGACGTGACCTGGAAGAGTTCGCTATGAGCTATGAAGAGAGTCTGAAAGAAGAATCTGACAGTGTTTTTATGCGGGTGATTAAAGAAAGCTTGTGGCAGGAGCTGGCGGATATCACCGATAAAACGCAGCTTGAGTGGCGCGAAGTTTTCCAGGATCTCAACCATCACGGGGTTTACCACAGCGGAGAAGTGGTAGGGCTGGGGAATCTGGTCTGCGAGAAATGTCATTTTCATCTCCCAATCTACACGCCGGAAGTGCTGACGCTATGCCCGAAATGCGGTCACGACCAGTTCCAGAGACGCCCGTTCGAGCCGTAATAGTCTGATTTCGCACAGTAATAAAGATAATTTGGGTCGAATGAAAATCGTCCGACCCTTATCTGTTTTTATCTCTACAGTAAATTTTCAATCTCACGGATTTCTTTACTGACATCTCTTGTAGCGGATGACTGAACTTTACGGTACAAGTTGAGAGCTTGTCGGAGATCGACAGCCTTTACCAGTCAACCGCTTCTTCATATTTAGGGGGGGGCTGTATCGTCGAGAATGCGCCCCGGCAAATTGGCTGCTAATGCATGTTCTTAATACACTGAAATTGCAGAACATGAAATTTTGCTGGCATTTCGCGCATTATTATCCTCGGATGAGGAACGATTTAAGCAGTCCACCTGGCAGCGATTCATTCATCAATTAAATCATTGCTCAATGGAATAGATTGATAAGTTACGCTGGTTGCTGTGCAGGATAACCATGAATGCTGCCTATTTATCTTTCGAGTATGTCGTGTTATTAGCAGAAAGAGTGCGGTGGTTGCAGGAGGAAAATGCCGGGATAATAGACGAAAAAGAACTGGAATCCTTTTTATATGCCATTGACAGGGGTAATGTTTTTAACTTCCAGACCATCCTGTATTTACCCGTTGCATTCTCCATTTAGTTGGCTGATAAAAATCTTAATGTGCGGGAAGCTCTGCAAGTAATTCTTCCGCATTTTTATAATGTTGTTCCGCTGCCAGTTTCAACCATTTGCGGGCTTCATAATTATTGACGTTTATGCCTGTGCCGTTTCTGTAGATCAAACCCAATGTGTATTGTGCATGAACATACCCTTGTTTAGCGGCTTCTTTATACCAGAGAATTGCTTTACGGGTATCGGGTTTGACTCCCAGCCCTTTCAGGTAGATCCACCCTAGTTTGCTCTGCGCGCGCGGATTTTCCTGTTCCGCCGATTGCTCATACCAGTACCTCGCCATTGCATAATCCAGCGGTTTACCATTACTACCATGAAGATAAAATTCGCCAAGGCGATATTGCGATGTTGAGTGACCATGAATGGCGGAAAGTTCCGTTGCTGCCGTGGTAAACGGAAGGCTGCCCGGTGCGCTTAAATAATCAAAGACATAATTCGCCATAGCTTTATCGCGCAAGGTCGTTTTCTTAGGTTGGCTAATACAAGTGATTGCCGCAACTATAAATATTGTGAATATAAAATATATTTTTTTGTTCATTTATCAATGCTTCGATTTTCTTTTTATTTTGAAAGCGTCAAGTTTATACTCATCATTAATAAAAAAGTAGTCAGTTAATGTACTTAAAGGATTGTTAATAAATGGATAAGGATGAACAACACCTTCTATTTGCGCTTTCTACGCCAATGGAAATTCTTAATCAGGGATGCAAGCCTGCACACGACTCGCCAAAAATGTATACCGGAATAAAAGAATTTGATCTCTCATCATCCTGGGGAATAAATAATCGTGATGATTTAATTCAGACTATTTACCAAATGACTGATGATGGCCACGCGAATAATTTAGCTGGTTTATATCTGGCATGGCATCGCTCTTCCCCTGATGAGTGGAAAGCATTAATTGCTGGTGGCTCCGAACGCGGGTTGATTTATACCCAATTCGTTGCCCAAACCGCTATGTGCTGTGGGGAAGGGGGAATCAAAGCCTGGGATTATGTTCGGATGGGGTTTTTGTCGCGCGTCGGTGTACTCAATAATTGGCTGACAGAAGACGAAAGTTTATGGCTGCAATCGCGCGTTTATGTTCGGGCACACTATTACTATCACAGTTGGATGCACTATTTTTCCGCCTATTCGTTAGGGCGTCTCTACTGGCAATCCTCCCAGTGTGAAGACAACGCTTCGCTACACGAGGCGCTAACCCTGTACAAATACGATAGTGCCGGAAGCCGAATGTTTGAAGAATTGGTGGCAGGAAGCGATCGTTTCTATGCCACGCTTCCCTGGCGGCCATTAACTGTTCAGCCTGAATGCCCGGCAACGCTTAAGGATGTGAGCGACCTATGAAAACATGTTGGCAAATTCTCGAAATCGAAAGCACAACGCAAATTGATATTATCCGTCAGGCTTATCTTGCTCGCTTACCGTTGTGTCATCCCGAAACCGATCCGCAAGGGTTTAAAGCATTACGTCAGGCCTATGAAGAGGCGCTGCGACTGGCGGTAAATCCTGTAGAAGAATCAGTTGATGAAAAGAGCAACACCGCAGTTGAACATGAAGCACTGAGCACATTCAGGGCATTACTGAATTCAGAAAGTGAACGTTTTCAGCCCTCCGCCTGGCAGAAATTTATTCAACAATTAAATAACTACAATATGGAAGAGGTGGATCAATTACGCTGGTCGCTGTGCGCAATCGCCATAGAAGCGCGATACCTTTCATTAAATTGCGCTTCTTTGCTGGCCGGGCGTTTGAACTGGCATTCATTTAGTGACAGCGAAGGAATGGATGAAGAAGAGCGGGAGGCTTTTCTTGAGGCTATTCAGGCTGGGGATTGTTTCGATTTTCTTAGCCTTCTGGAATACCCCGTCGCGTTACAAAACCAGACTATTGAGTATTACTTCGCGCTGGAACGCTGCTGTCGTTACCATCCTGACTATGTTACTGCGTTTTTAGCGATGGAAGGTCCGTGGTTCATTCCTGATGATGCGAAGTTACATCGCAAACTGTTGCGCTGGTACAGCTCGGTGCAAACAGGTATGGCGGAACTCATTCCTGTAGCCCAACAGTGGCAAGCGGAAGAACCAGAAAGCGAAGATGCCCGTTATTACCAGTGTGCACAACGGTTGTACTGCGGCGAGGGGGAAAGCCTGCTTGCCGATCTCTGTGCATACTGGGAGAGTCATTCATCGACGCAAGCGGATAATTTGTTGTTGCAGTGGAGTGCGCAACATTGCCCGGATTATTTCGCGCTGTTAGTGATGGTTATCGAAGCGCAGAGCATGGTTGATGCACAAGGTAAGCCGCTGAAATATGTTCCAGGCGAGAGCGCCCGAACACGGCTTTTGTGGGCGCAAATATTACATAGCGGTAAATTATCGTCTTTAGGGCAATCATTTATTGAATCGCTGTTTTATAAGCGCAAAGCATGGGCGTGGTGGAAATCAAAAGTCGGTAGCGAGACAGAGCAAGATTCACCGTTACTGAATCTGTATCAGGTAGCGGAACAGGTTGTGCTGGAAGCGTTTCCGAAACAAGAGAAGCTGGCCCGCCTGAAGGCGCGGCTGGAATGCGGAGAAGCACATCCGTTAGAAGCGATTATCACTCGTATGCTGTTGACGAAAGTGAAGCTGGAGCCGGTGGATGAAGATGTCGATGAGCCAATACCTGAAAAACATGAAGAGAAGAATGATGAGATTGAAAAACCACAGAGCATTATCAGCATTATCAAAATCAGCTTAACGGTGCTGGTGATAGGTTATGCACTCGGCAAAATTGCGATGTTGTTCAGTTAGATGTGAGGCTAACGCATCCTATCCTTCAATGTCGGATGCGATGCTAACGCATCTTATTCGACCTACGGGTAGGCCGGATAAGGCGTTTACGCCGCATCCGGCAGCCGTGCTTAAGGGATCTCAATGGCCAGATAATCGCTCGCCCGCCGACGAACTTCATCGACGCGCGCTATGTCGTTTGACTGCAATGCCGCATCAAAATCGGCAATCACCCGGCCAATCTCTTCTCTTTCATCGCCCAGCGCTCGTGCCCATAACTCTTCCAGTTTGGCTTTAAAAGTTCGGTTAATAAGCATATCGCGCGGATAAATTTTTAATGCCGATAACCGCGCCCGACTCTCTTCTATTTGCTGCGCATTTAACGTCACCGGGCTGTGATTAATCACTCTGGACTTAACGTTACCATCTTCCAGAAGCACGTCAACTTCAAGCAATCCGTTGATATCATAGCTAAAACGAATATCGATAGACTGGTAAGCGCCGGTTTTTTTCAGCGGCACATCGAAGGACTCCACCAGAATATTGTTCTTAACTTTGTGGTTTTCCCCCTGGTAGACATTAACCGTAATTGAATCCTGCTCCGGGTGCATGGTCGAGTAAGTTTCTACACGCGATACAGGTACAGTCGTGTTTCGTTCAATAATCGGTGAGAAAATGCCGGAAACCCCCTGACGGTTTACTTCTACGCCCAAAGAGTAAGGGCAGATATCGGTGAGGATCACTTCTTCAATATCTTCACTGCGTAAGCGGCAGGCGGCCTGGATTGCTGCGCCCAATGCGACAATGGTGCTCGGATCGTAGCTTTGATACGGCAACTTGCCAAACAGACGTACCGCAATTCGCTGTACTAATGGCATTTGCGAAGCGCCACCAACCAGCACCAGACTGTCGATTTGACTCGGTTTCAAACGTGCATCGCGCAATGCCTGTTCGATAGGCACACGCAAGCGGTTGAGTAGCGGTAACCACAAATCTTCCAGTTCGTTCTCGTAAAATTCGCACTCCCGCGTTTCTTCCTGGTACTGCCAGTGAATGTGCAGCGGTAATTGATTGCCACATTTTGCCGCTTCTACACAGACATACAGCGCCGCCAGTTCACTTTCGTTGAGCGTGTTTTTAGCCACTGCGGCGCGTTTTAACACTTCATCCACCAGCATATGAGTAAAATCTTCGCCACCAAGGAAGTTGTCGCCAGCGGAGGCGTGAACTTCAATCACCGGCGTGGCGTATTCGAGCACCGTGACGTCAAACGTGCCGCCTCCGAGATCAAAAACCAGCGAGCGGGTGTTTTGTTGCGTATGCAGGCCATACGCCATCGCGGCTGCTGTGGGTTCATTAATTAAGCGTACTGCATTTAACCCGGCTAACTCCGCTGCTAAACGGGTATGCTTGCGTTGTTCATCGCTGAAATAAGCCGGAACGGAGATCACCACATCTTTAATCGGACGTTGCAGAAATTCTTCGGCATCTTCTTTTAATGAGCGTAATACCAAAGAGGATAGTTCTGGCGCGTTAAATGTGTCGCTGCCTAACCGCCAGTTGGTATTACTGCCCATTGCGCGTTTAAATAACGCTGCGGTTTTATCCGGATGCGAAGTGCGCCGTGATACAGCCGGTTTTCCGACCAGAATATGATTATTTTCATCCATGCTAATTATGGATGGTGTTAAATATTCACCGAATTTATTTGGAATTAATTGTGCGGCACCGCCTTTCCAGACGGCAATTAAACTATTGGTAGTACCGAGATCGATACCAATGGCGAGTTCTGCATTATCCATTGCATTTATATCTTGAAGGAAAAAGAGAGAGTCAGAGTAAGATCACCCCATTTTCACGTGGTGATCTTAATCAATGACGTGTATTAAGCGTAAAATTTCAGACGATCGGCCAGTAAATCAACAAAGCCCTGACGATCCACATCGACCATTATGGTGGTATTTGGTTTATTACCAGTGAGATAGTAATAATCAACAACCGTCATACCCTGAGTATATTTCCCTTGTGTTTCGACACCAACCCAGCGTTCAACGGTGGTAAACAGTTCAGGTTTTAGCAGCCAGGCGATGGTGCATGGATCATGCAACGGTGCGCCGACAAAGCCCCATTTTTCGTCTTTGTGATATTCGAGGAAGAAATCCAGCAGTTCGGCAACGATGGTTGAAACAGGGTTACCAATAGCGCGGAAACGCTCGGTATCCTCAACGTGAATTTGCGCTTTGTGGGTGACATCCAGACCAGCCATCACCACCGGAATCCCTGACTGGAAGACAATTTCCGCCGCTTCCGGGTCAACGTAAATATTAAATTCTGCCGCTGGCGTCCAGTTACCGAGTCCCATCGCGCCGCCCATAATCACAATTTGAGCGATTTTGTTATGCAGCTCCGGGTGGCTGTTGAGCAACAACGCAACGTTAGTTTGTGGTCCGGTGGAAACTATCGTGACGGGTTCAGCACTTTCGCGCAGCGTTTTCGCCATCAGCTCCACCGCCGTGCAATTTTGCGGCGCAAACGCCGGTTCCGGCAATGCCGGGCCGTCCAGGCCGCTTTCGCCGTGCACATTGTCCGCGATAATCAAGTCACGCATTAACGGTTTTACTGCGCCACCAGCCACCGGAATATCGGTGCGATTAAGTAGGGTCAGCATACGCAGAACATTACGTAATGTTTTATCGGGCGTCTGGTTTCCGGCGGAGGATGTGATGGCTTTGACATCAAGCTCTGGTGAGGCGAGGGCGAGAACTATTGCGATAGCGTCATCATGACCTGGGTCGCAATCTAACAGAATTGGCAGTGCCATTGTTGCTCCTTGTTGTGTGCTTCTTTGCGACAAGGGTAACGCCGGGATGTAACAGATACGAGAGGCGAAACGATAAAGCGTGAGATGGCGCGCACTTGAGTATGCGCGCCTGACTTATTAGTGCAGTATTTTCGCGAGGAAGTCTTTTGCGCGGTCTGATTTCGGATCATCAAAGAACGCGTCTTTTGGCGAGTCTTCGACAATTTTACCTTCATCCATAAAGATCACCCGATTTGCTACTTTACGGGCAAAGCCCATTTCGTGGGTGACCACCATCATAGTCATTCCTTCATTCGCCAGCTCCACCATCACATCCAGCACTTCGTTGATCATCTCCGGATCCAGTGCCGATGTCGGTTCGTCGAACAGCATCGCAATAGGATCCATACATAATGCGCGGGCAATCGCTACACGCTGCTGCTGACCACCGGAAAGCTGCGCCGGAAACTTATTGGCATGCGCAGAAAGTCCCACGCGTTCCAGCAGTTTCAGGGCCTTTTCGCGGGCGGGCGCTTTATCGCGTTTAAGCACTTTTACCTGCGCCAGGGTCAGGTTTTCGATAATCGACAGATGGGGAAACAACTCAAAATGCTGGAACACCATTCCGACGCGGGAACGCAGCTTTGCCAGATCGGTTTTCTTATCGTTAACCACGATGCCATCAACGGTGATTTCACCTTGCTGCACCAGTTCGAGGCCGTTGACGGTTTTAATCAGTGTCGATTTACCGGAGCCGGACGGGCCGCAAACCACCACCACTTCGCCTTTTTTTACTTCGGTTGAGCAGTCGGTCAGCACCTGAAAGTGACCATACCATTTTGAAACATTTTTCAGGGTAATCATTATGCTGTCCTTCTTTTCAAGTAGCTGACCAACAACGATGCGCTAAGGCTAATGATGAAATAAACAAATCCGGCAAACAGGATCATCTCCACCTGCGTACCATCACGTTCACCAATGGTTGAGGCGGTACGGAAGAAATCGGCCAGAGATAACACATACACCAGCGAGGTATCCTGAAACAGGACGATGCCCTGAGTGAGCAGCAGCGGCACCATCGCACGGAACGCCTGCGGCAGAATAATCAGTTTCATCGACTGCCAGTGGGTCATTCCTAACGCCAGCGCAGCGCTCGACTGACCACGAGAAATACTTTGAATACCGGCGCGGATAATCTCGGAATAGTAGGCCGCTTCAAACATCGAAAATGCCACCATTGCAGAAATTAAGCGGATATCGGTTTTGGGTGATAATCCCAGCACGTTTTGCAGAAAACCCGGCACGATCAGGTAAAACCACAACAGAACCATCACTAACGGTATTGAACGGAACACGTTGACGTAGGCTTTGGCAAACCACGCCACGGGTGCAAAGCTGGACAGGCGCATTACCGCCAGCATCGTGCCCCACAAAATACCAATCACGACTGCCGTGATGGTGATTTTCAGGGTGATCACCAGCCCATCCAGCAGATACGGCAGGGAAGGAACGATTGAACTCCAGTCAAACTCGTACATTATTTGCCTCCCATGTTGCCGGGCAGGCGAACTTTACGTTCGACCAGCGTCATCACCAGCATAATAACGGCGTTAATCAGCACATACGCCAGCGTGATGGCGGTAAACGATTCCCAGGCGTGGGCGGAGTAATCGAGCAATTTTCCGGCCTGTGCTGCCATATCTACCAGACCAATGGTTGAGGCGATGGCGGAGTTTTTCACCAGGTTCATCATCTCAGAGGTCATCGGTGGGACGATAACACGATAGGCGTTAGGTAACAGAACATAGCGGTAGGCTTGCGGCAGCGTCAGCCCCATCGCCAGTGCGGCATTCTTCTGCCCTCGTGGCAGCGACTGGATCGCGGCGCGTACCTGTTCGCAAACACGAGCGGCAGTAAACAGCCCCAGGCAGAGCATGGAAGAAAGGAAAAACTGAATATTGGGATCCAGCTCCGCCTTAAACCACATGCCGATTTTTTCCGGCAGTAGTTCTGGGATCACCAGATACCAGGTAAAGAATTGCACAATCAGTGGCACGTTGCGGAACAGTTCGACATACAACGTGCCCAGACCGGAGAGAAAACGGTTTGGAACGGTACGTAAAATGCCGAATAACGAGCCGACGAGGAAAGCGATAATCCAGGCGCAGATCGACAGAGCGATAGTGACCTGAAAGCCGCTCCAGATCCAGCCGAGATAGGTGGTGTTGCCGAACGGGGCTTGTTGTAAAAAAATACCCCAGTTCCAGTCTATAGACATAAATCTACTCCAGAAAAAAAAGGGTAGCAGCGTTAACTGCTACCCTCGAAGATTGTTACCCAGCGTATTGCGGTTTTCAGGCCCGATGGGGAACGACCATCAGGCGTATAGTCTGTCCGTGCTACGTAACAATCGAGAGGGCTGAACTTTCCGCCCCTGGTTCTTGTAATTAGTTCAGTGCTTTGTCATTAGGTTCTTTGAACAGTGCTTTCATTTCGTCCGACAACTCGAAATTCATGTTCAGGTTTTTCGGTGGAATGGGGTTTTTGAACCACTTATCAAACCATTTTTCCGCTTCACCGGAGGTCTGCACCTGGGCGATGGTGTCATCCATCAGCTTTTTGAATTGCGGATCATCTTTGCGCAGCATGCAGCCGTAAGCTTCCTGAGACTGCGGTTTGCCGACGATTTCCCAGTTATCAGGCTTCTTCGCTTTCGCACGTTCACCGGCCAGCAGGGCGTCATCCATCATAAAGGCAACGGCACGACCGCTTTCCAGCGTGCGGAAAGAGTCACCATGGTCTTTGGCGCTGATGATGCGCATATTCATCTTCTGATCTTCATTCAGTTTGTTGAGCAGAACTTCAGAAGTGGTGCCGGAAGTGACTACTACGGCTTTGTCTTTCAGATCAGCAAAATCTTTAACATCGCCGCCTTTTTTGGTCAGCAGGCGCGTACCGACCACGAAAATGGTGTCAGAGAAAGCCGCTTGTTTCTGGCGTTCGAGGTTGTTGGTGGTAGAACCACATTCAAAATCGAAAGTGCCGTTTTGCAGCAGCGGAATACGGTTTTGTGAGGTGATCGGGATCAGTTTCACCTGCAGATCCGGTTTGTTGAGTTTCTTTTTCACTGCCTCGACAATGGCGTTGGAATAATCCTGAGAGTAACCCACCACTTTTTGCTGGTTGTCGTAATAAGAGAAAGGCACCGAAGATTCGCGGTGACCGACGACAATCACGCCGTTTTTGGCGATTTTGTCCAGCGTACTGCCTGCAGTCGGGGCAGTGTCTTCTGCCTGTGCCAGACCTGCGGAAAGCGCCAGGGCCAGGATTGCTGTGGCAGATTTACGTAATTGCATATCCAACTCCTTTATCTTCTGCGTTAAGAACGCATGGATACCCGTTGTGAGTGTTTGTGTTGTTATCATCTGCAACTTTATTGTGCAGTGTTGTGCTTGTTAGGTAACATTTAGTTTGTATAAATGTAAAGATATTGATGTTTTATTGTTTGTTTTTGCGAGATGCACCGCACCATTCCGAAGCAAAATTCTCAAAATGCACTCTTTTGGTGCTATCGGTGGATTGCTATGGTGCAACCTGGTTGTACCGACACCGGTTCAAGGTTTGCCTTGTATAACAAAGCAATAGATGTGCCAAAGTTGGATAGGGGAATTTTGTCATCCGGATAACGCATTGACGCCGCATCCGGTGAGCGTGCCGAAATACGTAATGTATTCCGGCACAATTAGAAGGGATTATTTACGTCGCTGACGGAGACTCATCAACACAGAGGCAAAACCAAACAGTGCCGTCAGCACCCACAGCGGCCAGTTGCCGGTACGTGCGTACGGTGTGAGTCCGGTAGTCGGCGTCACGTTAGTGGTTAATACTTCGCGGGTGAATTGCGGGATCATCGCCTGAACCTCACCCTGTGGGCCAATCACCGCCGTAATGCCGTTGTTGGTGCTACGCAGCAGCGGGCGCGCCAGTTCCAGCGCACGCATTCGCGCCATCTGGAAGTGCTGCCACGGGCCAATAGACTTACCAAACCATGCATCGTTGGAGATAGTCAGCAGATAGTCGGTATCCGGACGGAAGTTATCGCGCACCTGCTCGCCAAGAATGATCTCGTAGCAAATGGCTGCGGTAAGCTGAATACCATTCACGGACAGCGGCGGCTGGATATAAGGCCCGCGGCTGAATGACGACATCGGCAGATCAAAGAACGGCGCTAACGGACGCAGAATCGACTCCAGCGGGACAAACTCGCCAAACGGCACCAGATGGTTTTTGTTATAGCGATTGGTCGATTCATAGCTGTAAGGTGCACCTTTACCCAGCGTGATGATGGTGTTGTAGGTATCGTATCGGTTCAGCTTATTGAGGCGCGCGTCGACAATCCCGGTGATCAGCGAGCTACCTTTTTCGCGCAGCACGCCATCCAGCTCTTTGAGGAACGGTTGCTGATTCATTTCCAGATCGGTAATTGCTGACTCTGGCCAGATAATCAATGACGATTTACCCATCAGCGGTGCTGTCGCGTTGTAGTAAATCTTCAGCGTATTAAGAAGCTGGCTTTCATCCCACTTCAGTGATTGTGGAATATCACCCTGAACCATTGAAACCTGAATGGTTTTCTCCGGTTGCGGGGTAAACCACTGGATGTAACGCAGAGGGAAGGGGAGTGCAAACAGCACAACGGCCACCACCAGTGGACGCCAGTTGCGTTTGACCAGCGCCAGCGCCAGCAGGCCACTAACCATCATCAGCAGGAAGTTAATGGCTTCCACGCCCATTATCGGTGCCAGCCCTTTTAACGGCCCGTCAATCTGGCTATAGCCGAACTGCAACCACGGAAAGCCAGTTAGCACCCAACCGCGCAGAAACTCGGTGACTTGCCAGAGGGCAGGGGCGGCAATCGTCACGCGCAGCCAGGTGGTTTTCGGCCACAGCCGCGCCAGAACACCAGCAAACAGCCCGGTATACAGCGAAAGATACGCCGCCAGCAGCACCACCAGGAAGATGTTTACCGGGCCTGGCATCCCGCCAAAGGTCGCGATGCTGACATATACCCAGTTAATACCGGTGCCAAACAGGCCAAATCCCCAGCAGAAGCCGATAGCGGCAGACTGAAGTGGGCGGCGGTTAAAGGTCAGAGCCTGAAGCCCCATCAGCGAAACAATCGCCGCAGGCCAGACGTCATAAGGGGAGAAGGCCAGCGTTCCGCAGGCACCGAATAATAACGCCAGCAGCAGGCGAATGCGCTGGCGTTCAAGTAATGAGGCAAAAGCCATGTAGTTATCTATCCAGTTTCGGTTTTATTCATCCAGCTTCGGCTGGGGTGAGTCATCCGGGATTTTGACATGAACCTGAATAATACGCCGACTGTCGGCCATCGCCACTTTGAACTGGTAACCGTCGATGTCGATGGTTTCGCCACGCGCCGGAAGATGCCCAAACGCCTGCATCACCAGACCACCGATGGTATCGACCTCTTCATCGCTAAAGTGGGTGCCGAACGCTTCGTTGAAATCTTCGATGGAAGCCAGCGCACGCACGGTCCAGGTGTGACGGCTAAGTTGACGGAAGTCGATATCATCTTCTTCGTCATACTCGTCTTCAATCTCACCAACAATCAGTTCCAGGATGTCTTCAATGGTCACCAGACCGGAAACACCGCCGAATTCGTCAATGACGATCGCCATGTGGTATCGCTGAGAGCGAAACTCTTTCAGCATCCGGTCTACGCGCTTACTTTCAGGAACGACAACCGCCTGACGTAACACTTTGTCCATGCTGAAGGCTTCAGCATCGCTGCGCATAAACGGCAGCAAGTCTTTCGCCATCAGAATCCCTTCAATGTGATCTTTATCCTCGCTGATCACCGGGAAACGCGAGTGGGCAGACTCGATGATGACATCAAGGCATTCATCCAGCGTCTGGTTGCGTTTCAGAGTAATCATCTGGGAGCGCGGGATCATGATGTCGCGAACGCGTTGGTCTGCGATGTCCATTACCCCTTCGAGCATATCGCGCGTATCTTCGTCGATAAGGTCGTTCTGCCCGGAATCACGGATCAGCGCCAGCAGTTCGTCACGGTTTTTCGGTTCACCGTGGAAAAGTTGGCTGAGTAACAGGGAGAAAAATCCCTTCTTGTTGCTTATCGTGTCACTACTGTGTGAATTGTCGTCGCTCATGGCGTCGTATGGGTTCTCATGTTAGTTAATCAAAACACCGTCGTTACTTACCAACGGCGGGGACGTCTGCCAGTCAAATGCCCGGCAAATTATTCTTTCTCGGCAATGTACGGATCCTCATAGCCCAGAGCAAGCATAATCTCTGTTTCGAGGGCTTCCATCTCTTCTGCTTCGTCATCTTCGATGTGATCGTAACCTAACAAATGCAGACTGCCGTGCACCACCATATGCGCCCAGTGCGCCTCCAGTGGTTTACCTTGTTCCTGCGCTTCTTTCTCAACCACCTGACGGCAGATAACCAGATCGCCCAGCAGCGACATCTCCATGCCAGGCGGCACTTCAAATGGGAAGGAAAGCACGTTGGTCGGCTTATCTTTACCGCGATAGGTCAGATTCAGACTGTGGCTTTCGGCGGTATCGACCAGGCGAATAGTCACTTCTGATTCTTCCTGAAACTGCGGGATCACCGCATTCAGCCATGTCTGAAACTGGCTCTCTTCCGGTAGCCCGGAATTATCTTCACAGGCCAGTTGTAAATCGAGGATCACCTGACTCATTTTTGTTCCTGTTCTTCACGCTTGCGCTCTGCCGCCAGCGCCGCTTTACGTTTTTGTTCGGCTTCTTCCCAGGCTTCATAGGCGTTAACGATACGCGCCACTACCGGGTGACGAACAACGTCTTCGCTGTGGAAGAAGTTAAAGCTGATCTCTTCGACATCGGCCAGCACTTCGATGGCGTGGCGCAGACCCGATTTGGTATTACGCGGCAGGTCGATCTGCGTGACGTCGCCGGTGATAACCGCTTTTGAGTTAAAACCGATACGGGTCAGGAACATCTTCATCTGTTCGATGGTGGTGTTCTGGCTCTCATCAAGAATGATAAATGCGTCGTTCAGTGTTCGACCACGCATATAGGCCAGCGGCGCGACTTCAATAACGTTGCGCTCAATCAGTTTCTCGACTTTTTCAAAGCCAAGCATTTCGAACAGCGCGTCGTATAGCGGGCGCAGATACGGGTCTACTTTCTGGCTTAAATCGCCGGGCAGAAAACCTAATTTTTCACCAGCTTCTACTGCCGGACGGGTCAGCAGAATACGACGGATTTCCTGACGTTCCAGCGCATCAACCGCCGCAGCCACAGCCAGGTAGGTTTTACCCGTACCCGCCGGACCCACGCCGAAGGTGATGTCATGGTCAAGAATATGGGCGATGTACTGCGCCTGGTTCGGTGTGCGTGGTTTAATGACCCCGCGTTTGGTCTTGATATTGACCGCTTTGCCGTACTCTGGCACGCTTTCCGCACTTTGTTCCAGCACTCGCGCTTCTTTAATCGCAAGGTGGATCTGCTCCGGTTCGATATCCTGGATCTGACCGCGCATTGGGGCAGTATCGACATACAGGCTGCGCAGAATGTCTGCCGCGGCAGTGACGCAAATCGGACGACCGGTCAGTTTAAAGTGGTTATCGCGGCGATTGATTTCGATGCCGAGACGGCGTTCGAGTTGCTTGATGTTGTCATCAAACGGGCCGCACAGGCTCAACAGACGCGCGTTGTCTGCTGGCTCCAGGGTGATTTCGCGAGTGTCTATGTTCAAACCGTTCCTCTTATTTGTATGCCGCCGGAAGCTGAACATTCACCGGCCTATAAGGAAATTATTCACGCCACAGGAAAAAGGCGCAAGCATTGCGATAAAAATGGGGATAAAGAGAGAAAAAACAAGGCCCACCGGAACGGCGGGCCTGAGAATTACGGCTGATAATAACCCACGCCAAGGTCGTTTTCTTTGCGGGTACGGGCAATCACTGATTCCGGAGCCTCTGCCACGCGCAGACCCATTTCCTCTTCGGTACGTACCACTTTACCGCGCAGGGAGTTCGGGTAAACGTCGGTAATTTCCACATCGACGAATTTACCGATCATATCCGGCGTGCCTTCGAAATTGACCACGCGGTTATTTTCGGTACGCCCGGAAAGTTCCATGATGTTCTTACGCGAAGTACCTTCCACCAGAATACGCTGGGTGGTGCCGAGCATCCGGCGGCTCCATGCCATCGCTTGCTGATTGATACGTTCTTGCAGAATATACAGACGCTGCTTCTTCTCTTCTTCCGGAACATCATCAACCATATCGGCGGCTGGTGTACCCGGACGTGCGGAGAAGATGAAGCTATAGCTCATGTCGAAATTGACGTCGGCAATCAGCTTCATGGTTTTCTCAAAGTCTTCGGTGGTTTCGCCAGGGAAGCCAACGATGAAGTCAGAACTGATCTGAATATCCGGACGCGCCGCACGCAATTTACGGATGATCGCCTTGTATTCCAGCGCCGTGTGGGTACGGCCCATCAGGTTGAGGATGCGATCGGAACCGCTCTGTACCGGCAGGTGCAGGAAGCTCACCAGTTCTGGCGTATCGCGATAAACCTCGATGATATCGTCGGTAAATTCGATCGGATGGCTGGTGGTAAAGCGAATACGATCGATCCCGTCGATAGCGGCAACCAGACGCAGCAGATCGGCAAACGAGCCGGTGGTGCCGTCGTAGTTCTCACCGCGCCAGGCGTTCACGTTCTGACCGAGCAGATTGACTTCACGCACGCCCTGAGCGGCAAGCTGGGCAATCTCAAACAGAATATCGTCGGATGGACGGCTTACCTCTTCACCACGGGTGTAAGGCACCACGCAGTAGGTACAATATTTATTGCAACCTTCCATGATGGAGACAAACGCGGTTGGTCCTTCGGCGCGCGGTTCTGGCAGACGGTCAAACTTCTCGATTTCCGGGAAGCTGATATCTACGACCGGGCTGCGGTTTCCGCGCACGGAGTTGATCATCTCCGGCAGACGGTGCAGCGTTTGCGGCCCAAAAATAATATCGACGTAGTGGGCGCGTTGACGAATGTGGTCGCCTTCCTGCGAAGCCACGCAGCCGCCAACACCGATAATCAGGTCCGGATTCTTCTCTTTTAACAGTTTCCAGCGACCCAACTGATGGAAGACTTTTTCCTGAGCCTTCTCGCGGATTGAGCAGGTGTTCAGCAGCAGCACATCCGCTTCTTCCGCCACGTCGGTCAGTTGATAGCCGTGGGTGGCATCCAGCAGATCGGCCATCTTCGATGAATCGTACTCGTTCATCTGACAGCCCCAGGTTTTAATATGGAGTTTTTTGGTCATCGACTTGCTCTTGCGAAATAGTAGCCAGGAATGCAGGGCGCATAGTGTAATGCTTTGCTGCCGTTGTGACCAGTATGAGCGTTATCAGCCCTTGGGGGTAAAAATCCTGTAAACTTAAAGCATATTGCTAACAGGATGATTGACCATGACAAATCAACCAACGGAAATTGCCATTGTCGGCGGAGGAATGGTCGGCGGCGCACTGGCGCTGGGACTGGCGCAGCACGGATTTTCGGTAACGGTTATTGAACACGCTGAACCTGCGCCGTTTGTAGAGGACAGCCAGCCTGACGTGCGTATTTCAGCGATTAGCGCTGCGTCGGTATCATTGCTTAAAGGTTCAGGTGTCTGGGATGCGGTACAGGCTATGCGTTGCCATCCTTATCGCAGACTGGAAACGTGGGAGTGGGAAACGGCGCATGTGGTGTTTGACGCCGCTGAACTTAAGCTACCGTTGCTTGGCTATATGGTAGAAAACACCGTTCTGCAACAGGCGTTGTGGCAGGCACTGGAGACGCATCCGAACGTGACGCTACGTGTACCGGCCTCGCTGATTGCGTTGCATCGCGATAATGATCTTCAGGAGCTGGAGCTGAAGGGCGGAGAAGTGATCCGCGCGAAGCTGGTGATTGGTGCCGATGGGGCAAATTCACAGGTGCGGCAGATGGCGGGAATTGGCGTTCATGCCTGGCAGTATGCGCAGTCGTGTATGTTGATTAGCGTGCGGTGCGAGAATGATCCTGGCGACAGCACCTGGCAGCAGTTTACACCTGACGGGCCGCGTGCTTTCCTGCCGTTGTTTGATCACTGGGCGTCGCTGGTGTGGTATGACTCTCCGGCGCGCATTCGCCAGTTACAGAATATGAATATGGCGCAGTTACAGGCGGAAATCGCGAAACATTTCCCGTCGCGTCTCGGTTATGTGACGCCGCTTGCTGCGGGGGCGTTTCCACTGACGCGTCGTCATGCATTGCAATATGTTCAGCCAGGTCTGGCACTGGTGGGCGATGCGGCGCACACCATTCATCCGCTGGCGGGGCAGGGCGTGAATCTTGGTTATCGCGATGTTGATGCTCTGATTGACGTTCTGGTGAGCGCGCGCAGTCATGGCGAAGCGTGGGCCAGTTATCCAATCCTCAAGCGTTACCAGATGCGTCGCATGGCGGATAACTTCATTATGCAAAGCGGTATGGATCTGTTTTATGCCGGATTCAGCAATAATCTGCCGCCACTGCGTTTTGTACGTAATCTTGGTTTGATGGCGGCGGAACGTGCTGGCGTCTTGAAACGTCAGGCGCTGAAATATGCGTTAGGGTTGTAGCCTCACAACATTGCCGGATGCATGCCAACCGTAGGTCGGATAAGACGCGGCAGCGTCGCATCCGACTTCGTAGGGTAAGGCGTGCCAACATCGCATTCGATATTGAATAAACGCAGAAAAGCAAAAAGCCCGCCGAAGCGAGCTTTTTTAATGTGGCTGGGGTACGAGGATTCGAACCTCGGAATGCCGGAATCAGAATCCGGTGCCTTACCGCTTGGCGATACCCCAACAGGGTGCACTTACGATGTAAGCGTCTTGAATAAATTGGCTGGGGTACGAGGATTCGAACCTCGGAATGCCGGAATCAGAATCCGGTGCCTTACCGCTTGGCGATACCCCAACAGGGTGCACTTACGATGTAAGCGTCTTGAATAAATTGGCTGGGGTACGAGGATTCGAACCTCGGAATGCCGGAATCAGAATCCGGTGCCTTACCGCTTGGCGATACCCCAACAAATTTTTTTGAACTTGCCGAACCTGTTCGACACATTCAGAATTTGGTGGCTACGACGGGATTCGAACCTGTGACCCCATCATTATGAGTGATGTGCTCTAACCAACTGAGCTACGTAGCCAGATTATTTCTTCGATGGCTGGGGTACCTGGATTCGAACCAGGGAATGCCGGTATCAAAAACCGGTGCCTTACCGCTTGGCGATACCCCA
>NZ_PTSR01000130.1:0-527 GCF_002965345.1 Escherichia sp. MOD1-EC5950
GGACGAAGGATGAATGGAATGCCGGTGTCAGTCAGCCGGTGGGTGGACTGTTCAGTCTGTCGGTGTCCGGCTGGCAGAGGAGCTATTACCCCGCATCCACGACCGGGCGTTACCGGTACAGCGATGACAACGGTAAGGATACGGGGATTACCGGCACCCTGAGCACACAGATTAAGGGTGTCAGTCTTAACCTGGGCTGGTCCGGTTCACGGAACACCCGGGGGGAAAACAACTGGTCTGCATCGGCGTCAGTGTCGGTACCGTTCACACTGTTTGACCGTCGTTACAGCAGCAGTACGTCGGTGAGCACCAGCAAAGGCGGTGGTACGGGCGTCAGCACCGGCGTGTCCGGCTCGCTGAATGACCGTTTCAGTTATGGTCTGGGCGGTGGTCGTGACAGTGATGGCGGTGCCAGCAGTTATCTGAACGCGTCGTACAGTGGTGACCGGGCTTATCTGAGTGGTGCCCTGAACCACTCGCAGTCCGGCGGAACCAGTGGTTCTGTCTCGGTCAGCGGTTCGGTACTG
>NZ_PTSR01000131.1:0-520 GCF_002965345.1 Escherichia sp. MOD1-EC5950
TGAACGGCAGATACAGTGCCAGCATGGTTCCGGTTATGGCACCTTTTATGGCATCAGGGCGTTGCCAGAAACAGACCGCCTGCATCACCACAGCAAAGCAGAACAGAATGTTCAGCTCCCACCACTGATTTCCTGTACCCCGAAATGCCAGCCAGAACACGGGTTGCGCCAGCACTGCCATCAGCCACAGGCGATTTACGGCAGCCTGTCGTATCTGCCGCCCCGCCAGGTTACAGCCCGCCATCAGTGCGAAAAGCGGGAATGCGCACCGCCCGGTCAGGTTAAGCCAGGGACTCCCCACATGAAATGCTGTGGCAATGTGGTCACCTGCCATCGCCAGAAATGCCACAATTTTGATAATGTCACGTTGTAATGGTGCCAGAGACAACAAAGGCAAGGCACCGGGATTCCGTACATCATCCTTACAGGAACACTCTTTGTTTTCCATCAGAGCGTCTTCTCTCTGTCAATCACCAGTTCTTTCTCCATCTGCCGCAACTGCTCCTGTGCGTTTATGCGT
>NZ_PTSR01000132.1:0-512 GCF_002965345.1 Escherichia sp. MOD1-EC5950
CCCTGCCAGTCCTGGTTAAACACCCCGCCGGTGCGCAGCGTCAGCCCGTCCAGACCGTAACCGTATGACGCCGCAAACACACCGCCTTTCAGGTCACTGTCATCGTCAGGCAAACCGGCTGCCACACTGAACTCGTGCTGCCCCGGACTTAACTGCCCGGCCATCACCGACAACGGGAAGTTCTGTATCTGCTCGCGCCCGTCTTCACCGGTGATTTTCATGGTCACATCACCACTGGTATACAGCGGCACATCCGTGATGGAGAACGGACCTGCCGGCACCATCTCCGAATGCAGCAACCGCCCGTTCTGTGTCAGCGTCACCCTCGACGGCCCGTTCGCAATGCCGCTGAACACCGGGGTATACCCCAGATTGCCCGGCTTCATGCTGTTGTTCCGGCTCAGCGACACGCCGTACGTTCCCGTACTGCCCAGCAGACTGTCCCCGGTGGATGTTTTCCCGACCGCCAGGTCCGCACTCAGTGCGCGGATGGCCCGGGTGGCCGTAAACAT
>NZ_PTSR01000133.1:0-511 GCF_002965345.1 Escherichia sp. MOD1-EC5950
GTGAACAACGCTGACATCCGCACCATGCTCAAAGGCATCGTCCAGCCGCTGCATGACGGTTTCCAGCTCATCGTCTGTCAGACTCCAGTCCTGGGCTATGTGACGCACATCCCCACGGGTCAGCACCACGGCAAAAACGTATTCACTGTCCGGCACGTCTGTATCCAGCACTTCGCGGATAATTTCTTTAACAGTACAGTACATGTTCTCGTCTCCTTTACAGGGGCGGCATTGCCGCCCCGTCCGTTAATCAGTCCAGTGCCGCGTAAATCGCGTTACATTCGGGGTGAAATTCGATGTGACGCCACAACTGCGCATCGCGCATCCGGTAAAGCTGGGTCAGTCCTGCATCCCCGCTGTCGTGGTACAGCCACAACTGGCGGTTAATCACAAGGGAAGTCAGAATGATGCCTGCGGCATCGGCGCTGACCGTGCGGTCAAACCAGTTTGCACCGTTCACCATGTGGAAACGGTCGCCATCCGGCATCATGTAACCGCCACCGTCCGGCAG
>NZ_PTSR01000134.1:0-510 GCF_002965345.1 Escherichia sp. MOD1-EC5950
CCGCTGCTGATGGCCTGCTCAATCCCGGCACGGGCCATGGCAATACTGCCCGGTTCAGCCTCCACCAGTGCCAGCGTCCTGCTCAGGACATCGGAGTAGGTAAACTGTGCCCTGCGGTCACTCAGCAGGGAAATAGCCTGTGACACAGCATCCCGCATCACTGACGGTACGGTCACACCTTCACGCTGGTCAGAAGTGGATGAAGACAATTTCTCCCGCTGAGAATACCCTTCGCCTTCTCCTGGCAAAACAGCCTTTTCCCGTTCTGCTGCTTTCTCCCGCAATGCCCGGTAACTGAATCCTGTCCGGTCAATACGCTCATGCCACTCTGTCAGCAGCTCTTCTCTGTCCGGCTCTTTCTGTTTGGCGCGACGGGTATCCAGCGCAGCCACACTGCGGGATTTAGCCGATGCATCATCCCCGACCGCTTCCCGGATTTGCTGACTGCGGGTTGAGAAAATATCGACCGGAACACCTTTAATCTCCCACAGACCATTTTTCCCGGTATCC
>NZ_PTSR01000135.1:0-508 GCF_002965345.1 Escherichia sp. MOD1-EC5950
ATTACGAAAGCCCGCTCCCCGCAAGGACTGACGCCAGGTAGTTTCTGTCCATGGCTGCTTTTCGCATCTTACGTCTTAACCCTGCCTTGAATACCTTATCATTCGTCAAAATATTAATAGCGATGTGCCGTATCCCTGAAAATAATTCTGCTGCATTTCCTCTTCTTATTTTGCAGTCGTCTTCATTCATTACCACGTCCAGACGCCAGTGCAGCTTATTCTCCACGTGCCAGTGATTTCGGATCGCTGTGGCGAACTTCTCTGCGGTTAAATCAGCAGAACTGATATAATATCTGACCGTCATTTCTGGCTCTTTCTTTTGCTCTGCTATTATTGACCGAAAGGAGACTGCCACGCATAATTTCTTCAGCCCTCTCTATTCAAACGTGAAATAAATAAGTTCATCAGGGACATCGCAAACAATGTGAAGACGGATTTCTTCTCTGCCGTGACTCTTTTCACTAATTGCGTAACTGTCATGCTCTGGATTATTTAATTCTTTCAGTGG
>NZ_PTSR01000136.1:0-507 GCF_002965345.1 Escherichia sp. MOD1-EC5950
TGTCAGCGTTGTTCACGACGTTGTTCGTGAACTGATGGAAGAAAAGCGCGCCAGCCGTCAGGTGACAGTCCCGGCGGTGATGCTGGAAAAAGTGATAGCGCTGGCAGGCAGTGAAATGAAGCGCCTGTATGCCGTCGGGAGTGAGAACGGGGGCGACGGTGACGCATTCGTCAGGGAGGAACGCAAAGCAATGGACGTTGTGTTACAGGCGCTGGACGGGGAGACGATGTAATGAATATCAGCACAGAAACCCGCGAAATTCTGCGTAATTACAGGGCCGTGATTAATGCGCGGCGTCGTGAAATGGGGCAGAAACCGCTCACCACTGCGCAGATTGTTGATGAAATCTGCGATTTTGTGGCGAATCAGCAGGCTGTTTTCCTGGGCGGTCACTACATCCTTCAGGGCAGCAGACACAGGTGATACAGGACAGGCGGTGGAGGCCGCCTGTCAGCCCGCGCGAAAACCCCTGGCAGGCTGACGCCTGCCGGAAGGGAAGCGGGCCAC
>NZ_PTSR01000137.1:0-489 GCF_002965345.1 Escherichia sp. MOD1-EC5950
ATTCGTTCACAAAGGCGCTCCGGCAACGGGGCGCTTTCTCTTTTTGTAACGGTCAGAGCGTTACACATGGCTGTTTTCCTCCATGCGACGGGCTAACCAACGCTGCGAAAGACGAATTAATTCAGCTTTCCGCTGGTGGTAGTCCAGGCCTAACTCAATCAGCGTGATATTGCTCTGCTCAAGGTAAGAAAGGTGCTCAAGCTGCAACGTGCTCATGTGGTCGCGTGGTTCGCCTGTGATGCCGTTCGCCTGCGCCCACTGTTTTGCAGTCATGCCACCCAGCACGATACGCGCCAGCATATTGGCTTCCGTGGTGTAGTGGTGCTGTAGAGTGTTTTTACCCAGTTCAGCCCGGTACGCCTCCAGCGCGGCGCACATCGGCTTAAAGTAGCTGGCAACGGTGATACGGGCTTTCAGTTCCCGGCGTAACGCTGCGGAACGCACTGGCGCTACCTTGTGTAGCTCCTCCTCGCATTTGATGAAGTACTG
>NZ_PTSR01000138.1:0-477 GCF_002965345.1 Escherichia sp. MOD1-EC5950
GGGTACGCGATCTGTTGCCCTGGAAAGTTGATCTGAGCTCTCAGTAAATATCAATACGGTTCTGGCGAGCCGCTTACCAGTAAGCAGACAGACATCGATTTTATTTTTACTGACATCAATACCGAAAGTACACATCGAAAATCTCCTTTCACCTGAGCCAACACGTCATTCCAGCCTTGTACATACGAAGTCAGAGCTTCTGGTTACCGTTCGGATTTTGAGTGACGTGAAAGGTGAAACGGGAGGCTTAAGCTACGTCGAAAGATCGATGTCTTCAGGTCGGATACAAGCTTCTCCCGTTTCATGTAGCTGATAGCTAATCAGCTACCAGTTCAAGATACAAGGTCGGATGCAGAAACCACCGGCTGGAGATACGGTTCAAACTCCCCGTTACTGAGCACACGCATCAGTCTGTCTGCGGATACAAAATCACTGTCCATACTGTCGGTCTTCCATTTTATGAACCTCCCGGTCCAG
>NZ_PTSR01000139.1:0-461 GCF_002965345.1 Escherichia sp. MOD1-EC5950
TGCTCATGTCAAAATGTGAAGAAATATCAGTCGTTCTGCATGGCGTGTTTATCTCCTGAATAAAAGACAGTATCTGCTCTTTCTTCATTTCTCTTCACATCCGTATTTGCAATTTCCATTTTATTATAACCAGCCTCTGGTTCTGAATCTCTCCTTCCTTTCCACTTTTGTTTCACATCCAGACCATTAAAAAATCAATGCAATAACAAATCATTTACAGTTTTTGTGTTTATTGATTACGTTATTAAGTCACAGATGATAGTGCATATATTTTTTTCTGTTCATTTAATTTCGCACTTTAATATTTTTTGTGATTTTAAATTCATTTTTTGTGTGAAAAATATGATCTGTTTTTTGATGAATATCCAAATATGAACAAAAAATCCTGTGCGGGATGCAATATTGGTGTTGGCAAAAACGACGATCTTTTTATCTGTTTTTTGTTTTGTTTTTGGTTTTTT
>NZ_PTSR01000013.1:0-117366 GCF_002965345.1 Escherichia sp. MOD1-EC5950
TCAGGAAGAACGAAGAATGGGATATGTCATACCATTCGGTATCTCTTTAATTTTATCATTCAAGACAGTTGCTGTATTGTTATCTGTTTTGCTAAAACTGGCATCAGAATGCAGTTGCCACCCCAGAAAATTTAACCCGCTGTTAAAACGTACATAGGTACTTTTGCTATTTCCCGACGCTTTATAGTCGCTGTAATACTGACTCACATAATAAGAGGTGTAAACCGCATTAATTCCCCGTTCCCAGTTTTCCGGTGGAACATAGCCACTTTCCAGCTCTTCCACCCAGGCTTGCGGAACACTGAAATCGAGACGAAAAACGCCGATATCCCAGGCATAACTCCCCCCCTGAACAAGTTGCTCTAATGTTAAACATTGCTTGTCGCTGGCAAAGTTATCGGTATTAATACCTAACCGTTTGATAATATCCCTCGATAAACACGTTTCTTGCGGATTATCTTTAACGCTAATTTCATATTTACCGCGCCATTGTTTATTAACATAAATATCGATTTCATATTGGCCAGGCAAAGGTTGATTATCATCCAGACGAATATGAGCAACCTGTTGGTCTTTCATTCCCCCCATCATAAAATGGGTATCAAAGGTTTCTTCAGCCGCATAAGCTTCAATGCCGAGCAATAACGCAACGATTGCTGATGCAAGTGGGGTCATTCTCAACATAGGCAGCTCCTGCAATTAAATTTTGTCACTAATATAGTTGCCACGATCATCAATAATGGTCAGATGCCAGCTATTTGCATTATTATTTTTTACGTTAACACTCTGACTTTCTAATGGTGCAATCATGATAGTTTCATAATTAACTTTGACATTATTGGCTTTTACATCAGAAATCGTTACCCAATTCGCTGAGTCATTTTTTATCACCAAATGATTACCACTGCGATTCACCAGCAATTTTTTAAATATTGCTTTGTTTACCGGTGGGATACCCGCCGGTCGATAAAACAATTTAATTCTGTTTTGCATCGCAAACTTCAGTGCATTCTTGCCTTCTTGTTCTGGACTATTTGGTGGAATATCCAGAATATTCAGATAAAAAATACTCTCTTTATTAGTGGGCAGTTTATTCGGCATGATTTTAATTTTTACTTGCTGCCCGGAATTTGCCCCTATTTTTGCCACTGGTGGCGTTAACATAAAAGGAACCTGGATTTTTTCTGGTGGGAGTGAAGTATCACCATCATCAATCCACGCCTGAAGCAGCGAAGAGCGATCACCCTGATTCATCAACTGTACCATCACTTCTTTTTTTTCTGCCGGGTAAATAATACGTGTCCCGTAGATAACAACTCCGGCATGTGCAGGAAAAACCATCGAAGAGATGAGCAAGGGTAATAATCCTTTCATCTTAATTCCTCTTTAAATTAAAAGGCCGCCATGGGGATAGCGGCCATGTCTATTACCTGGAGAAACTTGAAAATTTATTTAATTATTAATCCTGGGCTACACGCATAACTAAAGAAGATACTACATCACCTGATTGCACTGAGTTTTCTGTCAGTTTCAGATATTTCGCTTTAAACGGGATCGCATATTGACCATCCGCTGTTTTATAATTTTCAATATTAAAAGGTGCAGAAACATCCAGGACATCGCTGTTATCACCTAAATAGAGATAGTAGCCCACGGTATCGTTACTACTGGCTATAGCTTTATCGTTGCCGGTTATTTTATCGTTGGTAATCAACGAAAGTTTTACACCAGCAACCTCTTTCGGACAGCTAATTTTTAACATGCTACTGGTTACACCGACCGCATCATCATAGGTAGAATATTTAGATTTACCATCAAAGACAGTAGTTGGTACAGTCGGCATATTAATACTTACTGAATCACCACCTGCCTCGAATTTACATGGGGACTCTGCAATATTCCCTTTAATGGTTAAAGTCCCGGTATCAACATCAGCAGCAAATACCTCAGCACTCATGAAAAAAGAAGAAAAGACAGCGGCAGCAATAATTGAACGTTTCATAACATGTTCCTTAATAGAATTTATTTTTGGTTGTTAAGAGTCTGTATCTCCTGGGAACAAATTTCTCACGCTTCAAAAGTTACCGCAATGTAAACATATTGTTTTATTGATTTAAAGCAAATTAACTATTGCAATATAAACGCAACAAATAGCTAATGGTATTAAATATTTATCAAATCTATTAATTAATACGAATTACTGTAGCTGTCATTTTTAATATCAATAAAAAAGCTGAAATCATTCACATGAATGATTTCAGCTTTCTAAACTCTTTAACCCCGATATTGCCAGATTTAATCGTAGCGATTTAAAACGATTTGCCGTTTGTTCCCATTACCCGCAGCAACCAGCTCTGTCGTGACGCCTTTTACCGGTGAAGAAATCCGATGGCGGGAATCAACGCTTTGCAATACCTGACCGCAATGCTGTTGGGGCTGGCTATTAACAATATCCATACTGCATGTCGGGGGGCTGATCCTGCCATTGATAGTTAATGTGGCGGTATCTGATGAAAACGCGGGAGACGCCAATCCATAGGCGAGAAAAATAATTCCTGACAGCCAATACTTATTCATTGAACGTTATCCCTGTAGTAAAGGTTATGCCTGGATAGATTGAGTGCATAACAAACTATAGCTGTACATCCACTACACAGCCACGAAGGATGGTAAATGGGCATTGCCTGCACGATCAATCTACTTTGTTCAGTTTCGGACGAAGATCCGCAGAATATTCGCAGCATTAAAAAAGCTGTTCATTATAGCTGCAAAAATAAATACACCGCATCAATGTAACATTGCTGCGGTGTATGAAGTGTACCCAGAAAGGTTAATACGCGTTAGACTGCGCGGAAGGAGATCTCGCCAGGAATAACTTCTCCCTGCCAGTAGAGCTGGGCAGCAACGCGGTCAGCCAGTTGACGATAGATAGCGGTAAATTCGCTCTCCGGACGGCTGATAACGGTCGGTGTGCCTTTGTCGAGGTCTTCACGCAGGCTAATGTGCAACGGCATCTGACCCAGCAACTGCGTGTGATATTTCTCAGCCAGTTTCTCTGCACCACCGGTGCCAAAAATCGGCTCGTGGTGACCACAATTACTACAGATATGCACGCTCATGTTCTCGACAATGCCCAGTACCGGCACTTCGACTTTCTCGAACATTACAATGCCTTTTTTCGCATCAATCAATGCGATGTCTTGCGGCGTAGTGACCACTACAGCACCGGTCACTGGAATATTCTGCGCCAGTGTCAATTGAATATCACCGGTGCCTGGCGGCATATCAAGCACCAGATAGTCCAGATCGGGCCATAAGGTTTCTTGCAACATTTGCATCAGCGCCTTGCTGGCCATCGGGCCGCGCCACACCATCGCGTTGTCGTCAGTGACCAGATAACCAATCGAGTTGGTTGCCAGACCATGAGACATAATCGGCGCCATGTGAGTGCCGTCCGGCGAGGTCGGACGCTGATTTTCTGCCCCCAGCATGGTTGGGATCGACGGGCCATAAATGTCGGCATCCAGAATGCCGACTTTCGCTCCTTCCGCCGCCAGCGCCAGCGCCAGGTTTACCGCCGTGGAGGATTTACCCACGCCGCCTTTGCCGGAACTGACCGCGATAATGTTCTTCACGCCGTTAATTCCCGGCTGATTTTTAACGCGTTTCAGCGTGGCAATGCTATACGACAGTTTCCAGTCGATAGCTTTTGCCCCGGTGATACGCAGCAATTCGGCGCTACATTGCTCTTTTAACTCTTCGAACGCGCTATGCCAGACGAACGGCATAACCAGTTCCACATGCAGCGTGTCGTCCATCCAGGCGACATGATGCAATGCTTTCAGCGTGGTGAGGTTATGCTTCAGGGTTGGGTGCTGAAAATTAGCCAGTGTCCCGGCGACCATTGCGCGCAAGGCTTCTGGTGATTTGGCCTGGGATTGTTCGTTCATCCCGACTCCTTATTTATATAGATAAACCATCAGCTAAATAGTTTACCTGAAGAAAATAGATAAGTACTTACTTAACATTTTCCCATTTGGTACTATCTAACCCCTTTTCACTACTAAGAAGTAATGCCTACTATGACTCAAGTCGCGAAGAAAATTCTGGTGACGTGCGCACTGCCGTACGCTAACGGCTCAATCCACCTCGGCCATATGCTGGAGCACATCCAGGCTGATGTCTGGGTCCGTTACCAGCGAATGCGCGGCCACGAAGTCAACTTCATCTGTGCCGACGATGCGCACGGTACGCCGATCATGCTGAAAGCTCAGCAACTCGGTATCTCCCCGGAGCAGATGATTGGCGAAATGAGTCAGGAGCATCAGACTGATTTCGCAGGCTTTAATATCAGCTATGACAACTATCACTCAACGCACAGCGAAGAGAACCGCCAGTTGTCGGAGCTTATTTACACTCGCCTGAAAGAGAACGGTTTTATTAAAAACCGCACTATCTCTCAGTTGTACGACCCGGAAAAAGGCATGTTCCTGCCGGATCGTTTTGTGAAAGGCACCTGCCCGAAATGTAAAGCGCCAGATCAATACGGCGATAACTGTGAAGTATGCGGTGCGACTTACAGCCCGACTGAACTGATTGAACCGAAATCGGTGGTTTCTGGCGCTACGCCGGTAATGCGTGATTCCGAACACTTCTTCTTTGATCTGCCCTCTTTCAGCGAAATGTTGCAGGCATGGACCCGCAGCGGCGCGTTGCAGGAACAGGTGGCAAACAAAATGCAGGAGTGGTTTGAATCCGGTCTGCAACAGTGGGATATCTCCCGCGACGCGCCTTACTTCGGTTTTGAAATTCCGAACGCGCCGGGTAAATACTTCTATGTCTGGCTGGATGCGCCGATTGGCTACATGGGTTCCTTCAAGAATCTGTGCGACAAGCGCGGCGATACCACCAGCTTCGATGAATACTGGAAGAAAGATTCCACCGCCGAGCTGTACCACTTCATCGGTAAAGATATCGTTTACTTCCACAGCCTGTTCTGGCCAGCCATGCTGGAAGGCAGCAACTTCCGCAAGCCGACCAACCTGTTTGTTCACGGCTATGTGACGGTGAACGGCGCGAAGATGTCCAAATCTCGCGGCACGTTCATTAAAGCCAGCACCTGGCTGAATCACTTTGACGCTGACAGCCTGCGCTACTACTACACCGCGAAGCTCTCTTCACGCATCGATGATATCGACCTGAACCTGGAAGATTTTGTTCAGCGTGTGAATGCCGATATCGTTAACAAAGTGGTTAACCTGGCCTCCCGTAACGCGGGCTTCATTAACAAGCGTTTTGACGGTGTGCTGGCAAGCGAGCTGGCTGACCCTGAGCTGTACAAAACCTTTACCGATGCCGCTGAAGTGATTGGCGAAGCGTGGGAAAGCCGCGAATTTGGTAAAGCAGTGCGCGAAATCATGGCGCTGGCTGACCTGGCTAACCGCTATGTTGACGAGCAGGCTCCGTGGGTGGTGGCGAAACAGGAAGGCCGCGATGCTGACCTGCAGGCGATTTGCTCGATGGGTATTAACCTGTTCCGTGTGCTGATGACGTATCTGAAGCCGGTTCTGCCAAAACTGACCGAGCGTGCAGAAGCATTCCTGAATACGGAACTGACCTGGGATAGTATCCAGCAACCGCTGCTGGCGCATAAAGTGAATCCGTTCAAAGCACTGTATAACCGCATCGACATGAAGCAGGTTGAAGCACTGGTGGAAGCATCCAAAGAAGAAGTGAAAGCCACCGCCGCGCCAGTTACTGGCCCGCTGGCAGACGATCCGATTCAGGAAACCATCACCTTTGATGACTTCGCCAAAGTTGACCTGCGCGTGGCGCTGATCGAAAACGCAGAGTTTGTTGAAGGTTCTGACAAGCTGCTGCGCCTGACGCTGGATCTCGGCGGTGAAAAACGCAATGTCTTCTCCGGCATTCGTTCTGCTTATCCAGACCCACAAGCGTTGATTGGTCGTCACACCATTATGGTGGCTAACCTGGCGCCGCGTAAGATGCGCTTCGGTATCTCCGAAGGCATGGTGATGGCTGCCGGTCCTGGCGGGAAAGATATCTTCCTGTTAAGCCCGGATGCCGGTGCTAAACCGGGTCATCAGGTGAAATAATTCCCCTTCAAGGCGCTGCATCGACAGCGCCTTTTCTTTATAAATTCCTAAAGTTGTTTTCTTGCGATTTCGTCTCTCTCTAACCTGCATAAATACTGTTAGCATCTGTATTCGACTGGATAAAAATACAGGGATGCAGAATGAGACAGTTTATCTATCAGGACGAAAAATCACATAAATTCTGGATGGTGGAGCCGCATGGCAACGTGCTGCATATCAGTTGGGGCAAAGTTGGCACCAACGGACAAAGCCAGGTAAAAAACTTTGCGGACGCTGCAGCAGCGGAAAAAGCGGAGCTGAAGCTGATTGCGGAGAAAACGAAAAAAGGCTATGTGGAAGACGCTTCGGCAAATGTGAATCTCCCGGCAGCCACCAAAGCCAGAGTCACTCCTGAAGTTGAAACTCCTCCTGTAAATAAGAATAAATGCCCCTGGCTTGCTGATGATGCGACGATTCCGGTAACTGACGATATTAATCGATTTGCTTTTCCTCATCGCCGCAGGCCGAGAGAAATCGGTTACCTGTATAAAGATGGTGAAATATGGAAGCGCATCGCAGATAACACCAATATGTATCTTCCCTATAAACGGTACACTTCTTATCCTGAAAACTGGCAGCAGGCATTTGCTGAGTTACAAATGCGAATCCAGCAAAACCAAAACTCAGGGAGCTTGCAATCCGATGCCGCATTGCTCTGGCGCTTCTGGCACTCTTATTTTGCAGATGAACTTGTTGATGACTTAGTCGTTCACCGTGGTCTGGAAACTACTGTTGAGATCGCCATCCTGTCTTTGCAACTAATTGCAATATCTAATGAATTATCAAGAGAGTATGAAGTAAATGTGACAACAGATATTGCTCCTGATCTCGAAATTGAATCTCGACCAGACTGGCATCAGCGTCTATGCCATTATCTTTCACTCGCTTCAGAAGATGAGTGGCAACGCTGTGTAGATAAAGTACTTGCCGCCATTCCCTCGCTCTCCCCGGCACGGCAACCTTTTGCGGCGCTACTGATCCCTGAACGACCGGATATCGCCAATGCTATGGCGCTACGTTATGTAGATCAAAACGTTCCGGCAATGACCTGGTTAAGACTGGTGGTAACCGATAATGCAGCTCTGAGCACAGCGGAAAAATACGACTTCCCACCGTTGTATCGTGATTTTCGCGCTTACCTGGCAATGTTGCTGGCAAATCATGGGATATGCGGTGTAAGCCGGATACTTCTTGAGTTAACGGAAGACCATTCTGACAATCCCACTTATCTCTTCGAGCGCATCAGCGAGACTGAAGATCTTGTCAAATGGTTATGGAAAACGAATCACCCGGATGCGATTCAAATTCTGATCCTTGGTGTAATTGGCAAGAAAAAGCACCTGGAATACTTAAGCAAAGCCTGCCAAAAACATCCCGCTGCGGCTATTGCCGCTTATGCAACTTTACTGGCAATACATGAAGATGCACAGTGGCGTAACGCACTTGTCAAACTGATTACCGCCACGCCAGAGTTGGTATGTGACGTTATTCCCTGGGTTAATGCTAAAGCGGCAGGCATATTATCTGAATGTCGTCCGCAACCTGTGACTGATGAATGTGAATATGCCACTGCGGATATGTTGCCGGAGCTGTTTACCGCTCCACCGTGGGTAATAAATAAGAAAAAGAATGCAATACCCGTATTTGATTTACCGGTGCTTCCAGTTCCTGCCGTCACTGATATCACACCAGGAATTACAGAGTTAATCAGTCATACTGACATATCCAGATTCAGTGAAATCGCGAAATTTCAGGCATCACAGCAAACATTATTTACCGATCTGCCACTAATTGAAAAGGAAAGCTGGGAAACGTCTTTCATCCCTTTAACGCCAGAACAGCAAATCCTTTGGCGACTGGGGTTTAAGGAATGGCGCAGAACCGGAGAAGAACAATACGAAAAAAAAATAATGCCACAAAGCGCAGTTGATGCCCTGTTACGTTTCGATTTCCCCGCGCTGAAAGCAGAGTTTGCGCAATACCATAACAAAGGAAGCAGACACTGGCAGTTGTACGCGCTCTGCTTCCTACCCACTCAGCATGCTATTTATTTTCTCAATCAAATAATTAATGAAGAGCAATTCTCCGGCGAGAGAGAAATTCTGGCGATTTTTGGTGACGCGGCCATTCCTGCGTTTATGAAATGTCTGCAACGTAAGCCACAACAGTTGTGGATATTCACCCTTTTCCTGGGCGTCAGCGAATTAGCATTACCGATGGCGCAGCGATTACAGAAAAAAATGTCTGCTGAAGATGCCCGAAAATGGCTGGTTAACTTCCCACGCCATGCAACCGCCGGGCTACTTCCTGTGGCACTGGGCAAACAAGGAAAAGATCGTGATTGTGCCCGCCAGGCACTCCGCCTGCTGGTGAAATTAAACCAGCGAGAAACGATTGAGGAAATCGCCCAATGGTATAATCAACCTGATGTTTTAGCTGCGCTGGCAACATTATTTGATAGCGACCCGCTGGAAGAATATCCCGCTAAAATCGCCCCACTGCCCGGCTTTTATCAGTTCAGCTTATGGCGCAGACCACGGCTTAAAAGTAACAACCTGCCTCTGCCAGATGACGCTATGCGCCACCTCGGCACAATGTTGAGCTTTCCTCGCGACATTACCCCCTACGCTGGGCTGGCGATCATCAAAGAAACCTTCACCCGCGAATCACTGGCTGACTTTGGCTGGGATCTGTATACCGCATGGACGGAAGCTGGCGCACCCGCAAAAGAAAATTGGGCATTTACCTCGCTGGGGATTTTAGGCAATGACGACACCGCGCGTAAACTAACCCCGCTCATCCGCGCCTGGCCGGGTGAATCCCAGCATAAAAGAGCTGTTTATGGTTTGGATGTGCTAGCCAATATCGGTAGCGATATTGCGCTGATGTTGCTTAATGGTATTGCGCAAAAGATTAAATTCGTTGCATTACAAGAACATGCCAGCGACAAAATCAACATGGTCGCTGAAAATCGCGGACTGACAATGGCCGAACTGGAAGACCGCCTGGCACCGGATTTAGGGCTTGATATCAACGGCTCGCTGACACTGGGTTTCGGCTCACGCCAATTCACCGTTGGTTTTGATGAAACCTTAAAACCCGTCGTGCGCGACGAAAACGACAAAGTTCTGAAAGATTTACCTAAACCCAACCAGAGTGATGATAAAACACTGTCAACTGACGCAGTTATCCTCTTCAAACAGTTGAAAAAAGATGTTCGTGCTATCGCCAGCCAGCAAATTACCCGTCTGGAACAAGCCATGTGCCAGTGCAGACGCTGGACGGCAGAGCAGTTCCGTCTCTTTCTGGTGGAACATCCGCTGATGTGTCACTTAACCCGACGGCTATTATGGGGAGTATATAACGATGAAAACACCCTTATAGCCTGTTTCCGCGTGGCAGAAGACAGCACCTACAGCGATGCACAAGATGAGCTATTCACGCTGCCAGCAGGAAACATCGGTATTCCGCATGTGCTGGAAATTCCCGCTGAATCCGCCGCTGCATTCAGGCAAATTTACGCTGATTACGAACTACTTCCCCCCTTCCAACAGCTCGATCGTGGTAGTTATCGTCTTGCTGATAATGAACGTAGCGCCCACGAACTGACGCGCTGGCAAGGACGTCTTTGCCAGGCCGGTCGCATTGTCGGACTGGAGCGCCGAGGCTGGCAACGTCTGGAAGAAAGCGGCAGTGTTTATGCGATGCGCAAATCTACTCCTTATGGCGATCTCGAACTTGAAACAGAACCTTTTTCATTGATTTACGGCGAAACGGGATATGGCGACCTGCTACCTGTTGAAAGCGTAAAAATGACTTCACCAGGGGAACGCTACAGTACACAGCCCTCGCTCACGTTCTCCGCGCTTGATGCCATCACCGCCAGCGAACTGATTAACGATATTGAATCACTGTTTGATTAAAAGGACTTTGCAATGAAAACCTATATTTATCAGGACGAAAAATCACATAAATTCTGGGCGGTTGAGCAGCAAGGCAACGAGTTGCATATCAGTTGGGGTAAGGTCGGCACCAACGGGCAAAGCCAGGTAAAAAGTTTTGCGGACGCGGCGGCGGCGGAAAAAGCGGAACTGAAGCTGATTGCGGAGAAAGTGAAGAAGGGGTATGTGGAGCAAGCTGCTTCCACTGAGTTGCAAATAACCAGTGAGATTCTACAGAATGATAGCGTTTCTTCTGAATTATATTCAGAAATTATTTTTTCACCGGTCAAAACATCAGCGGATTCTTTGCCATGGTTACAAGAAAATTCTCCTATTATTTTAGATGAACCATATCGTTCAAAGGCTTTTAGTTCAAGAAAATTTCCTGGCGAGAAAATTAGTATTGTTTCCGTCCCTGATTCATTCCTGGAATTCATCTGGCAACAAAATACATGCCCGATCGAATTTAGAACTATTCTTGGTTATTTTGATGTGAATGCCTGTAATTCTGAATGGAAAAATGCTTTAAACGAGGCGATTATACGTGCAGAACAAGGCATTGAAGAAGGTTCATTGCTTTCAGATGTTTTCCTGATTATCGCATGCCCGGTCTTTCATATCAGCCTAAAACAGGAAATATTGTTAGACTATATTGTTCAACACAAAGGTCTGGAATACGTAGTAGATATTATTCTTGCTTTAATGCAAATTCAAATTGATATCGAAGATCGTGGTATTGATGAAGATCTTATATTTCATTTTTCGCATTTAATTACTCAGCAACGTTTTGAGTATGGTATAGGCCCACTGGAATTCCAATTACGGAAACACCTTTCTCATGCTGAGGAAAAAATATGGTTATGCTGCATAAACAAACTCATTGAAGCACTACCAGGTATCGCACCTCGCCGCCAGCCTGTCATTGCATTGTTATTGCTTGAAAGGCCTGAAATCACAAATCAAATAGCACTCAGTTTATCTCATCTGGATTTTCCGGAGCTCGAATGGCTTAATATATTCGTCACCGATCAACAAGCTATTTCATTACTGGAAAAATTTAATCATTGGAAACTTTTCGAAAGCTATAGTTTTGGTGAAAGTTGTATAGCCACATTATTACAGGAGCAAGGTATAAGTGGATTATCTCGTCTGTCTGCCTGGGCTGATCATTACCGTGTCCTTGATGCTTTGCTGCAGATTAATCATCCATATAGTCTTGAACTGGTAATCCGCAAGACTGACCGGGTACATCAATTAGAATCCTTAATCCAGAAATTTCCGGAGGCTATGCTGGCTGCATTATGTGCTATCGTATGCCAGGATTCGCATCCCCTTTATGAGACACTTATTCAAGGTATTGCTTTAAGCGATATGTCAGTTGTTCGCCGGACATTTCCACATCTGACGCCCACAGCACAAGAAGTACTGACTGGATGTTTACATAAATGGGGGCTAAATCTGGAAATTGATCCCGCTGTACCTGACTGGCAACCGCACACAAACCATATACTCGCGTTGCTCTCACAGGAAAAACGCTCATATTATGATGATGATCCTCTGTTATATTCAGAGAATCATCCTGAAGCCACACTTTCGGCATTAACACAGTTATGTATGAAAGGTAAAAACACTTCCTTTTTAAAACAGTTAAATCAGCTCATTTTAACCCATGTGCAAGCTGTACATAACTTTCTTGAATGGTGTAGTGAAACACAGAAGCAATTCATTTATAGCCATTTCCCACAACTGTTCACAAAATCAGAAATAGCAGAACCAAATGAGATACCAAACATATTCGTTTCACCACCATGGTTTATTAAAGAAGATGTTTCTCTACCTGTGTTGAAATTAGACATTTTGCAATTGAGTCCTGTTGTTAATACGTCTTCAGCATTAAAAACCACCTGTACACTTTCGACAGCAGAGATTCTCGAGCACTTGGGTCTTAGATATACACATAGAAATAATATTGAAAAACATTTTCCAGAAGAAATTGTGAACGGCTGGAACAAAGGTAATTATAGCGATGTCATCAAAAAGTGCAGATATAATCTAATTGATTTGTCAGCACTTATCCATCTACCAGAAGATAAAGCTATTAAAATCTGGAATGTCATTATAGGGGATTATTTCCTTTATCATACGGGTGCAGAAGATGTAATTAATCAATTTGGTATTTCTACTATTCCCGCATTGCTGCGTTGCTCAAGTTATGTTGGAGCAAAAGAAATCTTGCCATTGATAGCAAATATTGGTGCTGTAGAGCTAGCGGTCATAATAAGTTACGCATTCACCCAATTGAAAACATTCAAATCGTTAGCCAGTAATTGGCTATTATCATTCCCGCAGCATGCTATTGCTGGATTACTTCCATCAGCATTGGGCAAAGTGGGCAAATCAAAGGATAATGCCCAATTATCGTTACGTTTTTTAATAGATAATGGTTACAGTGACACCATTCTTGATATAGCGCAGAAGTATCAACAAGCAGAAGTCATGGCTGCCGTTAGACAACTTCTGAGCATCGATCCGTTGAATAATATCCCAAATAAAATTAATCCATTGCCAGCGTGGTGTCAGCCAGACCAGTGGCGCAAACCAGTATTAAAAAGCAATGGTAGAATCCTTCCAGTTCAGGCAATTCAACATCTTTGCACCATGCTCTCTTTCCCCCGCGAAGCCACCCTTTACCCAGGGATAACACAGGTAATCGAGGCCTGTACCCCGCAGTCTCTTGCCGATTTCGCCTGGGATCTCTTCCTCAGTTGGGAATCTGCCAGTGGCTCCGCTAAGGATAACTGGGCATTTACCGCGCTGGGGATTCTGGGCAACGATGACACCGCCCGCAAACTCACCCCGCTCATCCGCGCCTGGCCTGGCGAATCTCAGCATAAACGCGCCACTGTCGGGCTGGATATCCTTGCTGCAATTGGCAGTGACATCGCGCTGATGCAGCTTAACGGCATTGCGCAAAAGCTAAAATTTAAAGCCTTGCAGGATCAGGCTAGAGTTAAAATCGCCCAGATTGCCGAAAGCCGCGAACTCACCGTCGTAGAGATGGAAGACCGGTTAGCGCCCGATCTCGGTCTGGATGATAACGGCTCGCTGCGGCTGGATTTCGGCCCTCGCCAGTTCTCCGTCAGCTTTGATGAATCCTTAAAACCTTTTGTGCGCGATGCTTCCGGCAGTCGCCTGAAAGACCTGCCCAAACCGAACAAAAGCGATGACGAAACACTGGCTGATGAGGCGGTAAATCGCTACAAACTGCTGAAAAAAGATGTCCGCACGGTAGCTGCACAACAGATTTCGCGGCTGGAAGTGGCTATGTGTCAGCGCCGTCACTGGACTGCAGAACAGTTCCACCTGTTTCTGGTTGCGCATCCCCTGGTACGTCATATCACCCAACGTCTGATGTGGGGCGTATACGATGCAGATAATCAACTTGTCACCTGTTTCCGCGTGGCGGAGGATGGCAGTTTTAGCGACGGACAGGATAACCCTTTACTCCTTCCGCAGGGCAATATCGGTATCCCGCATGTACTGGAAATCCCGGCCCAGCAATCTGCTGAATTTGCCCAACTGTTCTCTGACTACGAACTATTGCCACCGTTCCGTCAACTCGATCGCCCCTGGTATCAACTCTCTGAGACAGAAAAAAACAGCAACGATTTGCAGCGCTGGGCTGGTCGCCAGGCAGCGAGTGGGCGCGTCGCCGGGCTGATGAATAAAGGCTGGCAACGGGGCGATGTTCTGGATGCTGGCGGCTATTACTCATTTTATAAAGCTGTGGATGATGGCTCCGTCGAACTGAGTGTGACACCCGGCTTCAGTGTTGGATTGCCCGTCACCGTAATCAGCGACAGCCAAAAAATTGAGCACATTCAGTTGTACAAACTGATGCCGCGCAAATCGGTTTATCCCTTCTCCGTGCTCGACGACATCACCGCCAGCGAGCTGATTAACGATATTGAATCACTGTTTGATTAAAAGGATTTAGCAATGAAAACCTATATTTATCAGGACGAAAAATCACATAAATTCTGGGCGGTTGAGCAGCAAGACAACGAGTTGCATATCAGTTGGGGCAAAGTTGGGACCAACGGGCAAAGCCAGGTAAAAAGTTTTGCGGATGCTGCGGTGGCGGAAAAAGCGGAGCTGAAGCTGATTGCGGAGAAGGTGAAGAAGGGGTATGTGGAGCAAGTAGACTCCAACGCTCACTCACATGACGCCTCAGCAAAGAAAGTCATAATCATAGAGGAAAAAGCCTCAATAAATCACCAGGTAGCAACTAATGGTTTACCCTGGCTGGCAGACAACGATCCCATTATTCTTCCCCCGAATATTGCTCGCTATGCTCTCAGCCACCGCCTTTGGCCGGGAGATCCGGTAAAAAAACCAACCAAACTTGAGAAACAAAATTTAATTTCTCGGCTGGCAAATCGAACCTACAGCTATTATAAGAATCTGACTTTCGATTACAGCTCATGCTCCGATGAATGGAGTAATGCCATCAGTCAGGCAATCAGCTTAATTAATGCACGAAAGCCTGAGATGTCTGCACGTACTATGGCTGTACTTACCTTACTGGAAATTTGTTTTTGTCAAAGCTGGAATGATGAAACCTCATCCGAGTTGTTGGATGAAATTGTAAGCACCTTCGGTATTGAATACGCAACTGAAACTGTCATCTACTGGTGGCAAATTGATTTCGATTTTGATTATAAAAAGGAACATTTGACCTTCTTTATTAATAATTCAGATTACAGCCAGGATAACTATAGAAGGAATAGAGACAACTTTAGTTTACGTCTGCGTAAACATTTATCGCTGGCTGAAGAGGAAGTCTGGCAAAATTGCATTGCCAAATTACTCGTTGCGTTGCCGCATATATCACTCTATCGCCAGCCGTTAATTGCCATTTTAATACCTGAAATACCCGAAGTGGCCCATGATATCGCACGCCAGTTGCATCAAGTGATGAACATTCCACAACTGGAAATGTTAAAACTTGTAGCGACAGATCCACAAATACTGGAAATATTAGAGCCATATCAGGATACTAATGTATTTGGAAGAAGTTGGTCTGCCACTGTACTGCGAGAACAAGGCATCAAGGCTCTTACTCGCCTGCTTCCCTATGCTGGAGAAGATAATTGCGGTGACGTACTGAAATGTATCAATCATCCGCTGGCTGTTACGGGACTCATAGACGCCGCAGATTATAATAAACGTTGTTATGACCGACTGATAAAAAGTGCCGAAAGTTTTCCTTCTGCCACAATAGCGGCATTAGCCGAAGCATTAATAAAAAATGACGATCAACGTAAACATACTTTGCTGGTTTCACTACTTAATGCAAATCCTTTATTGGCCGAAAAATTAGGCCAATGGCTATCGTCACAAGCTGCGAAATTAGTACATCAATGCCAACAATTGCTGAATAGTCGCGATGAAGATTTCGCAAACTCAGAAATTCTGCCAACGGTGTTAGTCTCGCCGCCGTGGGTGGTTCGAAATAAAAATGACGACAACAGTCCTTTGGCTAAATACCCGGCGAAAATTCCCTCTTTACCGCTATTTTATCAACCTTCGTTATGGACACGCCCGGTACTAAAAAATAGTAGCAAGATATTACCAGATAACGCCCTCCTCCACCTCGGTGAAATGCTTCGCTTCCCTCAGGAAGAAGCACTGTATCCGGGATTATTACAGGTGAAAGATGCCTGTACCCCAGACTCACTGGCTGAATTTGCCTGGGATCTGTTTATCGCCTGGCAGACTGCTGGCGCGCCGTCGAAAGAGAGTTGGGCATTCAGTGCGTTAGGTGTTCTCGGTAACGATAACACCGCCCGCAAACTAACGCCGCTTATTCGCGTCTGGCCTGGCGAATCCCAGCATAAACGCGCCACCGTCGGGCTGGATATTCTCGCCGCTATCGGCAGTGACATTGCCCTGATGCAACTTAACGGTATCGCCCAGAAGCTGAAATTCAAAGCATTGCAGGAGCGGGCAAAAGAAAAAATTGCCAGCATTGCCGAAAGCCGCGAACTGACAGTAGCAGAACTTGAAGACCGGTTAGCCCCGGATTTGGGGCTGGATGATAACGGCTCCCTGCTGCTGGATTTCGGCTCGCGTCAGTTCACCGTCAGCTTTGATGAAACCCTAAAACCGTTTGTGCGCGATGCGTCTGGCAGCCGCCTGAAAGACCTGCCCAAACCGAACAAAAGCGATGATAAAACGCTGGCTGCCGATGCCGTTAACCGCTTTAAACTGCTGAAAAAAGATGCCCGTACCGTCGCCGCTCAACAGGTAGCAAGGCTGGAATCAGCCATGTGCCTGCGCCGCCGCTGGGCAGCGGAAAACTTTCAACTCTTCCTGGTTGAGCATCCGCTGGTTCGCCACCTAACCCGTCGCCTGATTTGGGGCGCGTATAACACCGACAACCAGTTGCAGGCCTGTTTCCGCGTGGCGGAAGATAACAGCTACAGCACCGCTGACGATGATCTCTTCACTCTCCCAGAAGGTGATATAGCGATTGGTATCCCTCACGTTCTGGAAATATCACCGACGGATGTCGCCGCTTTTGGTCAGCTTTTTGCCGACTACGAATTGTTACCGCCATTCCGCCAGCTTGATCGTAACAGTTACACCCTGACAGAAGCCGAACGCAATGCCAGCGAACTGACCCGCTGGACAGGCAGAAAATGCCCGAGCGGTCGGGTGATGGGGCTGGCAAATAAAGGCTGGTTGCGTGGCGAACCGCAGGATGCAGGCTGGATCGGCTGGATGATCAAACCTCTGGGCCGCTGGTCGTTAATCATGGAAATCGATGAAGGTTTTGCTGTAGGCATGTCGCCAGTCGAACTCAGCTCTGAGCAACTCTTAAGCAAATTATGGTTATGGGATGGAAAAGCAGAGAGTTATGGCTGGGGAAGAAATTCTGCACAGGAAGCACTGTTCTCCGTGCTCGATGCCATCACCGCCAGCGAGTTGATTAACGACATCGAAGCACTGTTTGAATAAGGAAAGAACATGAACAAGGAATTACTGTGGCTGGCGGACGACGCGCAACTGGAACTGAAATTTAAAAAAGGCAAAACGCCGCTAAGCCATCGCCGCTGGCCGGGCGAACCGGTGCCCGCTGTCACTGAAAGTCTCATTCAGACATTAGGAGATGAATTACTACAACAAGCAGGCAAGAAGCAAAATATCACCTGGCATTACGATAAATGTTCACTGGAGTGGCAGTCCGCCATCCAGCAGGCGATCAATTTGATTGGTGAGCATAAACCGTCAATCCCAGCCTTTACAATGGCGGCTCTGATCTGTATCGAGAAAAATGATAGCCAGCAGTTACTTGATGAAATCGTGCAAAAATATGGGCTGGAATATGCGACGGATGTGGTGATAGCGCGTCAGTTCATTGTACAGAGTTATCATGCTGATCCATCAACAGTGTGTTTAATGACACCGAACGAGAATACGGGCTATGGCTATCGCTCAGAGACTTATAGCAATTTCGATTTTCGTCTGCGTAAACATCTTTCACTGGCAGAGGAAAATTGCTGGCAGCGTTGTGCCGACAAACTCATTGCCGCACTGCCAGAGATCCCCATAGTTCGCCGCCCTTTTATTGCGCTGCTGCTTCCGGAAAAACCAGATATAGCGAATGAGCTTGCCAGCCTTGAAAGCCCATCAACGAGTTTTTACTCAAAGGAGTGGTTAAAGGTCGTTGCTACTGATAATACGGCGGTAAAAAAACTCGAACGATACTGGAGCCTGGACGTATTTAGCGATCGTGAAGCCAGTTATATGTCGCATGAAAACCACTTCGGTTACGCTGCCTGCGCGGCCCTTTTACGCGAACAGGGAATTGCAGCCGTTCCCCGCCTGGCGATGTATGCTCATAAAGAAGACTGTGGCAGCCTGCTGGTACAAATAAACCACCCGCTGGTCATCCGCATCTTGCTACTGGTGGCTGATAAAAATAAACCCAGCCTGCAGCGTGTTGCCAAATACAGTAAAAATTTCCCCCATGCAACGCTCACTGCACTGGCAGAACTTATCGCGCTGGAAGCACCACCTGCTCGCCCCGGTTATCCGATTATTGAAGACAAAAAACTGCCCGCACAGCAAAAAGCACGTGATCAATACTGGCGTAATCTGTTGCAAACATTGATTACATCGCAGCCACAACTGGCAGATGAAGTGAAGCCCAGGCTAAGTACAAAAGCACAAACCGTGCTGAATAGTTTTTTATCCGTGCCGCCGAAATCTGCCATTGATAGCCCTGATAGCAGTGCTCTGCCTGAAATTTTGGTTTCACCTCCGTGGCGTAGTAAGAAAAAATCGCCGCAACCACGTCTTGATTTGGTTCCGCTCGAATTAACGTCACAAGTCTACTGGCAACCGGGCGAGCAAGAGAGGCTTGCCACCACAGAGTCTGCCCGTTATTTCAGCACGGAATCACTTGCGGAACGCATGGAACGAAAAAGTAGTCGGGTTGTACTACAGGAGCTGGGTTTTGGGGATGATGTATGGCTGTTCCTGAATTATATACTGCCCGGCAAACTGGATGCGGCGCGCGAATCATTAGTGCTTCAGTGGCATTACTACCAGGGCAGAGTCGAGGAAATCTACAATGGCTGGCATTCTCCGGAAGCAAAATCAGCAGAACAGGCGCTTCGCAGCGGCGACGTTGAAACGTTAATTGACATCTGGGAAAAGGACAATCATTCGCCTTATCATCAGGAAAAGAGTGTCTGGAATCTGTATTTATTGGCACTGCTTCCGCGTGAGATGGCAGTGACTTTCTGGCTGCGTATCAATGAGAAAAAGCATCTGTTCGCGGGTGAAAACTATTTTCTCAGCATCCTCGGTTTGGATGCATTACCCGGCCTGTTGTTGGCTTTTTCACATCGTCCAAAAGAAACATTTCCGTTAATTTTAAATTTCGGCGCTACCGAACTGGCGCTACCCGTTGCTCGCGTCTGGCACCGTTTTACCACTCAGCGTAATCTGGCACGCCAGTGGATTTTACAATGGCCAGAACATACGGCTACCGCACTTATTCCTCTCGTCTTCACTAAACCCAGCGATAATAGCGAAGCCGCATTACTTGCCCTGCGTTTACTGTACGAACAGGGACATGGCGAGTTGCTGCAAACCGTGGCAAACCGCTGGCAGCGTGTTGATGTGTGGCCTGCCCTGGAGCAATTGCTTATACAGAACCCACTGGAAATTTACCCTCCGCGCATTCCGAAAGCCCCGGATTTCTGGCATCCGGCAATGTGGTCCAGGCCGCGACTTATCACGAATAATCAGCCTGTTACTAATGACGCTCTGGAAATTATCGGCGAAATGCTGCGCTTTACCCGGGGTGGACGTTTTTATAGCGGGCTGGAACAACTGAAAGCGTTCTGCCAGCCGCAAACGCTGGCCGCTTTTGCCTGGGATCTCTTCACCGCATGGCAACAAGCTGGTGCCCCCGCAAAAGACAACTGGGCATTTCTGGCGTTAAGTCTCTTTGGCGACGAAAGCACGGCACGGGCTCTGACGACACAGATCCTCGCCTGGCCACAAGAGGGCAAATCTGCCCGTGCTGTCAGTGGTCTGAATATACTTACCCTGATGAATAATGATATGGCGCTGATACAGCTGCATCATATATCGCAACGGGCGAAATCCCGCCCCTTACGTGATAACGCGGCGGAATTTCTTCAGGTGGTCGCAGAAAATCGCGGGCTAAGCCAGGAAGAGTTAGCGGACAGATTAGTCCCAACACTGGGCCTTGATGATCCACAGGCGTTGATTTTTGATTTTGGTCCACGGCAGTTTACCGTTCGCTTCGATGAAAACCTCAACCCGGTTATCTATGATCAGCAAAACGTTCGCCAGAAAAGCGTTCCCCGTTTGCGAGCCGATGACGATCAACTGAAAGCGCCCGAGGCACTGGCCCGACTAAAAGGGCTAAAAAAAGATGCCACTCAGGTGAGCAAAAACCTGCTCCCGCGTCTTGAAACTGCCCTGCGCACCACCCGACGCTGGTCGCTGGCAGATTTTCATACTCTGTTTGTTAATCATCCCTTTACCCGCCTGGTTACCCAGCGATTAATATGGGGCGTTTATCCGGCAAATGAACCGCGTCGTTTACTTAATGCATTTCGCGTGGCCGTAGAGGGGGAATTCTGTAATGCCCAGGACGATGTTATTGATCTACCTCCAGATTGCCTGATTGGCATTGCGCACCCGTTAGAAATGCCAACAGAAATGCGTTGTGAATTTGCACAACTTTTTGCCGATTACGAAATTATGCCGCCTTTTCGCCAGTTGGCGCGGCGCACGGTGCTGCTCACACCTGACGAGTCAACCAGTAACAGCCTGACTCGCTGGGAAGGTAAATCCGCTACCGTTGGGCAACTGATGGGGATGCGTTACAAGGGCTGGGCATCAGGGGATGAAGACGAATTTATCTATGGCTTAGGTGAGTATCGTCTGGTGCTTGAGTTTTCACCCGGTTTTAACCACTACAATGTTGATAGCAAAGCGCTAATGAGCTTCCGTTCTCTTCGAGTATATCGTGACAATCAATCTGTCACTTTTGCTGAACTCGATGTATTTGATTTGAGTGAAGCCTTAAGTACGCCGGACATCATTTTTCACTAACACACTGCGGGTAGTAACAGAACTGCCCGCTATCTGACAACTGAGAAAATCCATGATCGTGCAAAGTGAACTGGTCGCTGTTTACGACTATCAGGTTATTGATCCCGAAGAACCCTTTTCCTTCCGACTTGCAATCCATAAGTACGCCCAATTATTTACTGGAACGGTCTACCGACAGGAACGCTTCCGGTTACATCCAACATTTAATCAATTTGATCGAGATGATAGCGTTCCGCTAATAAATGATGCGTTGATTTATATAAGAGATGAATTTATTGATGAGGGAAGATTACGTGGGGAATCACCAGAAGCTGTAATGGCGATTTTTAATCGTGAACTACAGAATATATTTAACTAACAAATATAAAGATAGTTTTATTAAAGGGGGAAGCGGTTTCCCCCTTAGTTGCGTTTCAATTTGCCCGTTACTTCAACAAATCAATCAACCGTAACAGAGCCACTAATAGCTCCAGTACGGCAATGAGCACGGTTAACTTTCGTGTCAGCGTGTCCATCCGCTCTCCTTATTAAGGAGCGCAACACCAGCACCTTACCCTTACACTGCCTGTCGATACTGGTTTACGTATGTTGGACCACGATGTTGCACTCCGGATCAGGGCACCACCTGCAGCACCACCCGTCCGGTAGCCAGGACTTGAAATGGGTTCGATCCGGCGCAACGTCCCAACAGTCAGGATTATAAATCTCATTATCTTAATTGCAACGGGGTCCAGCGGTGGTTATAATTCGTTCGTTGGAACACGATGTTGCACAGGCTGCGGTGTTGGGCCTGAAAGTAGGAAATAAAAAAACCTGCCTCACCAGCAGGTTTTTTTATTTCCTGTGATCTGCTTTCCAGATATTTTATTACTATTTTCCGCTCAAACAACTAATGCGCCAAACAGTTATTGCGCGTAAAATATCGTTTATTTCATTAATACATTTCAGGGATGAATATATGTCACCGCAGAATAATCATCTGCAGCGTCCGCCTGCCGCTGTGTTATACGCCGATGAACTGGCAAAATTAAAACAAAATGATAACGCACCTTGCCCGCCCGGTTGGCAGTTAAGTTTGCCTGCAGCGCGTGCTTTTATTCTTGGTGATGAGACGAAAAACATCAGCCGTAAAGTCGTAATAAGCCCTTCTGCTATTGAACGCATGTTAGTGACTCTCGCCACCGGGCGCGGTTTAATGCTGGTCGGGGAACCGGGTACGGCCAAATCTCTCCTTTCTGAATTGCTCGCAACGGCCATTAGCGGCGATGCCGGTTTAACCATTCAGGGCGGCGCATCAACCACCGAAGACCAAATCAAGTACGGCTGGAACTACGCTCTGCTTATCAACCACGGTCCGTCAACAGAAGCGCTTGTCCCGGCTCCACTTTATCAAGGCATGCGCGATGGCAAAATCGTCCGTTTTGAAGAGATAACGCGTACACCGCTGGAAGTGCAGGACTGTCTGTTAGGCATGCTTTCTGATCGGGTGATGACGGTGCCGGAACTGGCCGGTGAAGAAAGCCAGCTTTATGCTCGCGAAGGCTTTAACATTATTGCCACCGCCAATACCCGCGATCGCGGCGTCAATGAAATGAGCGCCGCGCTCAAGCGTCGCTTCGATTTTGAAACCGTCTTTCCGATTATGGATTTCGCCCAGGAACTGGAACTGGTCGCCAGTGCGTCAGCGCGTTTACTGGCCCATAGTGGCATTCCGCATAGGGTGCCTGACGCAGTACTGGAGCTGCTGGTACGCACGTTCCGCGATCTGCGGGCCAACGGTGAGAAGAAAACGTCAATGGATACCCTGACGGCCATTATGTCCACCGCCGAAGCCGTTAACGTAGCGCACGCCGTGGGCGTCCGCGCCTGGTTTTTAGCAAATCGCGCGGGTGAACCTGCCGATCTGGTGGACTGTATTGCTGGCACCATCGTCAAAGACAACGAAGAAGATCGCGCTCGTCTGCGCCGTTACTTTGAACAGCGCGTTGCCACACACAAAGAAGCTCACTGGCAGGCTTATTACCAGGCTCGCCACCGCCTGCCGTGAGGAAAGATGCATGAGTGAGCCGTTAATTGTCGGCATCCGGCACCATAGTCCGGCCTGCGCCCGTCTGGTGAAATCGCTAATTGAAAGCAAGCAACCGCGATACGTGTTGATTGAAGGACCGGCCGATTTTAATGACCGGGTAGATGAACTGTTTTTAGTCCACCAGCTTCCGGTAGCCATATACAGTTATTGTCAGTATCAGGACGGTGCTGCCCCCGGGCGTGGTGCCTGGACGCCATTTGCCGAATTTTCGCCGGAGTGGCAGGCGCTACATGCTGCCCGCAGCATCCAGGCACAAACCTGGTTTATCGATTTACCTTGCTGGGCACAGAGTGAAGAAGATGAAGATGAGCCTGTTGCGGCTAATGACCATCAGGCCTTACTGCTACTCGCTACCAGTATGGATAACAGCGATACCCTGTGGGATCACCTGTTCGAAGATGAAAGCCAGCAGTCCACACTTCAATCCGCTCTGGCGCAATACTTTGTGCAACTTCGTGGTAATGATGCGGGTGATTCGGTAAATCGCCAGCGCGAAGCCTTTATGGCCCGCTGGATTGCCTGGGCGATGCAGCAAAACAACGGCAATGTATTAGTCGTCTGCGGTGGCTGGCATGCCCCTGCACTGGAAAAATTGTGGCGCCAATATTCTCAGGAAGAGAGAAAACCCAGGCTACCCTCATTACCGGATGCAGTGACCGGTTGTTATCTGACGCCATACAGTGAAAAGCGCCTTGATGTGCTGGCGGGATACCTTTCAGGAATGCCTGCTCCGGTCTGGCAAAACTGGTGCTGGAAATTTGGTTTGCAACGCGCAGGTGAGCTGTTACTTAAAACGATTCTTACCCGTTTGCGCCAGCACCACTTACCCGCATCTACCGCTGATATGGCTGCCGCGCATCTATATGCGATGGCACTGGCACAATTGCGCGGTCACAGATTGCCGCTACGCAGTGACTGGCTGGATGCATTAGCCGGATCGCTTATTAAAGAGGCATTAAACGCGCCGTTGCCGTGGAGCTATCGCGGGATCATTCATCCCGATACCGATCCAATTCTGCTAACGTTGATAGACACATTAGCGGGTGCCAGATTCGGTAAACTAGCCCCCTCCACGCCACAACCGCCGCTGCCAAAAGATGTCACGTCTGAACTGGAACGTACCGAAATCACTCTTCCGTCCAACCTGGCGTTAAATCGCTTTACCCCCTGCGGGCTGGTACAAAGTCAGGTGTTGCATCGGCTGACGATACTGGAGATCCCGGGGATAGTGCGCCAGCAGGGAAGTACACTGACGCTTGCGGGTAACGGTGAAGAACAATGGAAATTAACCCTGCCGCTTAGCCAACATGCGGCATTGATTGAGGCCGCCTGCTTTGGTGCCACACTCCTGGAAGCCGCACGCAATAAATTAGAAGCCGATATGCTGGACACAGGAGGAATCGGCAACATCACCACATGTCTTAGCCAGGCGGCGTTAGCTGGTCTGGAGTCCTTCAGTCAGCAATTACTGGAGCAACTCACATTATTAATCGCCCAGGAAAATCAGTTTGCCGAAATGGGCCAGGCGCTGGAAGTGCTTTATGCCTTGTGGCGTCTGGATGAGACTGGCGGTATGCAAGGGGCGCTAATACTGCAAACAACACTGTGTGCGGCGATAGATCGAACGTTGTGGTTATGTGAATCCAACGGCAGGCCGGACGAAAAAGAATTTCACGCCCATTTGCATAGCTGGCAGGCGCTGTGCCATATCCTGCGCGATCTCCATTGTGGCATTCAACTGCCAGGTGTTTCGCTTTCCGCCGCCCTGGCCTTACTGGAGCGCCGTAGTCAGGCGATTCATGCCACGGCGCTGGATCGCGGCGCGGCTCTCGGGGCGCTGATGCGTCTGGAACATCCCAACGCCAGTGCCGAAAGCGCACTGGATATGCTGGCGCAATTATCCCCGACTGAGTCAGGCGAAGCCCTACATGCTTTGCTGGCGCTGGCTCGCCATCAACTGGCTTCTCAGCCTGCATTTATCGCCGGTTTCAGCACTCATTTGAATCAACTTAGCGACGCCGATTTTATTAACGCTCTGCCCGATTTACGTGCAGCGATGGCCTGGCTACCGCCTCGAGAACGCGGGGCGCTGGCGCATCAGGTGCTTGAGCATTACCAACTGGCGCAGCTCCCCGTCCCGGCACTGCAAATGCCGTTACATTGTCCACCGCAAACCATTGCTCATCATCAACAACTGGAACAGCAGGCACTGGCGTCACTGCAACACTGGGGAGTTTTCCATGTCTGAACTGAACGACCTTCTGACTACCCGTGAGCTACAGCGCTGGCGATTGATTCTTGGTGAAGCGGCTGAAACTACCCTTTGCGGTCTTGATGGCAACGCCCGACGAATAGACCACGCCCTGGAGTGGCTATACGGGCGCGATCCTGAGCGCATTCAACGCGGTGAACGGCACGGAGGGCTGGGCAGTTCAACTCTCACAACGCCCGAGTGGATCAATGATATTCACACGCTCTTCCCACAGCAGGTAATTGAGCGACTGGAAAGCGACGCCGTGCTGCGCTACGGCATAGAAGATGTGGTGACAAATATTGAAGTGCTGGAACGCATGCAACCTTCCGAAAGCCTGCTACGCGCCGTATTGCACACTAAACATCTGATGAATCCCGAGGTGCTGGCAGCCGCTCGCAAGATAGTGCACCAGGTTGTTGAAGAAATTATGGCGCGGCTGGCCAAAGAAGTTCGTCAGGCTTTTTCTGGTGTGCGTGACCGCCGTCGCCGCTCGCATATTCCCCTGGCGCGCAATTTCGATTTCAAAAGTACCCTGCGGGCCAACCTGCAGCACTGGGACCCCAAACGCGGCAAGTTGTATATCGAATCACCCCGCTTTAACAGTCGCATTAAGCGCCATAGTGAACAATGGCAACTGGTTTTACTGGTCGATCAAAGCGGATCGATGGTTGATTCAGTGATCCACTCAGCAGTGATGGCGGCCTGTTTATGGCAATTACCCGGCATTCGCACCCATCTGGTGGCATTTGATACCAGCGTCGTAGATCTCACTGCCGACGTTGCCGACCCGGTAGAGTTATTAATGAAAGTGCAACTGGGCGGTGGAACGCATATCGCCAGTGCAGTGGAGTACGCCCGTCAACTTATTGAACAACCAGGTAAAAGCGTGATTGTTCTGGTAAGCGATTTTTATGAAGGCGGAACATCGTCATCACTCATCCACCAGGTGAAGCAGTGTGTTCAAAGCGGCATCAAGGTGCTGGGGCTGGCGGCGCTCGACAGCACAGCAACCCCCTGTTATGACCGGGATATGGCCCAGGCATTGGTCAATGTCGGTGCACAAATAGCTGCCATGACGCCGGGTGAACTGGCTTCCTGGCTGGCGGAGAATCTTCAGTCATGAATTCACTACGCCCGGAATTATTAGAACTGACGCCACAGGCACTGACAGCGTTAAGTAATGCCGGTTTTGTTAAGCGCAGCCTTAAGGAACTGGAAAATGGCAATATCCCAGAAATTAGCCATGAGAGCGGCACACTGATCGCCACTTTCAGTGACGGTACACGCAGCCAACTGGCAAACGGTCAGGCTCTGAAAGAGGCCCAGTGTAGCTGCGGGGCCAGCGGCATGTGCCGCCATCGCGTGATGTTGGTGTTAAGTTATCAGCGACTTTGTGCTACCCCTCAGCCCACGGAAAAAGCAGAGGAATGGCCCCCGGCAATCTGGCTGGAAGAACTGACTACCCTGCCCACTGCCTCGCACAAACGCGCACAATCCCTGGTCGCCAAAGGTATAACTATTGAACTGTTCTGCGCGCCAGGCGAAATTCCCTCTGCCCGCTTACCGATGAGCGATGTGCGTTTTTATTCCCGCAGCAGTATTCGTTTCGCCCGTTGTGATTGCATTGAAGGAACGCTGTGCGAACACGTGGTACTGGCAGTGCAGGCATTCGTCCAGGCCAAAGCACAGCAGGCAGAATTTTCTCATTTGCTCTGGCAGATGCGCAGCGAACAAATCGCATCAAATGACGATCCATTTGCCAGCGATGAGGGCAAAGCCTGTCGTAAATATGTCCAGCAATTAAGTTACGCGTTATGGCTGGGGGGGATCAGCCAGCCGTTAATTCATTACGAGGCAGCATTCAGCCGCGCCCGGCAAGCGGCAGAAGCCTGCAACTGGCGATGGGTAAGTGAATCGCTACGGCAACTGCGTGCCAGCGTTGATGCGTTCCACGCCCGCGCCAGCCACTATCACGCAGGAGAATGTTTGCGCCAGCTTGCAGCATTAAACAGTCGGTTAGCCAGTGCACAAGAGATGGTACGACGTGACTGTGTCGGTGAAGTACCGCCCATGCCGTGGCGCACGGTCGTTGGCGCAGGGATTGCCGGAGAAGCAAAACTGGATCATCTGCGGCTGGTGTCATTAGGTATGCGTAGCTGGCAAGACTTCCAACAGTATGGTTTACGGATCTGGTTCACCGACCCCGACACCGGTAGTATTTTGCACCTTTCACGCAGTTGGCCGAGAAGTGAACAGGAAAACGCGCCTGCGGCAACGCGTCGGCTATTTACCTTTCAGGCAGGGGCGCTGGCGGGAGGGCAAATCGTCTCACAAGCAGCGAAACGCAGTGCCGAAGGTGAGCTGTTGTTAGGTACGCGCAACCGCTTAAGCAGCGTCGTTCCACTGTCTCCGGATGCATGGCAAATGCTGAGTGCGCCGCTGCGCCAGCCGGGAATCGTAGCGTTACGGGAATACTTACGCCAGCGCCCGCCAGTCTCCGTTCGCCCGCTTAATCAGGTGGATAATTTATTTATTCTGCCTGTGGCTGAGTGTATTTCACTTGGCTGGGACAGCAGCCGCCAGACACTGGATGCGCAGGTAATCAGTGGCGAAGGCGAAGATAATATGCTGACGTTATCACTGCCAGCCTCTGCCAGCTCACCCTTTGCCGTTGAACGCATGGCGTCCCTGTTACGACAGCAAGATGATCCCGTGTGTCTGGTTTCTGGATTCGTCAGTTTTACCGAAGGACAGTTAACGCTGGAGCCACGGGTGATGATGACGCAATCTCGCGCCTGGGCGCTGGATGCAGAAACTGCGTCTGTGGCACCGCTACCTTCCGCCAGCGTTCTTCCTGTGCCGTCCACCGCTCATCAGTTGTTGATGCGCTGCCAGTCATTATTAATTCAGGTGCTACATAACGGCTGGCGCTATCAGGGGCAAAGTGTCATCAGTCAGGTCGGCTTGCTGGTAAATGAGTTGACCGGGGCGGGCTTTTACCGGCTGGCACATTTGTTGAATCAATTGCGTACTACAGAGGGAGAGGCTCTGGGTGAAACATTAAACAACTGCGTTTTACTCTGCGAACAGTTGTTACTGATGCTTGAGCAACAAGGGGGGAAAAATGCTTTTTATTAAGAGTTCTACTCCATTTCCGGACTGCTCAAGACGAGGTATAAAGAATATTCTATAGCGCCCTGGTGAGAGTCACCAGTTTTCTGATCTTGATAAAATGGAGTTTTACATGAAGGCTTTCAACAAGCTGTTTTCCCTCGTTGTTGCATCTGTTCTGGTTTTCTCTCTCGCTGGCTGTGGTGACAAAGAAGAATCAAAGAAATTTAGTGCCAATCTGAACGGTACTGAAATTGCCATTACCTATGTCTACAAAGGCGACAAGGTACTTAAGCAATCTTCAGAAACTAAAATTCAGTTCGCATCCATCGGTGCGGCTAACAAAGAAGATGCAGCTAAAACGCTTGAGCCGTTAAGCGCAAAATATAAAAACATTGCTGGCGTTGAAGAAAAATTAACTTTTACAGATACTTACGCACAGGAAAACGTAACTATCGATATGGAGAAAGTTGATTTTAAAGCCCTGCAGGGTATTTCTGGCATCAACATTTCTGCTGAAGATGCCAAAAAAGGCATCACTATGGCGCAAATGGAACTGGTGATGAAAGCCGCAGGCTTTAAAGAAGTGAAATAATCTGTCGGCGGCCATGTTCTTACATGGCCGCCATATCCGTCTTAGCTTTTCTTCACATGCTGGCGCGCTGCCAGCCCTCGCAGAAAATAACGCAAGAATTGATCACCGCATTCGCGGAAGTTTTTATGATCCGGTGCGCGCATCATTGCAGTAATTTCCGGCATGGAAACACGGAACTGCTGTTCGGTGAGGATCGCCAGAATGTCATCGGTTTTCAGCGAAAACGCGATGCGCAATTTTTTCAGCACAATGTTGTTATTAATACGACGTTCCGGCTCCAGTGCCGGTGCAGACTCATCCCTGCCGCGTTTTTCATAAATCAGGCCATTCAGGAATGAAGACAAAATAATGTCCGGGCAACGTTGAAATCCCTCTTCGTCTTCTTTACGCAGCCAGATAGCGATCTGATCGGCGGTAGCTTCAACATTGCTCAGCGCGAGAATACGCACCAGGTCGTTATTATTGGCTTTTAAAATGTAGCGCACGCTGCGCAGAATATCGTTACTTAGCATGAGGCCTTCAGGTGTTGATGAGGCAAAAAGCCATTTTAGCAGTCTTTTACAGGCCAATCGCCTCTTTTAAACTTTTCAGATAACGACGGCTGACCGGAACGGTTAAGCCATTACGCAAAATCAACTCCGCCTGGCCGTTATCCTCCAGACGAATCTCCTGCAAATGCGCGAGGTTAACCAGATACTGCCGATGACAACGCAGTAGCGGCGTACGACTCTCCAGAGTGCGTAAAGTCAGTTCAGTGAAGCCCTCTTTACCTTCGTGACTGGTGACGTAAACACCGCTCATCCGACTGCTGACAAATGCCACATCTTTCATTTGCAGCAAATAAATACGGCTGTGACCGGTACAAGGGATAAATTTCAGTCCTTGCTGATTCTCCGACAACAAGGAAACATCCTGCTTGCTGCGTTCCTGACGCAGGCGGGTCAGGGATTTCTCCAGCCGCGCTTCATCAATCGGCTTCAGTAGATAATCAAAAGCATGTTCTTCAAAGGCTTTAATGGCGTATTCATCAAACGCAGTCAGAAAAACGATATATGGACGATGTTCCGGGTCGAGCATCCCCACCATTTCCAGACCACTGATGCGCGGCATCTGGATATCGAGAAACAGCACATCCGGGCGCAGTTTATGCACCGCGCCAATCCCTTCCACGGCGTTTGAACACTCACCGACGATTTCAATATCGCTCTGCTCTTGCAAAAATACGCGCAGGTTTTCCCGTGCTAACGGTTCATCATCGACAATTAAGACTCTAATCATGCCTCATCCCTCCATGGCAGTCGTAACGTTATTCGGGTGTAACTATCAGGCTCACAGGCGACGCTGATCCCATAGTCATCGCCAAACCGTTCACGTAAACGCTTATCCACCAGATTCATCCCCAGCCCGCTGGCATTGGTTACCGGTTGATACAAACCGGCATTATCTTCGATCTCCAGCATTAAATGTTGCCCTTCACGGCGCGCGCTAATTGCCACTCTCCCGGTATCCAGTAGTTGCGATGTCCCATGTTTAATGGCGTTTTCGACTATCGGTTGTAGGGTAAACGCGGGCAACTGCTGCTGGGATAATTCCTCCGGAATAGAAATATTGACCTGCAAGCGCGACTGAAAACGCGCCTTTTCAATTTGCAGATAAGCGTTCACATGTTCAATCTCGTCAGCGAGAGTAACAAACTCCGAAGGCCGCTTTAAGTTTTTGCGGAAAAAAGTAGAAAGATACTGCACCAGTTGACTGGCCTGCTCACTGTCGCGGCGGATCACCGCTTTAATGGTATTAAGCGCATTGAACAGGAAATGGGGATTCACCTGGGCGTGTAACAGCTTGATTTCCGACTGCGTAAGCATCGCTTTTTGCCGCTCATACTGCCCGGCGAGGATCTGCGCCGAAAGGAGTTGTGCGATCCCCTCACCCAGCGTGCGGTTGATCGAACTGAACAGGCGGTTTTTCGCTTCATACAATTTGATGGTTCCCACCACCCGCTGATTTTCGCCACGCAATGGAATAACCAGCGTTGAACCTAACTTGCACTGCGGGTGCAGAGAACAACGGTAAGGCACTTCGTTGCCGTCGGCGTACACCACTTCGCCGGTTTCTATCGCTTTTAAGGTGTACGTAGAAGAGATTGGCTTACCGGGCAGATGGTGATCATCGCCAATTCCGGTAAACGCCAGCAGTTTCTCACGATCGGTAATCGCCACCGCCCCAATATCCAGCTCTTTATAGAGCACTTGCGCCACTTTCATGCTGTTCACTTCATTAAAGCCCTGGCGCAAAATCCCTTCTGTCGAGGCTGCCACTTTCAGCGCCGTGGCAGAAAAAGCCGAAGTGTATTTTTCAAACATCGCGCGCTTATCAAGCAAAATGCGCATAAACAGCGCCGCGCCCACGGTGTTGGTTACCATCATCGGCGCAGCGATATTACTCACCAGACGCACGGCGTCTTCATAAGGTCGGGCAATCGCCAGAATAATCAGCATCTGCACCATTTCCGCGACGAATGTAACAGCACCTGCGGTAATCGGATTAAAGACTTTATCGGTGCGCCCGCGACGGATCAGGATGCTGTGTACCAGCCCCCCGAGCAAACCTTCGACGATGGTCGAGATCATGCAACTCAGCGCGGTCATACCTCCCATCGAGTAACGATGTAACCCGCCGGTCAGACCAACCAGCCCGCCCACCACCGGGCCGCCCAGTAAGCCGCCCATCACCGCGCCAATCGCCCGGGTGTTGGCAATAGAATCGTCAATGTGCAGCCCGAACCAGGTGCCCATGATGCAGAAGATGGAAAAGACGATATAGCAGAGAAATTTATGCGGCAGACGAACCGTGACCTGCATTAATGGTATGAATAATGGCGTTTTACTCATTAACCACGCGATAACCAGAAAAACGCACATCTGCTGAAGCAGCAGCAACACCAGATTAAAATCGTACATACCCGCAAACCACAGATCCCTTAAACATGCGTAACATACATTGCCTGCGTTTAACTTTCTTTGAACTCTTGCAGAAAAATGAGAATTCGTGATTACAATCACTCAAAACAATCTGGCAAAAACAAAATCACCCTGAAGATGAACAAAAAACGGGCAAAACTACCTGGTTCGCAAAACTACGTCTAAAGTTAAACCGGGACCTCGCGAGCAAGGGTGGTAGGATGGATGGCGCTTTACACAATTGGTGAAGTGGCGTTGCTTTGTGATATCAATCCTGTCACGTTACGCGCGTGGCAGAGACGTTACGGATTGCTGAAACCACAGCGGACCGACGGCGGTCATCGCCTGTTCAACGATGCGGATATCGACCGGATCCGGGAGATCAAACGCTGGATCGACAACGGCGTGCAGGTGAGCAAAGTCAAAATGCTACTCAGTAATGAAAATGTTGATGTGCAGAACGGCTGGCGCGATCAGCAAGAAACTCTGCTTAATTACCTGCAAAGCGGCAATCTGCAAAGTCTGCGAATGTGGATCAAAGAGCGCGGTCAGGATTATCCCGCTCAGACCCTCACCACACATCTGTTTATTCCTCTGCGCCGACGGCTTCAGTGTCAGCAGCCAACCCTCCAGACGTTGCTGGCGATCCTTGATGGCGTGTTGATCAACTACATCGCCATTTGTCTGGCCTCGGCACGTAAAAAACAGGGCAAAGATGCGCTGGTCGTCGGCTGGAATATTCAGGACACCACCCGCCTGTGGCTGGAAGGCTGGATCGCCAGCCAACAGGGATGGCGTATTGATGTTCTCGCTCACTCGCTCAATCAGCTACGCCCGGAACTGTTCGAAGGCCGAACATTATTGGTATGGTGCGGTGACAACCAGTCTCCCGCCCAGCAGCAGCAACTTACCCACTGGCAAGAGCAAGGACATGATATTTTTCCGCTTGGCATTTAATGATTCGTTAACAAATGCGCTTTACTGTACAATCCTTTCGTTAACATAAGGAGTGCATTATGCGCATAGCTAAAATTGGGGTTATCACCCTGTTCCTGTTGATGGCGTTAGGCGGTATCGGTGGCGTCATGCTCGCAGGTTATACCTTTATTTTGCGTGCTGGCTAAGTCGCTGCACCAGCCGTTCAAACAGGCGGTCTACGATGATCGCCGCCAGTGCCACCAGCAACGCCCCCTGAATGACATAAGCGGTATTAAATCCGCTAAGTCCGATGATGATCGGCGTTCCCAGCGTGCTGGCCCCGACCGTTGAGGCGATGGTCGCCGTGCCAATGTTGATAATCACCGAAGTCCGCACGCCAGCCAGAATCACTGGTGCGGCCAACGGTAACTCCACTTTACGCAATCGCTGACTCCGGCTCATTCCCATACCTTTGGCAACGTCTGTCACGCTATCATCAATCGCTCCCAGTCCGGCAAGTGTCGCCTGTAAGATGGGCAATACACCATAAAGGATCAGCGCAATAATCGCTGGCTGCAGACCAAACCCCATCACCGGAACGGCAATCGCCAGTACCGCTACGGGTGGAAAAGTCTGCCCAACGGCGGCTATGTTTTCCACCATCGGGCGAAACTCCGCGCCCCACGCGCGAGTGACCGCAATTCCTGCACCGACGCCAATAGCCACGGCAAACAAACTTGAGATCCCCACCAGCCAGAAATGGGCCAGCGCCAGGGAAGCAAAACTTTCTTGCTGATAAACAGGCCGCGGCAGTTGTGGGAATAAGGCACCGAACAGCGGCTGGCTGTATGGCAGCCAGAAAATCAGCGCCACAAACAGGGCAATCAACCAGAAAAGCGGATCGCGCACTATTTTCATGCGATTACGCCTCCATCAGCAGATCCTGAAAATGCAGTGTGCCGCAAGGTTGGCCTTGAGCGTTAACCACCGGCAGCACTTCACAGCCACGGGCGACAAACAATGAGAGTGCATCACGTAGCGTCATCTCTTCTGCCAGCGCCTCACCTTCAGCACGTTCGTTGCGGCGCACATAATCGGTCACACTGCGTAACGATAACAGGCGCACGCCCAGCTCGCTGTGACCAAAAAACTGGCGCACAAAATCATTCGCCGGACGGGTAAGCATCGCCAGCGGATTGCCCTGCTGCACCACTTCACCATGATCCATCAGCACCAGATGCTCCGCCAGGCGCAGCGCCTCATCGATATCATGAGTCACCAGCACAATGGTGCGCCCCAGCAAACGGTGAATGCGCGTCATCTCTTGTTGCAACGCGCCGCGCGTTACCGGATCCAGTGCGCCAAACGGTTCATCCATCAGCAAGACTTGTGGATCGGCAGCCAGTGCACGGGCAACCCCCACGCGCTGCTGCTGACCGCCGGAAAGCTGATGCGGATAACGCTCGCGTAAATTTGCCTCCAGCCCCAGTAGCGCCATTAATTCGTCGATACGATCGTCAATTCGCGCCCACGACCATTTTTGTAATTGCGGTACGGTGGCGATATTTTGCGCCACGCTCCAGTGGGGAAATAAACCTATCGACTGAATGGCGTAGCCCATTCGGCGGCGCAGCTCCAGCACTGGCAGCGAACGAATCTCTTCTCCGGCAAAACGGATCACGCCACTGTCGTGCTCCACCAGGCGGTTGATCATCTTCAGAGTGGTTGATTTACCGGAGCCTGACGTGCCAATCAGCACCGAAAAGCTCCCCTCCTGAAAATTGAGATTGAGATCGTTAACGGCCTTTTGCGTGCCGAACTGTTTGCTGACATGGCTAAATTCAATCATGACTTTTCACCTTCAGCAGTGCGATAACCAAATCGAACAGCGCGTCGATCAGCACCGCCAGTACAATCACCGGGATCACCCCCAGCAACACTAAATCAATGGCACTGCTTAACAGTCCCTGAAAAACCAGCGCACCAAAACCGCCCGCGCCAATTAACGCCGCAATCACCGCCATACCGACGGTCTGCACCATTACCACACGCAGACTGCGCAGAAATACCGGCAGCGCCAGAGGTAACTGGACATGAAGGAGTCGCTGCCCCCCGCTCATGCCCATTGCTCTGGCGCTTTCCAGCACATCGCGCGGGATCTGGTTCAAGCCCACTACCACGCCGCGCACCAGCGGCAACAAGGCATAGAGCACCAGGGCAATCAATGCTGGCGTCATGCCTGTTCCTGCTATGCCGAGCGTCCCCAGCCACGGAAAGGTAGCGGCCAATCCGGCAAGCGGTGCGATCAACAAACCAAACAGCGCCACCGAAGGCACGGTCTGAATGACATTGAGTAAAGAAAAAATCGCCCCCTGCCGCGCGGTGGAAAAGTAGCACCAGACGCCCAATGGTACGCCGATAACCAGCGCAGGCAGTACCGAACCAAACAGCAGTGCCAGATGTTGAGCCAGTGCATCATCGAATACATCCTGACGGTTGGCATACTCTTTCATTAACGAAAGATCGTTAAGCGTGCCAGAGAACAGTAACCACAACGGAATAATGGCGATCTGAATATGCAGCAACCAGCGCCATAGCGGATGCGTGGAAATTCGCCGGATAGCATCGCTACAGGCCAGCAGCGCCAGCGCCGCAGCCAGCCAGAAGCCACTGCCGAGGCTGGTACGCGCCAGGGCGCTACCACTTTGCGCCAGTTGCGTCGCGGCTTTTCCTGCCCCCCATACCAGCAAAATAAACACCAGTTGCGCGAGGAGAAAAGCAAAAATGCTGCCTTTTCTTCCGGGAACGAAACAAGCAGTCAGCCATGCGCAACCAACGCCCACCAGCATCCAGATGGTTTGCGGCCACAACTGCCAGAGTTGTCGACCTTCACCAGAAACTAATCGGTTAGGTGCGTAACTGATAAACGGCAACGCCGCTGCTATTGCCATCAGTAACAGCAGCAACGCCAGAACAGAGTTAATACGAAGATGCGCCACGGGAAATTACTTCGTCCACCCTTTTTGTTTCAGGTAGTCGGCAGCCACTTTTTTCGCGTCCAGCCCTTCTACAGCAATACTGGCATTCAATTGCTGCAACGTCTTTTCATCGAGGCTGGCGAAGACAGGCTGTAGCCACTGCGCCATTTGCGGATACTCTTTCAACACCGACGCACGCACCACTGGCGCAGGCGCGTAAATTGGCTGGACACCTTTCGGATCGCTTAATGTTTGTAGCCCCAGCGCTGCTACCGGGCCGTCAGTACCGTAGGCCATCGCCGCATTAACGCCGGACGTTTGCTGGGCTGCGGCTTTAATCGTCACTGCCGTGTCGCCACCTGCCAGTGACAGCAACTGCTCCTGATCGAGTTTAAATTCATAGGCTTTTTCAAAAGCGGGCAACGCATCGGCGCGTTCAATAAACTCTGCCGAGGCCGCCAGTTTAAAGGTGCCACCGTCTTTCAGATAACGACTGAGATCGGCAAGCGAAGTGAGTTTGTTTTTTTCTGCCATATCCTGACGCACGGCGATGGTCCAGGTGTTATTCGCAGGTGCGGGCGTCAGCCAGATTAACTGGTTTTGCTCTGCATCGAGTTTTTTGACCTTCTCGTAGCCTTGTTGCGCGTTTTTCCATGCCGCATCGTTTTCATCTTTAAAGAAGAAAGCACCATTGCCGGTGTATTCCGGGTAAATATCCAGTTCGCCCGAAGTAATCGCCCCGCGCACCACTGGCGTGGTGCCAAGCTGGACTTTATTTACCGTGGGAACGCCGTGGTTTTCCAGCACCTGCAAAATGATGTTGCCGAGCAGTGCGCCTTCGGTATCGATTTTCGAACCGACTTTAACGGGGGAAGCCGCCTGTAGCGGCAGGCTCACGGCGGCTATCAAAACCAGTGAACTGGCCTGGAGCTTTGAGAGTGGCATGATGCTTTCCTCATTCTTTTACTGTTGTTTTCAGAGAATTAAGAAAAAAGCATAGTTGATAATGACGGGATTAGCCTGACAGGACGAATTCAGTGGCAGAATCAGATAAATACTTAAGAGGGAAATACTGCCCGCGTTTTCCTGCCGGGATGCGGCGTGAGCGCCTTATCCAGTCTACAGGGTGTTTGCAACCTGTAGGCCTGATAAGCGCAGCGCATCAGGCAAAGGGCGCAAACGTCGCGCCCTTCATAAAGAGTTACAGCAACTCAAACTCGCCTTTCTTAACGCGTGCGGAATCAGTGCCGATAAAGACGTTGAACTTGCCGGGTTCGGCGTCATATTTCATCTGCTGATTCCAGAACTTCAACGCCTCAATATCGATCGGGAAGCTGACGGTTTGGGTTTCACCCGGTTTCAGGGTGATTTTCTCAAAGCCTTTCAGTTGTTTCACCGGACGGCTCATAGAAGCCGTCACATCCTGCAAGTACATCTGGACAACCGTCGCCCCTTCGCGTTTGCCGGTATTTGTCACCTGCACGCTGGCGGTCACTTTGCCGTCACGCTTCATGGTCGGCGCAGAAAGTTTCACATCAGAGACGGTGAAAGTGGTATAGCTCAGACCATAACCGAACGGATAAAGCGCCCCGTTTGCTTCATCGAAATAACGTGAAGTGTATTTGTTTGGCTTGTCGGCGTTATACGGACGCCCCGTGTTCAGATGGCTGTAATAAACCGGGATCTGCCCGACAGAACGCGGGAAGGACATCGGCAGCTTGCCAGACGGGTTGTAATCGCCAAACAGCACATCGGCAATCGCATTCCCGCCTTCAGTACCGGCAAACCAGGTTTCCAGAATCGCGTCGGCTTGCTGATCTTCTTTCACCAGCGCCAGCGGGCGACCGTTCATTAACACCAGCACCAACGGTTTACCAGTGGCTTTCAGGGCAGCAATCAAATCGCGCTGGCTTTGCGGGATGGTGATATCGGTACGGCTGGAGGCTTCGTGCGCCATCCCCTGAGCTTCACCGACCACAGCCACCACCACATCAGCTTGTTTCGCGGTCTGCACCGCTTCATCAATCATCTCTTGCGGCGAGCGCGGATCGACTTTTACCGCTTCTTCATACTGATTCAGGAAGTCTATAATGCCTTTATCACTGGTAACGTTCGCACCTTTGGCATACAGCACTTTACCGTTTTCACCAACGGCATTTTTAATCCCGGTTAGCACAGTCACGGATTGATCGACGACACCTGCTGCCGACCAGCTTCCCATTACGTCACGTTTGCTGTCGGCCAGTGGGCCAACCACCGCAATGGTTGCTGATTTTTTCAGCGGTAACGTTTCGAGACGGTTTTTCAGCAACACCAGGCTTTCGCGCGCCACTTCACGTGCTTCTTTGCGGTGCAAACGGCTTTCGGCATTGGTATCCGCCGGGTCAGACTCTTTCGGCCCAAGATGGCTGTACGGATCGTTAAACAACCCCATATCGTATTTAACGTTCAACACGTGGCGAGTGGCGTCATCCAGTTCTTCCATCGTCACTTTGCCGGATTTGATCAAACCAGGCAGATACTTCGAGTAATACTCGTCACTCATGCTCATATTGATACCGGACTTAAGCGCCACCCGCACCGCATCTTCCGGGTCTGCCGCCGTGCCGTGTTTGATCAGCTCTTTGATTGCACCATGATCGGAAACCGTGATGCCTTTAAAACCCCACTGATCGCGCAGAACATCTTTCAGCAACCAGGAATCGGAAGTTGCCGGTGTACCATTGAGCGAGTTCAGCGCCACCATCACCGCGCCGCTGCCTGCATCCAGCCCCGCTTTGTACGGCGGCATATAATCATTAAACAGACGCTGCGGACTCATATCGACGGTGTTGTACTCTTTACCGCCTTCTACCGCACCGTAAGCAGCGAAGTGTTTAACGCTGGTCATCACCGAGTAGCGATCTGCCGGACTTTTGCCCTGCATCGCTTCAACCATAGTTTTACCCATAATTGAGGTGAGATACGTATCTTCGCCAAAACCTTCGGAAGCTCGTCCCCAGCGCGGATCGCGCGAGACGTCGACCATCGGCGCCCAGGTCATGTTCAGGCCATCGTCTGCCGCTTCATAAGCTGAAACGCGCCCCACGGTTTTCACTGCATCGAGGTTAAAAGAGGACGCCAGACCAAGGCTAATCGGGAAAACGGTACGCTGACCGTGCAGCACATCGTAGGCAAAGAAGAGAGGAATTTTCAGGCGGCTTAGTTCCATCACCTGATCCTGCATGGCGCGGATATCCTGGCGAGTCACGGTGTTAAAAATCGCCCCCACCTGCCCATCTTTGATCATCTCGCGGATCGCCTCTTTCGGGTTATCCGGGCCAACGCTGATTAAACGAAGCTGACCAATTTTCTCATCAACCGTCATTTTCTTGAGCAGATCGGTGACGAATGCATCCCGCGCTTCGGGCGTTAATGGATGGTTGCCGAACAAATCATCCGCCAGTGCTGGTTGTAGGGCCAGACTCACCGCGATACCTACTGAACATAGCCATTTCATATGGATTTTTCTTCCTCTGTTGCCCGACGTGGCAGCGAAAATGGTGCAAAAACCGTAGTTTGCCATAAGCATGATGGAGAGAGAAAAAGAATGCTCTGTTTATTGTCTGAATTTTCAAAATATTCACTCGCTGAATTGTCGTACAAGGCGCTATTCTAGTTTGTGATGTTTTTTCGCCACCACAAGGAGTGGAAAATGTCTTCCATGACAACAACTGATAATAAAGCCTTTTTGAATGAACTTGCCCGCCTGGTGGGTCATTCACACCTGCTCACCGATCCCGCAAAAACGGCCCGCTATCGCAAGGGCTTCCGCTCCGGTCAGGGCGACGCGCTGGCCGTTGTTTTCCCAGGCTCGCTACTGGAGTTGTGGCGGGTACTGAAAGCCTGCGTCATCGCTGACAAAATTATTCTGATGCAAGCCGCCAATACCGGCCTGACCGAAGGCTCCACGCCAAACGGTAACGATTATGATCGCGATATCGTTATCATCAGCACCCTGCGACTCGACAAACTGCACGTTCTCGGCAAGGGTGAGCAAGTGCTGGCATATCCTGGCACCACGCTTTATTCGCTGGAAAAAGCCCTGAAACCATTGGGGCGCGAACCGCACTCGGTGATTGGTTCATCCTGCATTGGCGCATCAGTCATCGGGGGGATCTGTAACAACTCCGGCGGCTCGCTGGTACAGCGTGGTCCGGCGTATACCGAAATGTCGTTGTTCGCGCGCATTGATGAAAACGGCAAACTGACGCTGGTCAACCATCTGGGGATTGATCTGGGCGAAACGCCGGAGCAGATCCTCAGCAAACTGGATGACGATCGCATCAAAGATGACGATGTACGCCACGATGGCCGCCACGCCCACGATTATGATTATGTTCACCGCGTGCGTGACATCGAAGCCGACACCCCCGCACGTTATAACGCTGACCCGGATCGACTGTTTGAAGCCTCCGGCTGCGCCGGTAAGCTGGCGGTATTCGCGGTACGTCTCGACACTTTCGCAGCAGAGAAAAATCAGCAGGTGTTTTATATCGGCACCAATCAGCCGGAAGTCCTGACTGAAATCCGCCGCCATATTCTGGCCAATTTTGAAAATCTGCCGGTTGCCGGGGAATACATGCACCGGGATATCTACGATATCGCGGAAAAATACGGCAAAGACACCTTCCTGATGATCGATAAACTTGGCACCGACAAGATGCCACTCTTCTTTAATATCAAAGGGCGTACCGATGCGATGCTGGAAAAAGTAAAATTCTTCCGCCCGCATTTTACCGACCGTGCGATGCAGAAATTCGGCCATCTGTTCCCCAGCCATTTGCCCCCGCGTATGAAAAGCTGGCGTGATAAATATGAACATCATCTGCTGTTAAAAATGGCGGGCGATGGCATTGGCGAAGCCAAATCCTGGCTGGTGGATTATTTCAAACAGGCGGAAGGTGATTTCTTTGTCTGTACGCCGGAGGAAGGCAGCAAAGCATTTTTGCACCGTTTCGCAGCAGCAGGTGCGGCAATTCGTTATCAGGCGGTGCATTCTGATGAAGTCGAAGACATTCTGGCACTGGATATCGCTCTGCGTCGTAATGACACCGAGTGGTATGAGCATTTGCCGCCGGAGATCGATAGCCAGTTAGTGCATAAACTCTATTACGGCCATTTTATGTGTTACGTCTTCCACCAGGATTACATCGTTAAAAAAGGTGTGGATGTGCATGCGTTGAAGGAGCAGATGCTGGAACTATTGCAGCAGCGCGGCGCACAATATCCCGCCGAACATAACGTTGGTCATTTGTATAAGGCACCGGAGACGCTGCAGAAGTTTTATCGCGAGAACGATCCGACCAACAGTATGAACCCGGGGATCGGTAAAACCAGCAAGCGAAAAAACTGGCAGGAAGTAGAGTAAATACGGCTGGATGCCTGATGCAGATGTAGGCCAGATAAGATGCGCAGACATCGCATCAGGCACGGCCACCTAATACCGGATGCGCCGTGAACGCCTTATCCGGCCTACGGACGCGTCACGTTTGTAGGCCTGATAAGATGCGCAGGCATCGCATCAGGTACGGCCACCTAATGCCGGATGCGCCGTGAACGCCTTATCCTGCCTACGGACACGTCACGTTTGTAGGCCTGATAAGATGCGCAGGCATCGCATCAGGCACGGGCACCTAATGCCGGATGCGCCGTGAACGCCTTATCCGGCCTACGGACGCGTCACATTTGTAGGCCTGATAAGATGCGCAGGCATCGCATCAGGCACGGCCACCTAATACCGGATGCGCCGTGAACGCCCTATCAGGCCTACGGACGCGTCACGTTTGTAGGCCTGATAAGATGCGCAGGCATCGCATCAGGTACGGGCACCTAATGCCGGATGCGCCGTGAACGCCTTATCCGGCCTACGGATGCGTCACGTTTGTAGGCCTGATAAGATGCGCAGGCATCGCATCAGGCACGGGCACCTAATGCCGGATGCGGCGTGAACGCCTTATCCTGCCTACGGACGCGTCACGTTTGTAGGCCTGATAAGATGCGCAGGCATCGCATCAGGCACGGGCATCTAATGCCGGATGCGGCGTGAACGCCTTATCCTGCCTACGGACGCGTCACGTTTGTAGGCCTGATAAGATGCGCAAGCATCGCATCAGGCACGGGCACCTAATACCGGATGCGCCGTGAACGCCTTATCCTGCCTACCCTTAATCGTTCTGAGCCGTCTGCCCAGCCGCCATCTGGGCGGCTTTTTGTTTTTTATAGCTCAACGCCGCTGCCGGAACAGGCATCACTTTGCCGGTTTCAATCCACGTGCGTAAACGACTCGCATCGGCAAAATGGGTATATTTGCCAAATGCATCCATCACCACCAACGCCACCGGTTTATTATTGAAGACCGTACGCATCACCAGGCAATGCCCCGCCGCATTAGTAAAACCGGTTTTGGTTAACTGGATATTCCAGTTATCGCGATACACCAGGTGGTTAGTATTACGGAATGGCAAGGTATAAGCCGGGTTTGAGAAGGTCGCCATCTCTTCGCGAGTGGTACTTAACTGACCAATCAACGGATACTGTTTGGTGGCAATCAGCAGTTTGGTTAAATCACGGGCAGTTGAAACGTTATGCACCGACAATCCGGTCGGTTCAACGAAGCGCGTGTTGTTCATTCCGAGAGATTTCGCTTTCGCATTCATCGCATTAATAAATGCGTTATAGCCACCAGGATAATGGTGCGCCAGGCTTGCCGCTGCGCGGTTTTCTGAAGACATCAGCGCCAACAACAGCATCTCTTTGCGGCTGATTTCGCTGTTCAGTCGCACGCGCGAATAAACGCCTTTCATCTCTGGCGTCTGGCTGATATCCACTTTCAGTTTTTCATCCAGCGGCAATCGTGCGTCAAGCACCACCATCGCAGTCATTAATTTGGTAATTGAAGCAATCGGACGCACCAAATCCGGGTGGTTCGAATAGATCACTTTGTTGGTATTGAGATCAACAATCATCGCACTACCGGAGGCAATTTCCGGCTGCGAAGCTGTAGTCGCGGCTGCAGTTTTGGCAACGGCCTGAGGCGCAAAAGGCACAGCCAGCATCAGGGCCAGGCTAAATAAAGAAACTCGAAATTTCGGCATGATGAGCATTCAGATAGTGGTTCACGCGCATGGGTTGCGCACCGCCGGAGTAAGGATTTACTGAGGCTGGCGAGGCCATCATAACGAGCAAAAAGTGCGATCGTCAAAGGAGAATCGTGAGGAAATGCTGCATTGCTGATATTTACGCCAACAATGCAGCACAAAAGAACTTTCTAGAACAGGCGATAACCGTAACCCCACAGAATAACGGTAATGGCGAGCAGCACTTCCAGCACCAGCACGCCAATCGCCAGTGTCGAACTGGAGAAGCTAAGACCTTCCTCTTTGTTGATATTCAGGAAGCTTGGAATACCGAGATAAAGCAGATAGCCGGTGTAAAACAGCGCCACCGTTCCCACCAGCGCACACAGCCAGACCAACGGGTAAAGCGCCACCAGGCCGCTTAAAAACAGCGGTGTTGCAACGTAGCCCGCGAAAACCATACAGTGCGCAAGCGACGGGCGCTGTGGGTAATTGCGTGCCATCCACCAGATGACCCGTCCCATCACTGCCACCCCAGCCAGCATAACGCCATAAAACAAGACAGCCAGCGCCAGTCCGGTAAACCAGGATAACTTCAGGATAGTGCCATCGCCAAAATTCCAGCCGATTTGTGTAGTGCCAATAAAGGCGCAGATCACCGGGATCGCCGCCATCAGCAGAACGTGGTGGGTGTAGTGATGAGAAATCGTTTCGTTTTCACGATTAATCACCTGCATTTCACGATCGGGATGGGAAAACAGTCCCCAGACATGGCTCATACCGCCCCCTTGTTGTGAGTTCATGAACCTGACAGTTCAAGTATAAGTCAGCTTGTGGTTGTTTTTTGTTCTGACGCAAAATTTGCGTCGCGTGATAAAACGCCTTCTCCTGCGTAAACAATTCACAGGGTGTATGCTTACAGACAATCAAATGGAGACAGACCGACCTATGGATCTCAATACACTCATCTCACAATATGGTTATGCCGCGCTGGTGCTCGGTAGTCTGGCAGAGGGTGAAACCGTGACATTGCTGGGAGGCGTTGCGGCACATCAGGGATTATTAAAATTCCCACTGGTGGTTCTTTCTGTGGCGCTTGGCGGCATGATTGGCGACCAGGTGCTTTATCTGTGCGGACGGCGATTTGGCGGCAAACTGTTACGCCGTTTATCAAAACATCAGGACAAAATTGAGCGCGCACAAAAGCTGATCCAGCGCCATCCTTATCTGTTTGTCATCGGCACGCGTTTTATGTACGGCTTTCGGGTGATTGGCCCAACGCTAATCGGTGCCAGCCAGCTCCCACCGAAAATCTTTCTGCCACTGAATATTCTCGGCGCGCTGGCCTGGGCGCTGATTTTTACCGCTATTGGTTACGCGGGAGGCCAGGTGATTGCGCCGTGGCTGCACAATCTCGATCAGCATTTGAAACACTGGATTTGGTTGATTCTGGTCGTGGTTCTGGTGGTTGGCGTGCGCTGGTGGCTGAAACGGCGTGGGAAGAGAAACGCTGGATAAACCTAACGTCCCCACAGGCATACTCATCAGCTACGTTTATAACCACCACCCAGCGCACCGGTGAGCTGAATGGACGCATCCAGCCATTGCCCTTGCAAAAGCAGACCGTTCGCCCGTTCACGGAGCGCCGGGATTCGGGCTTCGCTGATGCGAGAACCTGCGATGATACCTGCGTTAAAACGCGCCTGCGCCAGACCAACTACCCGCAGGGCATCGCGCTCAATTTGCGCCTGATGCTGATTTTTCTCCGCCAGTGTCTGAACCTGAGTTGCTGCCCGCGCCACGTCATTCACCGCTTCAACCACCGCTTTGTTGTAACTGGCGATCGACAAATTGCTTTCGGCTTTCACAATATCAAGGTTGGCGTTAAGACGACCACTATCGAAAATAGGTAGCGTCAGACCTGCCGTAACGCCCATTTGCTGCGCAGAATGACGGAACAAATCGCTTAAGTGCAGCGCATCTTGTTGCAGAAAGGCCATCAGGTTGATGTCGGGGTAAAAGGCAGCTTTTGCCGCATCGATGGTGCTTAAGGATGATGCAACGTACCAGTGTGCCGCCTGTAAGTCTGCCCGGCGAGCCAGCAAAGAATAGCCCAGGTCGTCAGGAAGTTTGCTTTCCACTTTGGGCAGCGCAACCGGATGCAGTTTTAAGGCGCTCGTCTGGCTGTTAGTCAGCGCAGTTAGCCGCGCCTCAATAATTTTCATTTTCCCCGCGACATCGTTGAGCTGTTGCCGGGTTTTGCTGGCATTGATATCGGTTTCGACACCTTCAACCGACGAGGTAATGCCGCGCAGATATAACTGGCGGTCGGTCGCGATAATCGTGTTCTGCTCTTTTTCGATTTGCTGCAAGACAGTGTTTAAAGCTGCCAGGGTTTGCCACTCCCAGTACAAACGAGCCACACTGCCTGCCAGCAATTGCCGGGTCTGCTCGCGTTCTGCCGCCTGCGCTTTTACCGTACCGAGGCGCGCAGTCACTTCCGCCCGATTCTTTCCCCAGATATCGAGATGCCAGCCCGCCATTAAACCAAAGGTGCCGTTGGTGTACCAGGGGCCGGTAGTGCCTGCGGCAGGATCGTCCAGGGCAAACGGCCCCATTAACCCTTCTGCCGACATTTTTTGCCGTTCCATATCCGCAGAAAAATCGAGCTGTGGACCATCCTGGGCGGCGACGGCCTTCGCCTGTGCTTCAGCCAGTTGAATGCGCTGTTCAGCAACCTGCATATCCGGCGCGTTCTGTATGGCATTATTAATTAAGGAAGTGAGTTGATTATCGTGATGTTCCAGCCACCACTGACTGTCCGGCCAGCCGTTTTTCAGAGATACCGGTAATGCGGTGTCAACATGTGTGGCGGGCGTTTGCTGGCTTAAAGCCTGGCGTGTTTCATGCATAGGCGCACACCCGGCCAGAGTAAGTAACAACGGAAAACAGGCAATTGCCGGATAAAAGGAATCACGATTCATGGGGGAGTAATCAGGTAAGAAAAGGTGCGCGGAGATTACCGTGTGTTGCGATATATTTTTTAGTTTCGCGTGGCAATACATCAGTGGCAATAAAACGACATATTCAGAAAAATATAAAGTAAGTGAATGATATTCTCCGATTTATCTTAATTCTTTATGAATGGCGGCAAAGGGTTTTGTTTTTTCCTATACTTATTTAGCACTCACAAATAAAGGAACGCCAATGAAAATTATACTCTGGGCAGTATTGATTATTTTCCTGATTGGGCTACTGGTGGTGACTGGCGTATTTAAGATGATATTTTAAAATTAATTAATGTCATCAGCTCCGAAAATAACGAGGATATTTCAGTCTCTCATCCTGTTGCGCCCCTGTCATGTACATTGCTTCATATAATCACTGGCGCAAGGAGCACGCAGGGGGTGGATAATCACCTCCTCCCCCTGCCCCCCGGCTTATCCCTTATGACTATCGGGTCGATGATTTTTAGAGTTTTTCTATATCAATCGCCTGAATAGCCCTTGCAATATCAGGGGAATTATTCAACACCCGAACATGATGAAATAAATCCGTTGCTTCATCATATTCTTTACGCAAATAACTCAACCACTGCTTAATCCGTGCGACGTGATATAACCCGGTATCGCCCTGTTTTTCCAGACGGGTATATTTTTGCAGCAATGCAACGACCTCCGGCCACGGCATCCGCGGTTCGTTATATTTCACCACTCGGCTCAGGTTAGGAATATTAAGCGCCCCACGCCCAATCATCACCGCGTCACAACCGCTGATAGCTATACATTGTTGCGCACTCTGCCAGTCCCAGATTTCTCCGTTGGCAATAACCGGAATGGCCAATCGCTGACGAATATCGCCTATCGCCTGCCAGTCGATATGCTCCGCACGGTAACCCTGCTCCTTTGTCCGCCCATGAACGACCAGTTCCGTAGCCCCAGCCTGCTGGACAGCATCGGCAATTTCAAACTTCTTATCACCGCTGTCCCAACCAAGCCGCACTTTCACACTGACGGGTAAATGCGCCGGTACAGCTTCGCGCATCGCTTTTGCACCCTGATAGATAAGTTCAGGATCTTTGAGTAACGTTGCCCCGCCGCCACTGCCGTTAACCGTTTTCGACGGGCAACCGCAGTTGAGATCCACGCCCCAGGAACCCAACTCCACCGCACGGGCGGCGTTCTCTGCTAACCATTGCGGGAACTGCCCCAGCAGTTGTACCCGCACCAGTGTCCCGGAAGGCGTTCGACTGGCGTTTTGCAGCTCAGGACAAATGCGATGAAAAACTTTTACCGGCAGCAGTTGATCCACCACGCGGACAAATTCGGTGATGCACAGATCGTAGTCATTAACTTCGGTCAGTAATTCACGCACCAGGGAGTCAAGCACACCCTCCATCGGTGCCAGTAACACACGCATATCATCACCCGCAAAAAAATGAGGCGCTATGGTAGCGCCTCCGGTCAACGGATTAAAGGTCTGCAGAGAGGGATTGCTGCAAACTACAATCCCTCTCTATGCTTGATGTATGGCTGGCGCGCTTTCTGATCTGCAAAAGTATGGTATGCCTGAGTTCGCTGCTCACATCGTCATGCCCTGGCGCGAAAAATAAGCGATGTTTTCTTAATGTGATCGGTAGCACATTTTATAGATTAATTGTATGATGAATCCATCTCATCTGGGGTGTTGATTATGAGTAAGACACTGAACATTATCTGGCAATATTTACGCGCTTTTGTCCTGATTTATGCCTGCCTGTATGCAGGCATTTTCATTGCTTCCCTGCTACCGGTAACCATTCCGGGCAGCATCATCGGGATGCTAATCCTGTTTGTCCTGCTGGCCTTGCAAATTCTTCCGGCGAAGTGGGTCAATCCGGGGTGTTACGTACTGATTCGCTATATGGCACTGTTGTTTGTGCCAATTGGCGTAGGCGTAATGCAATATTTTGATTTGCTACGCGCACAGTTTGGCCCGGTGGTGGTTTCCTGTGCCATTAGTACGCTGGTGGTTTTTCTGGTGGTGAGCTGGAGTTCGCACCTGGTACACGGTGAACGTAAAGTCATAGGTCAGAAAGGATCAGAAAAATGATGGCGAATATCTGGTGGTCATTACCGCTGACATTGATTGTCTTTTTTGCCGCCCGCAAACTGGCAACACGGTATAAGTTTCCGTTGCTTAACCCGTTGCTGGTGGCAATGGTGGTGATCATTCCTTTTTTAATGCTGACCGGCATCTCTTACGACAGCTACTTTAAAGGTAGCGAAGTGTTAAACGATCTGTTGCAACCGGCGGTGGTCGCACTGGCCTATCCTTTATATGAACAACTGCACCAGATCCGCGCGCGCTGGAAATCCATCATCACTATCTGTTTTATCGGTAGCGTGGTCGCGATGGTGACGGGGACTTGCGTAGCATTGTTGATGGGCGCTTCACCGGAAATCGCTGCATCAATATTACCGAAATCGGTTACCACACCAATTGCGATGGCCGTTGGTGGCAGTATTGGCGGTATTCCGGCAATCAGCGCGGTTTGTGTGATTTTTGTCGGTATTTTGGGTGCGGTGTTTGGTCATACGCTACTCAATGCGATGCGTATTCGTACCAAAGCAGCGCGTGGCCTGGCGATGGGGACGGCCTCTCACGCCCTCGGAACAGCGCGCTGTGCCGAGCTGGATTATCAGGAAGGCGCATTTAGTTCGCTGGCGTTGGTGTTATGCGGGATTATTACCTCGCTGGTTGCACCATTTCTTTTCCCGATTATTCTGGCAGTAATGGGCTAAAATTTGCGATGCGTCGCGCATTTTTGATGTAAGTTTCACGCGTTGCATAATTAATGAGATTCAGATCACATATAAAGCCATGATGGGTTCGTAAACTGTTATCCCATTACATGATTATGAGGCAACGCCATGCATCCACGTTTTCAAACTGCTTTTGCCCAACTTGCGGATAACTTGCAATCTGCACTGGAACCCATTCTGGCAGATAAGTATTTCCCCGCGTTGTTGACCAGAGAGCAGGTCTCTTCGCTGAAGAGCGCAACGGGGCTGGACGAAGACGCGCTGGCTTTCGCACTGCTACCACTGGCGGCGGCCTGTGCCCGCACGCCATTGTCGAATTTTAATGTTGGTGCCATTGCGCGCGGCGTGAGTGGAACCTGGTATTTTGGTGCCAATATGGAATTTATTGGCGCAACAATGCAGCAAACCGTTCATGCCGAACAAAGCGCAATCAGCCACGCCTGGCTGAGCGGTGAGAAAGCGCTCGCGGCCATCACCGTTAACTACACACCTTGTGGTCACTGCCGTCAGTTTATGAACGAACTGAACAGCGGGCTGGATCTACGCATTCATCTGCCGGGCCGCGAAGCGCATGCGCTGCGTGACTATTTGCCGGATGCCTTTGGGCCGAAAGATCTGGAGATTAAGACACTGCTGATGGACGAGCAGGATCACGGCTATGCGCTGACTGGCGATGCGCTTTCTCAGGCGGCAATTGCCGCGGCCAACCGTTCGCACATGCCTTACAGCAAGTCTCCAAGCGGCGTGGCGCTGGAATGCAAAGACGGTCGTATTTTCAGTGGTAGCTATGCTGAAAACGCCGCATTCAACCCAACTCTACCGCCGTTGCAGGGCGCATTAATTCTGTTAAATCTCAAAGGTTATGATTACCCGGATATTCAGCGGGCGATTCTGGCAGAAAAAGCCGATGCGCCGCTGGTTCAGTGGGATGCAACCTCGGCAACGCTGAAAGCTCTCGGTTGTCACAATATCGACCGCGTGCTTCTCGCTTAAGCCCGCTGCCGGATGCGGCGTGAACGCCTGATCCGGCCTACAGAGTGCAAAATTTCGTAGGCCGGATAAGCGTAGCGCATCCGGCATTTCTACTCACCCTGGTGTCGAAAATCCCGGCAAACAGTTTGCCGTTTCTTGCGCAAAGCCCACAGGTAAAGTAGCCTGATTGAAATTCCCCAAGATCGAGTTTTCAGCATGTTAAAGCGCGTGTTCTACAGCCTGTTAGTCCTGATCGGCTTGCTGCTGTTGACAGTGCTCGGCCTCGACCGCTGGATGAGCTGGAAAACTGCGCCTTATATCTACGATGAATTGCAGGATCTCCCCTACCGCCAGGTCGGCGTGGTACTTGGCACGGCAAAATATTATCGTACTGGGGTGATTAATCAGTATTACCGCTACCGTATTCAGGGTGCAATAAATGCCTATAACAGCGGTAAGGTGAATTATCTATTACTTAGCGGTGATAACGCATTACAGAGTTATAACGAACCGATGACCATGCGCAAAGATTTAATTGCCGCTGGCGTCGATCCGGCTGATATTGTTCTCGACTACGCCGGTTTTCGTACCCTGGATTCCATCGTGCGTACACGCAAGGTGTTCGATACCAACGACTTCATTATTATTACTCAGCGCTTCCACTGTGAGCGGGCATTATTTATCGCTCTGCATATGGGTATTCAGGCGCAGTGTTATGCCGTACCGTCACCAAAAGATATGTGGTCAGTACGTATTCGCGAATTTGCCGCCCGCTTCGGTGCGCTGGCTGACCTTTATATTTTTAAACGTGAACCGCGCTTTTTAGGACCACTGGTCCCTATTCCGGCAATGCACCAGGTGCCCGAAGATGCGCAGGGTTATCCCGCCGTCACGCCAGAACAGTTACTTGAATTACAAAAGAAACAAGGAAAGTAGTTATGGATGTTCAGCAGTTTTTTGTCATTGCCGTTTTTTTCCTTATCCCGGTATTTTGTTTTCGCGAAGCATGGAAAGGCTGGTGTGCTGGCGCAATTGATAAACGGGTTAAAAATGTGCCGGAACCGGTGTATGTCTGGCGTGAAAAAAATCCCGGTCTCTTCTTTGCTTATATAGTGGCGTATAGCGGCTTCGGTATTTTATCCATCGGTATGATTATTTATCTTATTTTTTACCGATAATATTATTTCTCGCCCACTGTTAACTATTGAGAATAATTATTATTTCCCCCGCTAAGCTGCGGATATAACATTCTGAACCGCAGCTATTTGTGAATCTTTTCACAGTTTAAATTCCCCCGCACGCTTAGCCTTAATATCAGCACGTTATATTTACTATACGTTCGCCTTAATTACCCATAGCATTAAGGAAGATCACATGCCGCAACAAAATTATCTGGATGAACTCACTCCGGCTTTTACGCCTTTACTGGCGATTAAAGAAGCCTCTCGTTGTTTATTATGCCACGACGCCCCTTGCAGCCAGGCGTGCCCGGCGCAAACCGATCCGGGAAAATTTATTCGCTCAATCTATTTTCGTAATTTTAAAGGCGCTGCCGAGACTATTCGCGAAAATAATGCCCTCGGTGCCGTTTGTGCCAGAGTGTGCCCCACAGAAAAATTATGCCAGAGCGGTTGTACCCGCGCAGGTGTCGATGATCCGATTGATATTGCTCGCTTACAGCGTTTTGTTACTGATTTCGAACAACAAACCGGAATGGAAATTTATCAACCGGGCAGTAAGACGCTTGGTAAAGTAGCGGTTATCGGTGCTGGCCCTGCTGGGCTGCAGGCCAGCGTGACGCTAACCAACCTGGGTTACGACGTCACGGTTTACGAAAAAGAAGTACAACCAGGCGGCTGGTTGCGTAACGGCATTCCACAATTCCGTTTGCCGCAGTCGGTGCTGGATGCGGAAATCACCCGTATCGAAAAAATGGGTGTGACTATTAAGTGCAACTGTGAAATTGGCAAAACGCTCTCGCTGGAGCAACTGAAAGCAGAAAACCGCGCGGTACTGGTAACCGTGGGGTTATCGCGTGGTTCCACCCTGCCGCTGTTTGAGCATAGCGACGTTGAGATTGCCGTCGATTTCCTGCAACGCGCACGCCTGGCACAAGGCGATATCAGCATTCCACAAAGCGCATTAATTATTGGCGGCGGCGATGTCGCGATGGACGTTGCCAGTACGCTGAAAGTTCTCGGTTGTCCGGCGGTGACCTGCGTGGCGCGTGAAGAGTTAGATGTGTTTCCGGCAAGCAAGAAAGAGTTCACCGGTGCTCAGAAATTGGGGGTATCGATTATCGATGGCTTTACGCCTGTGGCGGTAGATGGCAATAAAGTGACGTTTAAACATGTTCGTTTACCGGGCGAGCTGACGATGGCGGCAGACAAAATTATTCTCGCCATCGGTCAACATGCCGAACTTACCGCTTTTGCTACACTGGAACCCCAACGTAACACTATCGAAACGAAAAATTACCAGACCCGTGACCCGCAACTGTTTGCCGCTGGCGATATTGTTGAGGGTGATAACACCGTGGTCTATGCCGTGAAGACCGGGAAAGAAGCCGCCGAGGCGATCCATCACTATTTAGAGGGAGCTTGCTCATGTTAACGAAAGATCTTTCTATTACCTTTTGCGGCGTGAAGTTTCCCAACCCGTTCTGCCTCTCTTCTTCGCCAGTAGGCAATTGCTATGAGATGTGTGCCAAAGCCTACGACACCGGCTGGGGCGGCGTGGTATTCAAAACTATTGGCTTTTTTATCGCTAACGAGGTTTCGCCACGTTTTGATCATCTGGTGAAAGAAGATACCGGTTTTATTGGCTTCAAAAATATGGAGCAGATTGCCGAACATCCGCTGGAAGAGAATCTGACCGCTCTGCGTCGGCTGAAAGAGGATTACCCGGACAAAGTGCTGATCGCCTCGATCATGGGGGAAAATGAGCAACAATGGGAAGATCTGGCGCGTCTGGTGCAAGAAGCTGGCGCGGATATGATCGAATGTAATTTCTCCTGCCCGCAGATGACTTCTCATGCGATGGGTAGCGATGTCGGGCAAAGCCCGGAACTGGTAGAGAAATATTGTCGGGCGGTGAAACGTGGTTCAACGCTGCCGATGCTGGCGAAGATGACGCCGAATATCGGTGATATGTGCGAAGTGGCGCTGGCGGCTAAGCGTGGCGGTGCAGATGGCATTGCAGCGATTAACACCGTTAAATCCATCACCAATATCGATCTGAATCAGAAAATCGGTATGCCGATCGTTAACGGTAAATCGAGTATTTCCGGTTATTCCGGTAAAGCGGTGAAACCGATCGCCCTGCGCTTTATTCAGCAAATGCGCACGCATCCGGAGCTGCGCGATTTCCCGATCAGCGGTATTGGCGGCATTGAAACCTGGGAAGACGCGGCAGAGTTTTTATTGCTCGGCGCGGCTACACTGCAGGTGACCACCGGAATTATGCAGTACGGTTATCGGATTGTGGAAGATATGGCGAGCGGGTTATCGCATTATCTTGCCGATCAGGGATTTGACTCGTTACAGGAGATGGTGGGTCTGGCGAATCACAATATTGTCCCGGCGGAAGATTTAGACCGCAGTTATATCGTCTATCCCCATATCAATCTTGATAAGTGTGTCGGCTGCGGGCGCTGTTATATTTCCTGCTACGACGGTGGTCACCAGGCGATGGAATGGGATGAGAAAACACGCACGCCACATTGTAATACCGAGAAATGCGTCGGTTGTTTGCTTTGCGGTCACGTTTGCCCGGTTAGCTGTATTGATCTCGGGGAAGTGAAGTTTAAGAAGGGAGAGAAAGAACATCCGGTAACGTTGTAGGACGGATAGTAGGACGGATAAGACGCACCAGCGTCGCATCCGACATTTGACACCAACTGCCGGATGCGGCGTAAACGTCGCATCCGGTAATGCCCAAATTCACATCACTTCTTACGCGCGTACTTCAGGGAATCCAGCGCCACGGCGAAGATAATGATCGCCCCTTTGATGATGTACTGCCAGTACGGGTTGACGCCGATATAGGTCAGACCGTAGTTGATGACCGTAAAGATAATGACCCCGGTCACCACGCCAATGACCGTACCCACGCCGCCGCTAAACGATACACCGCCCACCACGCACGCCGCGATAGCATCCAGCTCATACATAAAGCCGAGGTTGTTGGTGGCAGAGCCGATACGTCCGGCTTCTAACATCCCACCAAAGGCATAGAACACGCCAGACAACGCATAAATCATCAGCAGATTCAGGCCGACGTTAACACCAGAAACTTTCGCCGCTTCCGGGTTGCCGCCAATAGCAAAAATATTCTTGCCGAAACGGGTTTTGTTCCACAGCACCCAGACAAACGCCACGGCAATCAGCGCGTAGAAGGTGATGTAAGATAGCCGGAAACTCCCCAGCGCAATAAACCCCTGGGCAAAGGTGGAGAAGCCGCTATCAAAACCGGAAATCGGTGACGCACCAACAAAGTCGTAATAGAGCGAGTTGATACCGTAGACGATAATCATCGTGCCGAGCGTGGTAATGAACGGCGTCACGTTGAGGTAAGCGATAATCAGACCGTTGATCAAACCGATAACCGCGCCAATGGCACAGACTATCAGAATAACCAGCGCAATCGGCATGGTCGCCATTTCGGGGAATACTTTGTTGGCGTTATCCATCGATTGTAACAAGGTAGCCGCCACCACCGCCGCCAGCCCTACCTGACGACCAGCAGAAAGGTCAGTTCCCTGGGTGACAATTAACCCTGCCACGCCGAGCGCGATAATAATACGCACCGATGATTGGGTAAGAATATTACTTAAGTTCAACAGACTTAAGAATGTTGGGTCCTGGAAAATAATAATAGCCAGCAAAACTAAAAGAACGACGTAAATACCACCTTCTTTCAGGTAAGTAAGAAAACTTTTCTTATTTAACGCACTCATGGGAAGCCCCTAATCTTAAAGGTGCAAAGACGCAAGACGCAGAATTTCGTTTTGCGTTGTTGTTTTTGTATCGACAATGCCGGAAACGAGACCATTGCTCATTACCAGAATACGGTCCGTTATCCCTAACAACTCTGGCATTTCAGAGGAGATAATAATTATCCCCTTGCCTTTTTTCGCCAGCTCGGCAATTAATTGATAAATTTCAAACTTCGCGCCAACATCAATGCCACGCGTCGGTTCATCGAGCATTAATATTTCCGGTTGCGTTAGCAGCCAGCGCCCAATAATGACTTTTTGCTGATTACCGCCGGAGAGTGAACCAATTTGCGTACGATGACCCGGCGTTTTTACCCTCATCGAATCAATGACCCACTGGGTGTCGCTTTTCATCCGCGAATTATCCAGCAGCCCCACTTTGTTTTTGTAGTTGCGAATATTAGAAATTAACGAGTTAAAGCCAATATCCAGGTAAGCATAAATCCCCGTTGAGCGGCGCTCTTCGGTGACCAGCGCGAACCCATGGTTAATGGCTTCGTTGGCATTATGGTTATTAATCTTTTTGCCGTGCAGTGTAATGGTGCCGGAAGATTTCTCACGGATCCCAAACAAGGTTTCGACAATATCGGTACGTTTCGCACCTACCAGCCCGGCAATACCGAGGATCTCCCCTTTATGCAGATCAAACGAGACATCGCGAATTGACGGCTGACGCAGTGACGTCAGGTTACGCACTTCAAGGATCACTTCGCCAGGTTTGTTTTGCTTATCCGGGAAACGCTGATTAAGAGAACGGCCAACCATCATGGCGATGATCTTGTCCATCGTCAGCCCCGCCAGCGGCTCGGTAGCGATCCACTGTCCGTCGCGCAGTACGGTGACTTCATCACATAACTGGAATATCTCTTCCATTTTATGCGAGATATAGACAATACCGCAGCCGCGTTCTTTTAATTTACGAATAATGGTAAACAGATGATTGACTTCTTTTTCAGTTAATGAAGAAGTTGGTTCATCCATAATGACTATTTTCGCGTTATAGGAAAATGCTTTGGCGATTTCAATCATCTGCATTTGTGAAACGGACAACGTACCAACGCGCGCACGCGGATCGATATCAATATCCAGTTCGTCAAATATCGCTTTGGTTTCGCGGTACATTTTATCCTGGTCGACAAACATCCCTTTGGTGGGATATCGCCCCAACCACATGTTGTCCATGACCGAACGCTGTAATACCAGGTTTAACTCCTGGTGTACCATCGAAATACCATTTTCCAGGGCTTCTTTGGCTGAGTGAAAATCGATTTCCTTACCCTGGAATAAAATAGTGCCGGAGTCTTTTTGATAGATACCAAACAGGCATTTTAATAATGTCGATTTTCCTGCGCCATTCTCCCCCATTAACGCATGAATGGAGTGTGGTCGCACTTTTAAATTAACGTTATCAAGTGCCTTAACGCCGGGAAAAGACTTGTTGATACCGCTCATTTCCAACAAGTATTCTCCTGATGACGGAGTCGTTGAGCTGACCATATAATTTTACCTTGTTGGCCATACAATAAGGGCGCAGTGAATGACTGCGCCCAATCAGTCTTATTTCTTGCTGAATTCAGCCAGATTGTCTTTATCTACGCCAACATAAGGAACGCGGACAACTTTATTGTCGATTTTCCAGTTGGTGCCGTCAGCGGCTCCCTTGCCATCAGCCAGATTTTTCGCCAGATCAAAGGTCGCTTTCGCCTGGTTGTTAGCATCGTTCAGCACGGTGCCAGCCAGTGCACCAGATTTCACCAGTGCCAGAGCTTCTGGCAGCGCATCGACGCCAAACACCGGAATGCTGGACTTGTTGTGTGCTTTCAGAGCTTCAACCGCGCCCATTGCCATCGCATCGTTGTTTGCGATAACCACTTCGATTTTGTTGGCGTTCGGGCCAGACAGCCAGGCGTCCATCTTATCTTTCGCCTGAGCGGTATCCCACATTGCGGTATCTAACTGTAACTGTTCAGTTTTAATGCCTTTGTCATTTAGCTCTTTGATGACATACGTAGTGCGCGCTTCTGCATCCGGATGACCCGGTTCGCCTTTCAGCAGTACGAACTGAATCTGACCGTCTTTGTTGAGATCCCAACCCTGATTCGCCGCCCAGTGTTTAGCAATCAAATCGCCCTGAATAATCCCGGATTCTTTCGAATCGGTGCCAACGTAGTAGGCTTTGTCGTAACTATCCAGCGCCTTACGGGAAGGTTCTTTATTGAAGAAAACGATTGGCACGTTTTGTCCGCGCGCTTTCTCAATCACCGTACCCGCAGCAGCCGGGTCAACCAGGTTGATTGCCAGCGCCTTCACCCCTTTCGCCAACAGCACGTCAATCTGATCGTTCTGCTTGGACTGATCATTCTGTGAATCATTCATCAGCAACTGGACGTCTGGCGCGGCTTTCGCATCTTGTTCGATAGCCTTACGCACTACAGACATAAAGTTATCGTCATATTTATAAATCGTCACACCAATACGGGTATCAGCAGCGTGTGCAGCGGCACCGAATAACATGCTGGCCATCACAGCAGACAGGGTTAACACCTTCTTATTCATGGTATCTCCGGTTTTTCTTATGCAGGGTAGTGCTTGAGATAAATGCTCGGCGGGGCAGTATGGTTAATGAAGTGTTACTGAACGCCGAAGCTCACGTTTTAAAATTCGTTCTTCCATGTCCGGTAACGCTCCAGAAAACAGCTTTAATTGTTGTTATGACGCTATACCTCGATAAAAGTGAATTTCCACTGTTACACATAGGTTACAACGTTAAAACGGTGCAATCATAACTACTGCATTGTTAACATACTGTGAAATCACTCACAGATTGAAAGCGGTTACATCGCGTGATTTGTTGAGTTAGTGATCGCCGCCGCATTCTGGCGTATAGCAACAGAATGACGACGCACTAACGTCGGCATAAAACAGTGACTGGCACGCAGATCAATGTTGCCTGCGGCCCCCTGTAATGCCAGTTCGGTGGCCATTTTCGCCATTGAAGCAATGGGATAACGTACGGTTGTTAACTGCGGGTCGGTGTAACGGGCGATGGGGATATCATCAAAACCGATGATCGAGAGATGTAACGGAATAGCAATACCATTGTCTTTTAACGCTGTCAGTGCGCCAGCGGCCATATTGTCGTTATAGGCGAACACCGCGGTGAGTTGCAGATTACGCCCCAGCAGTTCAACCATCGCAGCTTCGCCGCCGGGCATATCTGGTGTACCGGTGCCGATCCAACTCTCTGGCGGAACAATATCCTGCTCTTTCAGCGCGCTCATCCAACCGGCTTTGCGCATCGCGTCATCTTCAATACCGTGGCTGGAAGAAAGATAACCAATACGCTGATGACCGTTATTCAGTAACATGCGCGTCGCCATTCGGGCACCGCTGATATTATCCAGGCAGACGCAGCGATGGGCGTAACCCGGCACAACGCGATTGATTAACACCATGCCGGGAATGTTGTCCATAAACTGCACCAGTTCGTCGTCACTTAACGCTTTTGAGTGAACGATCAACGCATTACAACGCTGGCGGATTAGCACCTCAATGGCGTGCCGCTCTTTTTCCGCTTCATGATAGCTATTGCCGATTAGCACATATTTCTGGTGTTGCTGGGCGACAAGATCAACGGCTTTCACCAGCGCACCGAAAAAGGCGTCGGAGACATCCATCACTACCACGCCAATAGTCTCGCTCACCTGAGTTGCCAGCGCCTGGGCATTGGCGTTTGGTCGGTAGTCCAACTCGCTCACTGCTTTCATAACCGCTTCACGCGTGTCCGCACTTACCAGAGCGCTGTTATTTAGCACCCGGGAAACCGTTGCCACAGAGACGCCAGCCTGACGCGCTACATCACGAATGGTGATCATATTCACTACCTGTTGTGAGATTGCAGTAAGTTACTGCTTGCTGGCGGCTATTTTGTCAGCACTGAATACAGGACTTCGTGAATCGAGTCACAGCAATGGAAACGGTTACAACCATTTTGTTAATGAATGTGATCCAGATCGTTATCTGGATGTTTTGGATAATGCAGGTCCGGCAGCGCGCAAGGTTAACTGACGCCATAACCATTCTACCGGCCCCTGGCGGAAGTAACGCAACCAGATAACAGAGAAGAGAATATTCGCCAGCCATACTGGAATAACAAACACCAGCAGTTCCAGACGGTCAAACTGCATAAACAAACCGAGGTGGTAAAACAGTGTGGTACAAATCAGCGTTTGCAGCAGGTAGTTGGTCAGCGCCATCCGCCCAACGCAAGCAATCGCCAGCACCAGCTTAAAGCGGCTTAATTGCGGCCAAAAGCCGAACAGTAACGAGGCATAGCCAATCGCCTGAAATGGCGCACTCAGTTCTCGTGGCATCTGGAGTAAGAAGGCGCACCAGCGATATGCCCAGTCCAGCCGCCATTGTAGTGCGATAGCAGGAAGGTTAATCATCACCCCAATAGCCACCAGCACAAAACCGGTACGGCGATAGTGGCGCAGGCTGTACTGCCCTTTCAACCAACCACTACGCATCAATGCCGCGCCAATCAACATCATCCCCGCCAGTTGCCAGCCATACTGCGCTCCCAGGGCCAGCAAACTGTTCCCTACCCCGTCGGCGCGGTTACTGATGGCTTCAACGCCGCCGTGAAGTTTCCAGTATTTTTCATACAAAATGGCGGATGCATCCGGTGTCCAGGCACGGCTGGTCTGGCTATCGGAAATCACCCCCAACAACAGCAAAACACCAAGCCCTATCAGATAAAGCATGACGCCGGTGTTAAACAGGCTTTTTACCGATGGCGCATCGCGCACCAGTCGCCAACTGATTAAGCCCACCAACCCGTAAGCCAGCAGGATATCGCCGTCCCAGAATAATAAACCGTGAATAAAGCCCAGCAAGACCAGCAGTGTTAGACGTGACTGGATCCAACGTCTGCCACGCGGCAGCAACATTTGCAGACCGGCACCAAACAGCAACGCAAAAAGCGTGAGGAATTTCACCTGGCCGATAAGATCGAGAAAAGCCCAGCTCCAGGCATCCTGCGGTGTAATGGTGCCGTACCAGGCGGGATTGAGATAAGCCGCCTTTGGGAGTCCAAAGGCGCTGATGTTGAGAAGCAGGATCCCCAGAATGGCGACGCCGCGAACAAAATCGAGCGTGACGTTGCGCTCCATGGTTCCTGCCTTTTAATCAGTTGTGATGACGCACAGCGCGCAAAAATTCGTGGCGCGTATTCTGACTGGATTTGAACAAACCACCGAGGGAAGTCGTTGTCGTGGCGCTGGTCGCGTCGCGAATACCACGCGCTTTTACGCAGTAATGCACCGCGTCGATAGAGACCGCCACGTTATTGGTGCCCAGCAGCGTTTGTAGCGCAATGAGAATTTGCTGGGTCAGACGTTCCTGTACCTGCGGACGCTGGGCAAAGAACTGCACAATGCGGTTAATTTTCGACAGGCCGATGACCGAATCTTTCGGGATGTAGGCCACCGTCGCTTTGCCATCAATAGTGACAAAATGGTGTTCACAAGTGCTGGTCAGGGTGATATCGCGCACGGTGACCATTTCATCGACCTTCATTTTATTTTCAATGAGGGTGATTTTCGGGAAGTTGGCGTAATCCAGACCGGAGAAAATTTCATCGACATACATTTTGGCGATGCGATGCGGCGTTTCCATCAAACTGTCATCAGCCAGGTCGAGATTCAATAACTGCATGATTTCGGTCATATGACCGGCAATAAGGCTTTTGCGCGTTTCGTTATCCATTTCATGCACGGGCGGGCGTAGCGGTGTTTCAAGTCCTCGCGCAACCAACGCTTCATGAACCAGGGCCGCTTCTTTACTGAGTGATGGCATTTATGATTTCTCCTGCAGGTGTGACGCCTCCGCCCTGCGTGGGGGCAAAGTTATTAAGCTGATTCGCAGCCTGATTATTGTGCGTGAGGTGGCGCACATAATCCAGTATTCACAGCGATAATTATTGTAATTGCCGCTGCCTTTCAGCCGTAGATGTTAAAACATCGTTATGCATATGCGGAAGTGAAAGTTACTCACAACACACTGAATAAACGGTATGATGAAAAAATTGCAAACAACATAACAAGGAGCCACGCATGGAAATGCTCGAAGAGCATCGCTGTTTTGAAGGCTGGCAGCAACGCTGGCGACATGACTCCAGTACCTTAAACTGCCCGATGACGTTCAGTATCTTTCTCCCACCCCCCCGCGATAACGCCCCGCCGCCGGTGCTGTACTGGCTTTCAGGCTTAACCTGTAATGATGAAAACTTCGCCACCAAAGCAGGTGCCCAGCGCGTGGCGGCAGAACTGGGGATTGTACTGGTAATGCCAGACACCAGCCCGCGTGGCGAACATGTTGCCAATGACGACGGCTATGATTTAGGCCAGGGTGCCGGGTTTTATCTTAACGCCACGCAACCGCCGTGGGCGGCACATTACCGGATGTATGATTATCTGCGTGATGAATTACCAGCACTGATTCAGTCGCAATTTAACGTCAGCAATCGCTGCGCCATCAGCGGCCATTCGATGGGAGGTCATGGTGCTCTGATTATGGCGCTGAAAAATCCGGGCAAATATACCAGCGTTTCCGCCTTTGCGCCGATTGTGAATCCGTGCAGCGTTCCGTGGGGAATCAAAGCATTTAGCACCTATCTGGGTGAGGATAAAAATGACTGGGTGGCATGGGACAGTTGTGCGCTGATGTACGCCAGCAATGCGCAGGATGCGATCCCGACGCTGATTGATCAGGGTGATAACGATCAGTTTCTTGCCGACCAGTTACAACCCGCCGTGTTGGCAGAAGCCGCGCGCCAGAAAGCGTGGCCGATGACGCTGCGTATTCAGCCGGGTTATGATCACAGCTATTACTTCATTGCTTCTTTTATAGAGGATCATCTGCGCTTCCATGCGCAGTATTTACTGAAGTGACAGTCCGCCCGGTTCGCCGGGCATCTTCTCATCAGAAGCGATAATCCACCGCCATAAAGTAACGACGTCCGTCTTCGTTATAGCTGTAGTCATCACGGCTGAGATCTTTATCTGTCAGGTTCAGCACGCCCGCGCGCAGTTTGACGTCTTTGGTCACCTGCCATGCCGCACCGGTATTCCAGATCGTATAGCCACCCGGCGTTTTAGCCGTATCGCTATCGGCACGTTTCTGCCCGGTATAATGAGCAGAAACATAGAATGACCAGTCTTCCAGCACCAGTGGTTTCCAGTCCAGCGTACCGTTGGCGGTATGGAACGGCAGATCGGAAAGCGGTTTGTTTTCACCATTGCTGACATCACGACCATCGTTATAGGTGTAGTTGAGTGACAGTTTCCATTCGTCACTGAACGGGATTTTCAACTCGGTTTCCACGCCCTGAATGCGCGCTTTGTTAACGTTGTAGTAGCTGAATACCGGTACACGTCGACCATTAGCCCCGGTTTCAAAACCTACAAAGTTCTGGTAGCCCGGTGCAGCGTTGACGTCGGACGTGCGGCTGATACTGATGCGATCTTTCACATCGTTACGGAAAACAGTCACGCTGGATTCAACGCCTTCCAGCCAGCCTTCTTCCCCCATGTAGTAAAGCCCCAGCTCCCAACTTTCGCTGGTTTCTGGCTTCAGATCCGGGCTACCAACAATCTTACATGCGCCACGGCAGGAATTAGTCGTCCAGTCAGGGCTAAGTTGCAGTAAAGAAGGTGCTTTAAAAGCCGTCGCCCAGCCGCCTTTCACCGTTACGGTATCGGTGGCGTTATAGACCAGATAGGCACGCGGGCTCCAGTGATCGCCGTAGGTTTCGTGATCGTCCATACGCACGCCGGTCGTCAGCGCCAGCGGCTCGAAGATCCGCCATTCGTCTTCCACAAACAGTGCATACTGGCTGGCAGATGTTTTGGTGCTGGTGCCGCCGGTCAGGTTTACCGCATCGCTAAGTTTGTCGTGACGCCATTCACCGCCGACCGTGACAAACTGATTAATCGCCGTCAGCGGTAACGTGTATTTGCCATCAACAGTATTACTTTCTGAGGTAATCGGGCTGCTGTTACCAGGGTTTTTGTTTTCGACTTTCTCGCCATAGTATTTCAGCTCACTGGTGCCATAATCCCAGCGACCATTATGGCTGACAGAGTAGTTCTGGCGTTCCAGGCGGTTTTTGTCCAGCGAGTCGGAATCACGATCCTGACGGTCGAAACCGTAACCAGCGGTAAAATCGTGATTTTGATTCGGCGTCCAGGCAAATTCGACATTGCCATCGCGGCTGGAGAATCCTTCAATGCGCGGCGTTTCTCCGCTATCGGTGGTGGTTGAGTTCTGCGGGTCATCCTTTTCACGTTTCGCCAGGCTGCCGTAGGCTTTCATTCCCAGCACGCCGTCAATTAGTGGCCCACTGGTAAAAAACTGACCGTTGTAGGTGTCGCCGCGATCGCGATGTTCCTGAATGGTGGTATCGACCGTAACGGTTCCTGACCATTTCTGGCCAATTTTTTTGGTGATAATGTTGACCACGCCGCCGAGCGCATCAGAACCATATAACGAGGACATCGGGCCACGTACCACTTCAATACGTTCGATGGAATCAACCGGGATCCAATTCAGATCGAAGTCATTATGACGGAAGACAGCATTGCGGGAGTTCACGCGTTTACCATCGACAAGAATCAGGGTATAGCTGCTGTCCAGACCACGAATGCTGACGCCCTTGCGATTGTCCCCTTCGTTAGTCAGTTGTACGCCTGGCACTTCTTTGAGGACATCTTTCAGGTTCTGTACCGGTTTACGCTGCAAGTCTTCCTGGGTAATGACGCTGATACTGGCAGGTGCGTCTTTGAGGTTTTGTTCAACGGAAGAGGCGGTGACAACCATCGTTTCGCCATCATCATCAACCGCTAACACAGGCCATGCACAAGAAATCGCGGACAAACACAGCCCGACCCGTACGAAGGGGTTCAACCTAAACATTCCATATCTCCATGAGGTAACTACGAAAATAAAATGGGTTATCGCTCACATCTTCTTCACGTCCTCTTGCGCACGGCAGCATCGCAGTGGACTTTTTTTGTATGCAGGTGATCATCCCAGAGCGCCTGAACAGCCTCTGATTTGTCAGCCTTTTTCATTTCGCGTAACAATAATGCAAACGATAACAATTATCAATTCAATTGTTAAATTTTATATACGTATGATTTATATGGGAAATAGAATTGAAAAAGCCCTCTCAGGTGAGAGGGCTTAATAAGGAAGAGATAACGCTTATTTATTGTCGTTCTGTGGGAACTTCATTTCGCTGTAACGCACGAAGTGAGTTCCTTTAATCAACTTGTAACCAAACCAGATGGCCAGGAACAGCGGGATACCGATATACGTTGCCGCTACGCCGCCCCAGTCGATGGTATCTTTCAGGAACGCTTCGTAGTTCTGGCCCAGAGTGATAATCAGGCACAGCACAAAGGCGAAGATCGGTCCCAGCGGGAAGAAGCCCGAACGATACGGCAGGTCGTTAATATCGTGTCCCTGCAATACATAGCCGCGACGGAAACGATAGTGACTGATAGCAATCCCCAGCCAGGCGATAAAGCCGGTCATCCCGGAGGTATTCAGCAGCCACAGATACACCGTCTGGTTACCAAACATGGAGGTCAGGAAGCACAGACCGGCAATCACCGTCGTGGCATATAGCGCATTACGTGGTACACCGCCGCGCGACAGTTTAGAGAAAATACGCGGCGCTTTGCCATCGCACGCCAGGGTGTACAGCATACGGGTAGACGCGTACATACCGGAGTTACCCGCTGACAGTACTGCTGTCAGAATAACCGCGTTCATCACCGCCGCCGCAGAAAGCAGTCCTGCGTGCTGGAACACCAGCGTGAACGGGCTGACGCTGATGTCTTTCACATCATTGCGTAACAGACTTGGATCGGTGTACGGAATGATCAAGCTGATGATCAGGATCGCGAATACATAGAACAGCAGAATTCGCCAGAACACCTGACGTACCGCACGCGGAATATTTTTCCCCGGCTCTTCAGATTCACCCGCCGCAATACCAATCAGTTCGGTTCCCTGGAAGGAGAAGCCGACAATCATCGCCACACCGATCATCGCCGCAAAACCACCGGCAAACGGTGCCTCGCCTATCGTCCAGTTACTCCAGCCAGCAGGCTGTGCACCTTTGAAGATACCGAAAATCATCATCACGCCAACGGCGATAAAGATAATCACGGTCGTAACTTTGATCAGTGAGAACCAGTACTCCGCTTCACCAAAGCCTCTGACCGAAATGTAATTCAGCAGGAAGATAACGCCGAGGAACAGCGCACTCCAGATCCAACCAGGGACATCCGGGAACCACCAGCTCATTACCAACTGCGCGGCCACCAGATCAACAGCGATAGTTACCGCCCAGTTGTACCAGTAGTTCCAGCCCAGCGCGAAGCCAAAGCCCTCTTCTACATAGTTCTGACCGTAAGTCGCAAACGAACCAGAAACTGGCATATACGCCGCCAGTTCGCCAAGACTGGTCATCAGGAAGTAGACCATCAGGCCAATCAAAATATACGAGAGCAGCGCCCCGCCCGGACCTGCCTGAGAAATCGTTGCGCCAGAGGCAACAAAAAGACCCGTACCGATGGAGCCACCAATGGCAATCATCGTCAGGTGACGCGCCTTTAATTCACGGCGTAAGCCCGGCGCTTCTGTGGTTTTAGTTTCGGAAACCATACGAAAATGCTATCCATCATTAAAAATGAGGCGCGATTGTAGCAGACGATTTGCAATCCTTCCGATAGAAATGCGCTTTTATAAGAGACCTTCATGATCGCCCTGGAATTATAAGTAAAGCAGCCAATCTCTTTTCTGGCGAATACCTGACGCTGGCGCTGCGTCACGAAATCGACACAGCGCCAGCATGTTCCTGTACAGCAACTTAACGCGGTAAATTGGCAGGATTGCAGTAGTCCAGAAAGCGCATTAACGCGTTGGAAAGGTGTTTTTGCCGATGATGAATACGCCACAGCGTGCGCATCAGGCGCGGCAGCGGGACAGCAACTTCACGTAAAGAGCCAGCCTGTAATTGCTCTTCAATCACCCGTCGCGACAGGCAGCTAATCCCCAGTCCGTGACGCACAGCATGTTTGATGGCCTCGGAGTTTCCCAACTCCATCGCCATCTCAAACTTCGGCAGATGCGACAGTAACAGATAGTCGACAATCTCCCGCGTACCAGAACCGCGTTCACGCAGGATCCACGGTGCGGCAGCAAGCTGTTCTAAGGTGACCGGACCATGAGCAAGCGGCGAGGTTGGCGAAGCGAAAACCACCAGTTCGTCTTCCAGCCAGGGTTCAGAAATGATTTCAGTGCTGTGGCACGGCCCTTCAATAAAGCCAATATCAACGCGGAAATCCAGCACCGCCTGCATCACGTCCTGGCTGTTACCAACGCTAAGTTCAATCGGCAACTGCGGGTAATCATGGCGATAACGGGCGATAACAGCGGGTAAAATGTAATTGCCGATGGTGCTACTGGCATAGACACGAATCGCGCCGTTGTCTTCGCGAAACAGTTGTTCAATTTCAACAGCCTGTTCCAGCAGCGCCAGCGCGCGCGGATAAAGCAGCCGTCCGTGTTCATTAACAACCAGTCTTTTCCCCACGCGATCAAACAGTTGCACGCCAAGCTGCCCTTCCAGGTCGGTCAAGGCTGCGCTCACTGCTGATTGCGACAACGCCAGCATCACCGACGCCTGGGTGGTGGATCCACTTTTCAATACTTCTGCAAAAACTTCCAACTGTCGGAGGGTGATGTGCATAGTCGCTTACCACTTATAAAGATTAATTATAAATATATAATCAATTTTATTTTTAAACCAGTTAGACGTAACCTTATGCCCGGTTAAAGGAGAGGGTTATGACGAATATCACCTTACAGAAACAACATCGTACACTGTGGCATTTTATTCCGGGGTTAGCCCTGAGTGCAGTTATCACCGGGGTCGCCCTGTGGGGTGGTTCCATTCCCGCCGTTGCGGGTGCCGGGTTTAGTGCCCTCACCCTCGCAATCTTGTTGGGGATGGTTTTAGGCAACACCATCTATCCGCACATCTGGAAAAGCTGTGACGGTGGCGTGCTGTTTGCCAAGCAATATTTATTACGTCTGGGTATCATTCTTTATGGCTTCCGTCTGACGTTCTCGCAAATTGCCGATGTCGGTATCAGTGGGATCATCATTGACGTGCTGACGCTGTCCAGTACCTTCCTGCTGGCTTGCTTCCTGGGGCAGAAAGTGTTTGGCCTGGATAAGCACACCAGTTGGTTGATTGGTGCCGGTAGCAGTATTTGTGGTGCCGCTGCGGTACTGGCAACTGAGCCGGTAGTGAAAGCGGAAGCCAGTAAAGTAACCGTGGCTGTTGCAACCGTTGTTATCTTCGGGACCGTCGCGATTTTCCTCTACCCGGCGATATATCCGCTGATGTCTCAATGGTTTAGCCCGGAAACTTTCGGTATCTACATTGGTTCTACTGTGCACGAAGTGGCGCAGGTGGTGGCGGCAGGTCATGCCATCAGCCCGGATGCAGAAAACGCAGCAGTTATTTCCAAAATGCTGCGCGTGATGATGCTGGCTCCGTTCCTTATTCTGCTGGCTGCACGTGTTAAACAGCTATCTGGGGCGAACAGCGGCGAGAAAAGCAAAATCACCATTCCGTGGTTTGCCATCTTGTTCATCGTAGTTGCCATCTTTAACTCGTTCCACCTGTTACCGCAGAGCGTGGTGAACATGCTGGTAACGCTGGATACCTTCCTGCTGGCAATGGCGATGGCGGCGCTGGGTCTGACCACTCACGTCAGCGCGCTGAAAAAAGCCGGGGCGAAACCTCTGCTGATGGCACTGGTACTGTTTGCCTGGCTGATTGTTGGTGGTGGTGCAATTAACTATGTGATTCAAAGCGTCATCGCATAAACCACTACATCTTGCTCCTGTTAACCCGCTATGATTACCGTTTTCCTCCAGCGGGTTTAACAGGAGTCCTCGCATGAAATACATTGGAGCGCACGTTAGTGCTGCTGGCGGTCTGGCAAATGCCGCAATTCGCGCCGCCGAAATCGACGCAACCGCGTTTGCCTTGTTCACCAAAAATCAACGTCAGTGGCGTGCTGCACCGCTCACGACGCAAACCATCGATGAATTCAAAGCCGCCTGCGAAAAGTATCACTACACGTCGGCGCAAATTCTTCCCCACGACAGTTATCTGATTAACCTTGGCCATCCGGTCGCAGAAGCCCTGGAAAAGTCGCGCGATGCGTTTATAGATGAAATGCAGCGTTGCGAACAACTGGGTCTCTCTTTGCTCAACTTCCACCCCGGTAGTCACCTGATGCAAATTTCAGAAGAGGATTGCCTGGCGCGCATTGCCGAATCCATCAACATTGCGCTGGATAAAACACAAGGTGTGACGGCGGTGATTGAAAATACTGCCGGTCAGGGCAGCAACTTAGGATTTAAGTTCGAACATCTCGCGGCGATTATCGACGGCGTGGAAGATAAATCCCGCGTCGGCGTTTGCATTGATACCTGCCATGCTTTTGCTGCCGGATATGATTTGCGTACCCCTGCCGAATGCGAGAAAACGTTCGCAGATTTTGCCCGTATTGTCGGCTTTAAGTATCTGCGCGGGATGCACCTCAACGATGCGAAAAGCACCTTTGGTAGCCGCGTCGACCGCCATCACAGTCTTGGTGAAGGCAATATTGGCCATGATGCTTTCCGCTGGATCATGCAGGATGATCGCTTCGACGGTATTCCGCTGATCCTCGAAACCATTAACCCGGATATCTGGGCGGAAGAAATCGCCTGGCTGAAAGCGCAACAAACTGAAAAAGCGGTAGCCTGAAAATGAATAACCGGGAGAAGGAGATCCTTGCAATTTTGCGGCGTAACCCGCTGATCCAGCAGAATGAAATTGCTGATATGCTGCAAATCAGCCGTTCGCGCGTAGCGGCGCATATTATGGATTTAATGCGCAAAGGCCTGATTAAAGGCAAAGGTTACATTCTCACCGAGCAGGAATACTGTGTGGTGGTGGGGACAATCAATATGGATATTCGCGGGATGGCGGATATCCGTTATCCGCAAGCGGCCTCTAATCCCGGTACAATTCATTGCTCGGCTGGCGGCGTCGGGCGCAATATCGCCCACAATCTGGCACTACTGGGCCGTGACGTGCATTTACTCTCGGTGATTGGCGATGACTTTTATGGCGAAATGCTCTTAGAAGAGACGCGCCGTGCCGGAGTGAATGTCTCAGGCTGCGTTCGTTTACACGGTCAAAGTACGTCAACGTATCTCGCGATTGCCAATCAAGACGATGAAACCGTGCTGGCGATAAACGATACCCATCTTCTGGAGCAATTGACGCCGCAATTACTGAACGGGTCGCGTGATTTACTTCGCCATGCGGGCGTGGTACTGGCTGATTGTAACCTGACTGCTGAGGCGCTGGAGTGGGTCTTTACCCTTGCCGATGAAATTCCGGTGTTTGTCGATACCGTTTCGGAATTTAAAGCAGGAAAAATCAAACACTGGCTGGCACATATTCACACCCTGAAACCGACTTTGCAGGAACTGGAAATTTTATGGGGACAGGCGATCACCAGCGATGCTGACCGTAATGCCGCAGTGAATGCGTTGCATCAGCAAGGTGTTCAGAAACTGTTTGTTTATTTGCCCGATGAGTCAGTTTATTGCAGCGAAAAGGATGGCGAGCAATTTTTACTGACTGCACCAAAACATACGACGGTAGACAGTTTTGGCGCCGACGATGGTTTTATGGCGGGACTGGTGTATAGCTTTCTGGAAGGAAGCAGTTTTCGCGATAGCGCCCGTTTTGCGATGGCCTGCGCGGCAATTTCGCGCGCCAGCGGCAGCATAAACAACCCTACTCTGTCTGCCGATAACGCGCTTTCATTAGTGCCAATGGTGTAACAATGTTGCCGGATGCGACGCTTGACGCGTCTTATCCGGCCTACAAATCAGGCAATTTCAGCAAGTAAATGTAGGCCTGATAAGCTTGCGCATCAGGCAATGACACTCAAGCTAAACCAATAAAGAACCCGGCAATGGTCGCACTCATCAGGTTGGAGAGCGTCGCCGCCGCCAGCGCCCGTAAACCAAGTTGGGCGATTTCCGGCGCACGATGCGGCGCAACCGCAGAAAATGCCCCAACCACCACGCCGATAGAACCAAAGTTAGCGAAACCGCACAGCGCAAAAGAAATAATCGCTACGGTTTTAGCATCCAGAGTGCCTGCGGTTTGCAAATACGGTGAGAAACTCAGATAAGCGACAAATTCGTTAATCGCCAGTTTCTGCCCAATCAAACTTCCCGCAAGGTTGGCATCACTCCAGTCAACCCCCATCACCCACGCCAGCGGAGCCAGCAGGTAACCTAAAATGGACTCCAGCGAGGCATTTTCAAAACCAAACCAACCGCTAACACCGCCGATAATACCGTTAATCAACGCAATGATGGCGACAAATGCCATCACCACAGTCGCTACACCTGCGGCGATTTTCAGCCCGGTCATTGCCCCTGTAGCAGCGGCTTCAATAATGCTTTTTGGCGGTGTTTCGGTGAAAGAGAGGTTATTAAAGGAAACTTGTGAAGATTCCGTAGCCGGGCTTAACAAGCGAGCAAACAAGATCCCGCCGGGGATCGCCATTAACGATGCCGCCAGCAGATATTCCACTGGCACGCCCAGTGCAGCGTACCCAATCATCGTCGAACCGGCAATTGAGGCCATGCCACTACAAATCGCCGTAAATAATTCATTGCGATTCAGACGATCAATAAATGGCTTCACGATCGCCGGAATTTCGTTTTGCCCGAGGAAAATGGTGGTGACAGCAACAAATGACTCAATCTTGCTGATATGTAAAGCTTTCTGGAATATACCGCCAAGAATACGAATTAAGATCCCCATCACGCCAATGTAGTAAAGAATACTCACCAGTGCAGTAACGAAGATAATTGCCGGTAATACCCTGAAACCAAAGATAAATCCTGCGCCATCAAACAGGGTGTCCATTTTCGGCCCAACCAGAGAACCGAAGATGAAGGCACTACCCGCATCGCTGTACGCCATCACTTTATGGACACCAAAAGCGACCTTTTCTGCAACCCAACGTCCAGGCGGAAGCCAAAGCATAATACCGCCAATCACAACCTGTAATACCAGCGCCGCGCCGACGGTTCTCAGGCTGATCTTCTTCTTATTCACCGACAGCAAAAACGCAATCGTCAGCAATACCACCATTCCCAGAACACTTCTCATGACATCCATAGTTATTATCTCTTCATGTCATTTTGGGCGACGGCTTTCTGCCCATTATAAATAGCCGGGCTTGCACCTTGCGATACAGGCCCGACTTGCTATCAACACTTAATGGGTTTTGATGTAGCCGCGAACGCATTCTTCGACTAATCCCCAGAACCAGTCGGTATCAATTGTGATGCCGACTTTGGTATTAGCGGGCTTGCCGAGAACACCCAGTTCGTCGCAGACGGTACGCCCGTAACAAGGGCCGCTGTTGACGTCTACTTCGACATACATTTCCTGGGTTTTAATGCCATCAGGGTTAATCAGATAGCCAATGCAGGTGGCGTCATGCACCGGGCCACCAGCCAGACCATAATTTTCGAACTGAGTTTTGAGGGTGAAATTCATGATGTCACTGAACAGTTCACCGGCAGGGCCACCTGCCCTTTCCATCCGCGCAATCACATCCGGGGTGCAAACGGTCTGGTTAGTGAGATCGAGGCCCATCATCACCAACGGAACGCCGGAGGTGAACACTACGCGTGCGGCTTCCGGATCAGCAAAGATGTTGAACTCGGCAGACGGCGTAAAGTTACCTGTACCGTAAGCGCCGCCCATTAGCACAATTTCACGGATTTTCGGCAGAATTGCAGGCTGCATCCGCATTGCCACCGCGATGTTTGAAAGTGGACCAACCGGCACCAGAGTGATATCGCCATCGCTTGCCATCAGGGTATCGATGATGTATTTCACCGCATGGGTGCTTTCAGCTTTACGGGTCAGCGGCTCGAATACCGGGCCATCCAGTCCGGTTTCACCGTGAATATTATCGGCAACGATTTGTTTGCGCATAATCGGCTGCGGCATCCCCGCATAAACCGGAACATTAATCTCCAGTTTCTGACAAACATTCAGACCATTAATTAATGTCTTATTGAGGGTTTGATTACCGGCCACAATGGTAATACCTAATAAATCAATCGCCGGATGTTTCGCTGCCATCATTATTGCAATAGCGTCATCATGACCCGGATCACAATCCAGGATAATTTTTCTTTTTTCCATTGTTTATTCCCTCTGTTTCAAGTTGCGTTATTTTTTCTACAGCAAAGAAAATTCAATCGGGCCGATAATTGAATCTTAACAACAGCGTACGTATGCTAAATATGAGAAATCTCATAGCGGGTAAACATCGTGAAAGAAATCCACAATAATGATCTTAAGCAGCAATTAATTGACGAATCCGCATTTAAGGTGTGCTTTGCAACGGATGTTTCAGTGGACACGCGGCTGTTTCATTTTTTAGCGCGTGACTACATTGTGCAGGAAGGACAACAGCCGTCATGGCTGTTTTACCTGACGCGAGGCCGCGCCAGACTCTACGCCACGCTTGCTAATGGTCGGGTGTCGCTGATCGATTTCTTTGCCGCACCCTGTTTTATTGGCGAGATTGAGTTAATCGATAAAGACCATAAACCGCGCGCGGTGCAGGCTATTGAAGAGTGTTGGTGTATTGCGCTTCCCATGAAAAATTACCGTCCGCTGTTATTAAACGACACACTATTTTTACGAAAACTCTGCGTCAGCTTAAGCCATAAAAATTATCGCAATATTGTTTCTTTAACGCAGAATCAATCATTTCCGTTAGTGAATCGCCTGGCCGCATTTATATTACTCTCGCAGGAAGGTGATCTTTATCACGAAAAGCATACCCAGGCGGCAGAGTATCTGGGTGTTTCTTATCGACACCTGTTATATGTTCTCGCACAATTCATTCACGATGGTTTATTAATTAAAAATAAGAAAGGATATTTAATTAAAAACAGAAAGCAGTTGTTAGAGCTGGCGCGGGAGATGGACCCGGAGAATAAACTCTCCGGGATGATGCAGTAAAAATTATTTGAATGCTGCGTGATTGCCGGATGCGACGCTTGATGCGTATTATCCGGCCTACGAATCGAGCATTACGCCAGACCAATAAAGAACCCGGCAATTGTCGCACTCATCAGGTTGGAGAGCGTCGCGGCTGCCAGCGCCCGTAAACCAAGCTGAGCGATTTCGGGCGCACGTTTTGGCGAAATAGCCGAGAACGCCCCAACGACAACACCGATAGAGCCGAAGTTAGCAAAACCACAAAGCGCAAAGGAGATAATCGCCACGGTCTTCACGTCCAGCGTGCCGCCCGTTTGCAGATAGGGCGAGAAACTCAGGTAAGCGACAAATTCATTAATCGCCAGTTTCTGCCCAATCAAACTCCCCGCAAGGTTGGCATCACTCCAGTCAACCCCCATGATCCACGCCAGCGGTGCCAGCACATAGCCAAAAATACTTTCCAGAGAGGCATTGGCAAAACCAAACCAGCCGCCAATACCGCCGATAATGCCATTGATCAGCGCAATAATTGCGACAAATGCCATTACTACCGTCGCCACACCTGCGGCGATTTTCAACCCGGTCATCGCACCGTTCGCCGCCGCTTCGATAAAGCTTTTTGGCGGCGTCTCGCTGAATGACAGGTTTTCAAATGTCACCTGCGAAGATTCCGTCGCCGGGCTAAGAATACGCGCAAACAAGATCCCGCCAGGGATAGCCATCAGCGATGCTGCTAACAGATAGTCAATCGGCACGCCCATCCCGGCATAACCAATCATCATCGAACCGGCAATAGATGCCATGCCGCTACAAATTGCGGTAAACAACTCGTTGCGATTCATGCGATCAATAAACGGTTTAACGATCGCCGGGATCTCATTTTGCCCGAGGAAAATAGTGGTAACCGCAACAAAAGATTCGATTTTGCTGATGTTGAGGGCTTTCTGAAAAATACTGCCAAGAATGCGGATCAGCAGTCCCATCACACCAATGTAGTACAGCAAACTGATGAGTGCGGTAACGAAAATAATCGCCGGAAGTACGCGAAAGGCGAAAATAAAGCCTGCGCCATCAAACAGGACATCCATTTTCGGCCCCACCAGCGAGCCAAAAATGAAGGCGCTGCCGGCGTCACTGTAGGACATGACTTTATGTACGCCTAACGCCGCCTGCTCTACCGCCCATTTTCCCGGCGGAAAATAGAGCATAACGCCGCCAATGGCGATTTGCAGCAGCAGCGCGGCACCTACGGTGCGTAAACTGATGCTTTTTTTATTCACTGACAACAAAAACGCGATTGCCAGCAATACCACCATCCCCACAACACTTCTCATTATATCCATAATGATTTCCCTTCATGCCAGTAAACCCGGCGTCAACGCCAGGTTTCGGTATGTATGATAAGTACGGGCGACGGCTTTCTGCCCGTCAGAAATTAACCCACGAGACGTTGATATTCTTTGGCAATTTCGCTCGCCAGAATGGCATTGTTAAACACCAACTGGATGTTAGATTTCAGGCTATCGCCGCCGGTCAGTTCAGCAACTCGCGCCAGCAGGAACGGCGTACTCTCTTTACCGATTACACCTTGCTCTTCAGCTTCGGCAACGGCCTGATCAATTGCAGCGTTAATACTTTCTTCCGGCATCGCAAACTGTTCCGGGATCGGGTTCGCCACCACCAGGCCACCGTTCAAACCACTTTGCCATTTCACCGCCATCGCACGGGCAATTTCGCTGGCGCTGTCGAGACGGATGCTGACCTCAAACGGACTGGTGCGGCAGAAAAATGCCGGTAATGCTTTGGTCTGATAACCAATTAACGGCACACCGAAGGTTTCTAAATATTCGGTGGTTAAACCTAAATCGAGAATAGATTTCGCTCCGGCACAAACCACGGTAACATTGGTATGCGCCAATTCCTGTAAATCGGCAGAAATATCGAATGTCTGTTCCGCGCCACGATGTACCCCACCAATACCGCCGGTGGCAAATACCTTAATTCCGGCAAGCGCCGCAATAATCATGGTTGAAGCAACAGTAGTAGCGCCATTTTTTCCGGCCGCAACAACAAAAGGTAAATCGCGACGGCTAACTTTGGTTACGTTATGTCCTTCACGCCCCAGTAATTCAATTTCTTCTTTGCTTAAGCCTACTTTCATCACACCGCCAATAATAGCGATAGTGGCTGGTACGGCTCCCTGTTGACGAATAGTTTCTTCTACTTCAATTGCAGTCTGGGCATTTTGTGGAAACGGCATACCGTGAGAAATAATGGTCGACTCCAGCGCCACAACCGGTTTTTTGTTTTTTAAAGCATCCTGCACTTCCGGGGAAATCTGTAATAACTCCGGGGAAATTTTTAATTCAGACATTCTGCGTTCTCCACTAACGATATAACGTTGGCAACCGATAAATCAGGGTTATTGGTGTATTCACAGGAGAGCGCCATTGACGAACATCCCTGTGCAAAACGAACGGATTCGGCAAACGGCATCCCGTCTACCCAGCACGAAGCAAGTCCCGCCATCATGGCATCGCCCGCTCCGGTAACATTGACGACATTGGTTTTAATCGGCGCAGACCAGCCGCTTTCACCGCGGATTTCGCTGTAATAAACACCGTCACCGCCCATGCTCAGAACCAGTCGGTTCAGGCCATTTTGATGGAACCAGGCGGCAACTTTCGCCACATCTTCACGCCCCGAAAGGGCAATACCGCTCAGGGTTTCCGCTTCCAGACGGTTTGGCTTCAGTGTATGGATCTGCTTTAACCGTTCGCGTACTTTGACGCATTTCCATGCTGAAACAGGATCGACAAATACAGGTGCGTCGGCGGCGTTATCCAGGAGCCAGATCAGCGCCTCTTCACTGATATTACAGTCTGCGACAATGACCTTTGCCCCTTGAATAAAATCACGGTGCTGTGAGAGGAACTCCGCTGAAATACAGTTGCTAATATTCATATCATTTATAGCAACCAGCATTTCGCCGGTATTATCGAGTAGAGATAAATAACTTGAGGTATTTTCCCCTGGCACAATAAGGCATTTATCGACATAAACACCGGACTGATTAGTTTGTGTCAGGAGCGATTGACCATAAAAATCACTTCCTACGGCGCTCAGTAGCCAGGATTTTTTCCCCAGCAACGCCAGGTTTTGTGAAATATTGCGCCCTACGCCACCGGGGGTAAATTTTATTTTCCCAGGATTTGAATCCGCATAATTTAATGATCCATGTGAATATCCGGCGACATCAATATTAGCCGAACCTATAATTACGACATATTCCTTTTCGCGCATAGCACGTCCTCTGGTAAAAAATTACCAACCCTGTCAATCCACAAGAATATAGGTACTGCAAAGACCGTTTAAACATATGTTCATATTTAAACATGTGCTCATAGTATGCTTGTTTTACTTAAAGTAAATTACTGCCAGAGGGGCAAAATGAGCAGATTTGAGCAGGCTCACAAAACTCTATTATTGGCGGTTTTAGAAAAAGCGAAGAAATTGTGAAGTAATGCACAGAACTGAAACAATAAAAAAGGGCAGAAATTAATCTGCCCTTGAGAAAATGACGTTGCTGTTTGATGAGAGGTTCAGGTTTCTATTTGAAGTAAAAACCATTTAAATTCATAGAATTAATTTCAAACACTTTTCACTTATCTTGCGGTCATCAACGGATACAGGGCAGAAAATTCCTGCCCTGCAGTTCACGTTTTATTATGCTGTTTTCGCTACAGCGTCCACTTCCGGACGTTTCAGGAAAGCATAGGCCAAACCTGCCACCAGCGTACCGGCAATGATTGCCACCAGGTATCCCAGAACCGGCGTAATTGCGCCAGGGATCAGCAGAACAAACAGACCACCGTGCGGTGCCATCAGTTTCGCACCAATCGCCATAGAGATTGCACCAGTCAGCGCCCCACCAACGATACAGCACGGCAGTACTCGCATCGGATCGCGGGCGGCAAACGGAATTGCACCTTCAGAAATAAAGCACAGTCCCAGAACCAGAGCCGCTTTACCGCCTTCCTGCTGCGCTTTGTCGAATTTGCGACGTGCCACCATCGTAGCCAGCCCCATTGCCAGCGGTGGCACCATACCTGCCGCCATAATCGCCGCCATCGGGCCATAGGTTTGAGTACTCAGCAGACCCACACCAAACGCGTACGCCGCTTTGTTTACCGGACCGCCCATGTCAGTACACATCATTCCACCGAGGATTGCACCCAGCAGAACCGCATTCGCAGTCCCCATAGTTTGCAGCCAGTGGGTCAGGCCTTCGAGGATGCCAGCAACCGGTTTACCGATCAGGTAGATCATCGCCAGACCCACCACCAGACTGGAAACTAGCGGAATGATCAGAATCGGTTTTAGCGCCTCCATACTCTGTGGCAGTTTCAGTTGCGTACTGATTAACTTCGCAATGTAACCGGCCAGGAAACCCGCAATAATACCGCCAATGAAGCCAGAACCGGTGCTGACCGCCAGCATACCGCCAATCAGACCCGGAGTAAGCCCCGGACGATCGGCAATAGAGAAGGCAATATAACCCGCCAGTACCGGAACCATCAGCGCAAAAGCTGAACCGCCGCCAATCTGCATCAGCGCCGCAGCAAGCGTCCCTTGCTCTTTAAATGCTTCAATACCAAAAGCAAAAGAAAGCGCGATACACAGACCGCCAGCAACCACCATCGGCAACATGTAAGAAACGCCCGTCAACAGGTGACGATACGCGCCTGCACTCTCTTTCTTAGCTTCAGAGCTTGCCGTTTGGGCTTTACCTGCTGGCTCGTAAGGCGTCGCTTCAGCAACCGCTTTATCCAGCTCCTGCGCCGTTTTCTTCAGCGCCAGTCCGGTAGAAGTGCGGTACATGGGTTTACCGGCAAATTTTGCCAGATCGACTTCAATGTCTGCCGCCACAATCACCAAATCCGCTGCCGCCACTTCTTCAGGCGTGATGGCATTCCCCGCACCAACAGAGCCACGGGTTTCAACTTTCACCCACCAACCGCGTTTTTTCGCTTCAGTTTCAATAGCTTCAGCCGCCATAAAGGTGTGTGCCACGCCGGTTGGGCAAGCAGTAACCGCAACCACGCGTTTCGGGCCGCTGGCTGCAACCGGTGCTGTAGCAGCTACCGGCGCAGTGTAAGGTTTCGCATGGCCTTTGGCTTCGCTCAGGAACAGCTCCGGATGCGCGACGGCCCGGGAAATATCGCCCAGCCAGACATTTTTACCGTTCAGCGCGCTATCGTTCGGGATGGAATCACCAAGAACAATCGCCATTTCAGCGTCGTTAGGATTATCGATGATTTCCAGTTTTGCTTTTCGCGCCGCCGCGCCCAGCAGGGTCTTCGCCATATAGGCGCGTGCCTGACCGAGATTAGCGTCAATAATCAGCAGCGTTTTCATTATGCCTCTCCTGCTGTCAGTTAAAAGGTTGTAAGTCGACGCGCGCCATCATTGCGGCCAACTGCGGACGATCGGTAATACCTACATTACTTTGACTTACCGCCAGGGCTGCAACAGCCGTCGCCAGACGCAGTGTGTGTTCACTGGATTCACGCATTAGCAAGCCATAAATCAGGCCACCAACCATAGAATCCCCTGCGCCAACGGTGCTTACGACATCGACTGCCGGTGGTTTGGCGATCCATTCGCCGGAGGCATTAACCCAAAGCGCGCCTTCGGCACCCAGTGAAATTACAACATGCGCGATACCTTGTTCACGTAGCGCATGTGCAGCTTCAATGACATCTTTCATTTCAGGCAGTTTACGACCCGCCCAGATTTCCAACTCACGGCGGTTAGGTTTCACCAGCCATGGTGCCGCTTTCAAACCAGCCACTAACGCTTCACGGCTACTATCAAAGATAATGCAAGGACACTGACTACGCAGGCGAGTCATCCAGTCGGTGAATGCTTCCGGGCTGACACCTGACGGTAAACTACCGCTGACACAGACCATATCGAACTGACCAAGCCAGCTTAAAGAATCCGTCACAAAGCGTTCCCAGTCGGCTGGAGTAACTTCGAAACCAGAGAAGTTGAGATCGGTGACTTCACCGTCTTTTTCTGTCAGCTTGACGTTAATGCGGGTACGCCCCTGGACAACCTGGAAACGGTTGGCAATGCCCAGCTCGCTGAACAGTTGCTGAAAACCGTCCTGATTGTCTTTGCCGAGGAAACCGCCAACGGTGACATCAATCCCCAGGTCTTTTAAAACTTTGGCCACGTTGATGCCTTTACCCGCTGCATGCAGACCGGTGGTTTTCACCAGGTTCACTTCGCCGCGTTCAATTTCCGGGCAGAAACCGACAAGGTCATAGGCCGGATTGAGGGTGATCGTAGCAACACGTCTGCTCATTACGCGCCCTCCCCAAGACCGGCGGCGATGGCGTCGCCAATGGCTTTCAGCGCCTGTTCAGCATCTGCTCCCTGGGCGGTAAAGCGTAGGCGATGACCTTTCTTAACGCCAAGTGCTACAACTTTCATTAGACTACGTCCATTTGCCGGTTTGCCGGTGCCATCAAGGTTTGTCACGGTAATATCACTGTTAAATTGTTTAATGGTATTGACCAGCATGGTGCCTGGGCGGGCATGCAGGCCGTGTTCATTGCGCACCACAAACTCTGCGCTTAACACGTCGTCGGTCGGCACATCATCGCTGGTCAGCAGCGCCAGCAACGTTGCTGCATCAGCTTTCAACAGACGTTCAGCCTTATTGTCGATCAGCAGGTCGCTCAGACGCTTAAGTACCGCGACTGGCTGATCGTCATTCATCGCCACACTCACCAGCATGGCTGCCGTTTCGCCTTCAACATCAAAAGCATTTGCCGCACGGCTTACCGCAATAGCGCTGCGCAGGTTGCCTTCGGCACTATCGTTCAGCCAGATCCCCTGCCCGAGGTTCAACGGCTGTTCATTGATGGCTTTGGTAACAAAAGCGGTATCAACCGCGCCCGCTTCTTTCAGACGAGCAGCATTCAGCGCCTGAAGAGTCAGCAAATCGCTGGCGACGATATCCAGCGTCAGCATTTCGTTATCAAGCTTCAACTGTTCACTCTGCTTTTCGCCCATCAGCAGTGCGCGCAGTTCTTCTGCAGTGGTGGCTGATTTCAGTTGTTCAGCAACGGAATCATCGCTCAGGACGTGCGTCAGTTGACGCAACAGCCCCAGATGTTCATCCGAGCTGGCGGCAATACCGATAGCAACATACGCCACCTGACCTTCGCCCCATGTCACGCCTTCCGGGAACTGAAACACCTGAACGCCGGTTTTCAGTACCTGATCGCGGGTGTCGGTGGTGCCGTGTGGAATAGCAATACCATTGCCGAGGAACGTTGAGGTTTGCTGTTCGCGCGCCAGCATGCCATTGACGTAACCTTCAGCGACATTACCGGCCTGCACCAGCGCCGCAGCGACCTGGCGAATCGCCTCTTCTTTGTCTCCGGCCTTTTCGCCCGGATGGATGTCCTGTACGGATAACTGGAACATAGTTCTCCTCTCTTGCTGAATTGAAACGATTCAGCTTCTATGAGAAAAAAAGCGCTAACCTGGCTTAGGGTTAAAGACAAGATCGCGCTGAAACGTTTCAAGAAAGCATAATACTTCTGTTTCAGCACGCAAGGGATGGCGCTAAATTATGTACAAAAGTTTGATGTGCTGCACATTTTTTTGCCGATAATCTGAATCGCTGATGGCGAAATTTGTTATCAACATGATCATTTCAGCAGCGTCAGCAAAGGTTCAACAAGAGTGAAATAGCATTTTGATTATTCATGGCGAGTTTGATTTCACTGACTGTTTATTTTCTGACAAGCGGCGTAAACTCCGCGTCTTCATCTTTCAGTGATCGACCAGCATGCATAATTCCCCCGCAGTCTCCAGCGCGAAATCGTTTGACCTGACATCAACGGCATTCTTAATTGTTGCCTTTCTCACCGGCATTGCAGGCGCTCTGCAAACCCCAACGCTCAGTATTTTTCTTACCGATGAGGTACACGCCCGCCCGGCAATGGTGGGATTCTTCTTTACTGGCAGCGCCGTCATCGGGATTCTGGTCAGCCAGTTTCTCGCCGGGCGCTCCGATAAGCGCGGCGATCGTAAATCACTGATTGTCTTTTGCTGCCTGTTAGGCGTGCTGGCCTGCACCCTTTTCGCCTGGAATCGCAACTACTTCATCCTGTTGTTTGTCGGCGTTTTTCTTAGCAGCTTTGGCTCTACCGCCAACCCGCAGATGTTTGCTCTTGCCCGTGAACATGCCGATAAAACCGGGCGTGAAGCAGTGATGTTCAGCTCTTTTTGGCGCGCCCAGGTTTCACTGGCATGGGTCATCGGCCCGCCGCTGGCTTATGCCTTAGCGATGGGTTTCAGCTTTACGGTGATGTATCTCAGCGCGGCGGTAGCGTTTATTGTTTGCGGCGTGATGGTGTGGCTGTTTTTACCGTCGATGCAAAAAGAGGTTCCGCTGGCGACCGGCACGGTTGAAGCACCGCGGCGTAACCGTCGCGATACGCTATTGCTGTTTGTCATTTGTACGTTGATGTGGGGTTCAAATAGCCTGTACATCATCAACATGCCGCTATTTATTATTAACGAACTACATCTTCCAGAAAAACTGGCGGGTGTGATGATGGGGACCGCCGCCGGGCTGGAAATCCCGACGATGTTAATTGCCGGTTATTTTGCCAAACGTCTGGGTAAGCGGTTCTTGATGCGCGTAGCAGCCGTGGGTGGCATCTGTTTTTACGCAGGTATGCTGATGGCACATTCACCTGTCATTCTATTGGGCTTACAGATGCTGAATGCTATTTTTATCGGTATTCTTGGCGGTATTGGGATGCTCTATTTTCAGGATCTGATGCCCGGCCAGGCGGGTTCAGCAACCACGCTCTATACCAATACATCACGTGTGGGCTGGATTATCGCCGGTTCAGTAGCCGGAATAGTCGCAGAGATCTGGAATTATCATGCAGTGTTCTGGTTTGCGATGGTGATGATTATCGCCACCCTGTTCTGCTTACTGCGGATTAAAGATGTTTAAGGCGCGGTCAGTATTTCCAGCTCGATAAGCCAGGTCATTGCCTGCTGACGCGTGTTGCCGCACATTTCTGCACTGGCTTGTAAGCCTGCGCAGACTCTCGGGCGCAGTGGCGAGGTAAAAATTTTACAGCGTTGCTGTTCATCGAGCTGAATGCAGGGTGTATTGGCGGGCTTGCCATCTGGCATACCCGGAATAGGGCTGGAGATTGAGGGGGCGGTACAACACGCCCCGCAACCCGGACGGCATTCCATACATTGTTCTCTTCAGGTTAACCACCGGATTGATGAGCGCGCACAGTACCACCTTTTTTGCACCAGCAAAAGTGCGAATACCTCTTGCCTGAAATGGCCGTCGCGAGTAGTTTGTCGCGATATTTTTGACATTTTCGACTACAGGAATTTTTCGATGCCAAGAGCGAACGAAATTAAAAAAGGTATGGTTCTGAATTACAACGGCAAATTGCTGCTGGTTAAGGATATTGATATTCAGTCCCCCACTGCCCGCGGTGCCGCTACGCTGTACAAAATGCGCTTTTCTGATGTCCGTACCGGGCTGAAAGTAGAAGAGCGTTTCAAAGGTGATGATATCGTTGACACCGTGACGCTGACCCGCCGCTATGTTGACTTCTCCTACATTGATGGCAACGAATATGTCTTTATGGATAAAGAGGACTATACCCCGTATACCTTCACGAAAGATCAGATTGAAGAAGAACTGCTGTTTATGCCGGAAGGCGGTATGCCTGACATGCAGGTTTTGACCTGGGACGGCCAACTGCTGGCACTTGAACTGCCGCAGACCGTTGATCTGGAAATCGTTGAAACCGCACCAGGCATTAAAGGTGCTTCTGCCAGCGCACGTAACAAACCGGCAACATTAAGCACCGGTCTGGTGATTCAGGTGCCAGAATACTTAAGCCCGGGCGAAAAAATCCGTATCCATATCGAAGAACGCCGTTACATGGGGCGTGCTGACTAACTTCAGCCACATTCAAAAAGGGACTGCTCAGGCTGTCCCTTTTTTAATTTATTATACCAATCTGCTATTTTGTGCTTACTGAACGCCTTCCGCCCGTAAAATTTACTCGTTGATTGATCGCCCTCACACTTCATTGCATTAACAATCCAGACCAATTTCAATTGCTGTCATATAACTTTACACTGCCATTGTTAATTAATCGTTACAGAGACGTGACCTCTATGAATACTATTGCCTCCGTTACGCTCCCCCATCACGTACACACTCCATGCTACGATCGCCAGCAATTGAAATCCCGTATCGTTCATTTTGGCTTTGGAGCCTTTCACCGCGCACATCAGGCATTATTAACCGATCGTGTGCTGAATGAGCAGGGTGGCGACTGGGGAATTTGTGAAATCAGCCTGTTCAGCGGTGAGCAATTGATGAGCCAGCTTCGCGCACAAGACCATTTATACACTGTGTTAGAGAAAGGTGCAGACGGCAATCAGGCGATTATTGTCGGTGCCGTTCACGAATGCCTGAATGCAAAACTGGATTCATTAGCAGCGATTATTGAGAAATTTTGCGAACCGCAGGTGGCGATAGTTTCCCTGACGATTACCGAAAAGGGGTATTGCATCGACCCGGCCACCGGCACGCTCGACACCAGCAATTCGCGCATTATTCACGATCTACAAACGCCGGAAGAACCTCATTCCGCACCAGGCATTCTTGTCGAAGCACTGAAACGCCGCCGTGAACGCGGCCTTGCGCCATTTACCGTGCTCTCCTGCGACAATATTCCCGACAATGGCCATGTGGTGAAAAATGCGGTGTTGGGAATGGCAGAAAAACGCTCACCAGAACTCACCGAATGGATAAAAGAACACGTCAGCTTTCCGGGAACGATGGTTGATCGCATTGTTCCGGCAGCAACTGACGAATCGCTGGCAGAAATTAGCCAGCATCTGGCCGTGAATGATCCCTGTGCGATTAGCTGCGAACCGTTTATCCAGTGGGTAGTGGAAGATCACTTCGTTGCAGGACGTCCAGCCTGGGAAGTCGCAGGTGTACAACTGGTGGATGATGTTTTGCCCTGGGAGGAGATGAAACTGCGCATGCTTAATGGCAGCCACTCTTTTCTCGCTTATCTGGGTTATCTCGCAGGGTTTGCCCATATCAGTGATTGCATGCATGACCGCGCATTTCGCCATGCCGCCAGAACGTTAATGCTGGATGAGCAAGCGCCGACGCTACGGATTAAAAATGTCGATTTGACGCAATATGCGGATAAGTTAATTGAACGTTTTGCCAATCCCGCACTGAAACATAAAACCTGGCAAATCGCGATGGATGGCAGTCAGAAATTACCGCAACGCATGCTGGCGAGCATTCGCATTCATCTGGCGCGCGAAACAAACTGGCCGTTACTGGCGTTAGGAGTCGCAGGCTGGATGCGCTATGTGAGCGGCGTTGATGATGCCGGAAATGCCATTGATGTTCGCGATCCGCTCAGCGATAAAATTCGCGATCTGGTTGCGGAAAGTAGCAGTGAACAACGCGTTAGCGCCCTGCTTTCTCTGCGTGAAGTTTTCGGTGATGACCTGCCCAATAACCCGCATTTTGTGCAGACAATCAAAAATGCCTGGCAACAAATAGCGCAGTTTGGAGCGCATCAGGCACTGTTAAATACCCTCAAAATTTAACGATTTCTGCGGTTAAGGTGGACGGAGGCATGCTTCGTCCGCTCCTTCTCTTCTCTTTTCCAGCTTTTTTAGCCAGGATTAACGCACAGTTAACTAATCTGATTATTGCGGAGCCGTTGTGACCAGGACCAACCTCATCACCGGTTTTCTCGGCAGCGGGAAAACGACGTCAATTCTTCATCTATTAGCCCACAAAGATCCGCAAGAAAAATGGGCGGTGCTGGTTAATGAATTTGGTGAAGTCGGGATAGATGGTGCTTTGCTCGCTGACAGCGGTGCATTACTAAAAGAGATCCCCGGCGGCTGCATGTGCTGCGTTAATGGCTTACCGATGCAGGTGGGGCTGAATACCTTACTGCGCCAGGGAAAACCAGACCGCTTGCTGATAGAGCCTACAGGGCTGGGCCATCCAAAACAGATCCTCGATCTGTTAACCGCTCCGGTTTATGAACCGTGGATCGATCTGCGCGCCACGTTATGTATTCTCGACCCTCGCCTGCTGCTGGATGAAAAAAGCGTCAATAATGAAAATTTCCGTGACCAGTTGGCTGCCGCAGACATTATTGTCGCCAATAAATCCGACCGAGCGACGTCCGAAAGCGAGCAAGCGTTGCAACGCTGGTGGCAACAAAATGGTGGCGATCGGCAATTAATTCACAGCGAACATGGGCAAATTGATGGTCATCTTCTGGATTTACCCCGTCGCAATTTAATCAAATTACCCGCCAGCGCCGCCCATTCACATCAGCATACCGTGAAAAAAGGGTTAGCCGCGTTAAGTCTGCCAGAGCATCAACGCTGGCGTCGCAGTCTCAACAGCGGACAAGGGCATCAGGCCTGCGGTTGGATATTCGATGCTGATACGGTGTTCGACACCGTTGGCATTCTGGAATGGGCGCGGCTTGCACCAGTGGAACGCGTGAAAGGCGTGATGCGTATTCCTGAAGGACTGGTGCGAATCAACCGTCAGGGCGATGACTTGCACATTGAAACGCAAAACGTGGCACCACCGGACAGTCGCGTTGAGCTGATTTCCAGCAGCGAAACTGACTGGAATGCCTTACAGAGCGCGCTGTTGAAGCTTCGTTTAGTGACCAACGCGTAAGGTTGCTTGCGTTTTTCAGTAAGATGATTAGAGAAAATATGATTAAAAATTTGCCGCAAATAGCGTTGTTAAACGTTGTCGGCCTCGCGCTGTTTCTTTCCTGGTACATTCCCGTCAATCATGGATTCTGGTTGCCGATTGACGCGGATATTTTCTATTTTTTTAATCAGAAACTGGTCGAAAGCAAGGCTTTTTTATGGCTGGTCGCATTGACCAATAATCGCGCTTTTGACGGCTGTTCACTGCTGGCAATGGGACTGCTGATGCTGAGTTTCTGGCTGAAAGAAAACGCCTCCGGCAGACGCCATATCATGATTATCGGTCTCGTCATGCTGTTAACCGCAGTGGTATTAAACCAGTTGGGCCAGGCATTAATTCCGGTAAAGCGAGCCAGCCCGACATTAACATTTGCGAATATTAACCGCGTCAGCGAACTGTTATCTGTGCCAACAAAAGATGCCTCGCGAGATAGTTTTCCTGGCGATCATGGCATGATGTTGCTTATTTTTTCTGCATTCATGTGGCGTTATTTCGGAAAAGTCGCAGGCGTCATCGCCCTTATTATTTTTGTGGTATTTGCATTTCCCAGAGTGATGATTGGCGCACACTGGTTTACCGATATCATTGTCGGTTCCCTGACTGTGATATTGATTGGTTTGCCCTGGTGGTTGATGACGCCATTAAGTGATCGATTAATCACCTTCTTTGACAAATCATTGCCAGGAAAAAGAAAACATTCCTAAAACAAATAACTCACAGTAATTAACATCATCAGGTTTATTTTCATAGACCGGATAATCCTGATGATGCACTGCATTGCTTTCGTTCATCGAGTAAAATAGTCATTCTCTAACGAAATGAATGGATTGCATGCTTTTTGCTCAATCGTTCTTTAATTGACCAATCCCGGTTATTAACTTTCTGTATCACTTTTTCTTATAAAAAATCATGTAAAACCCCTCGCCAAGACCGCGCCAATCGGGTAATCTCGAACTCGTTTTGCCTCGGCGGTAAATTATCCTCACAGCATATAATTTTGTGCGTTAGTCCACAGATTTGGCCTTAGGGAATTGTTTCAACATGCCCAGGTAATTAGTCTCGTCTCGCTTGGCATTTTTTTATAACGATATTTGTCGTTAAGGACTTCAAGGGAAAACAAACAACATGGTCAAATCTCAACCGATTTTGAGATATATCTTGCGCGGCATTCCCGCGATTGCAGTAGCGGTTCTGCTTTCTGCATGTAGTGCAAACAACACCGCAAAGAATATGCATCCTGAGACACGTGCAGTGGGTAGTGAAACATCATCACTGCAAGCTTCTCAGGATGAATTTGAAAACCTGGTTCGTAATGTCGACGTAAAATCGCGAATTATGGATCAGTATGCTGACTGGAAAGGCGTGCGTTATCGTCTGGGCGGCAGCACCAAAAAAGGTATCGATTGTTCTGGTTTCGTACAGCGTACATTCCGCGAACAATTTGGCTTAGAACTCCCTCGTTCAACTTATGAACAACAGGAAATGGGCAAGTCAGTTTCCCGCAGTAATTTGCGTACAGGTGACTTAGTTCTGTTCCGTGCCGGTTCAACGGGACGCCATGTCGGTATTTATATCGGCAATAATCAGTTCGTTCATGCTTCCACCAGCAGTGGTGTTATTATTTCCAGCATGAATGAGCCGTACTGGAAAAAGCGTTACAACGAAGCACGTCGGGTTCTTAGTCGCAGCTAATAAACCGTTTGGATGCAATCCCTTGGCTATCCTGACGAGTTAACTGAAGGCACTGCTTAAGCAGTGCTTTTTTATTTTCATCCATTATAGAAAATGATGTTTCCATGCCTTGATCCAGGCTATAGTCCCGTCATTCTCTTCTACTTCAGCGTTATCGTAATCTCAGGAATATTAACGGAACTATGTTCATACGCGCTCCCTCTTCCGGACGTAAGATCCTGCTTACCTGCATTATTGCGGGCGTGATGATCGCGATACTTGTCAGTTGCCTTCAGTTTTTAGTGGCCTGGCATAAACATGAAGTCAAATACGACACCTTGATTACCGACGTACAAAAATATCTCGACACCTATTTCACCGAGCTGAAGTCCACTACTGATCACCTCCAGCCACTCACCTTAGATACCTGTCAGCAAGCCAACCCTGAACTGACTGCACGTGCGGCATTCAGTATGAATGTACGAACGTTTGTGCTGGTAAAGGATAAAAAGAGTTTCTGTTCTTCTGCGACTGGTGAGATGGATATTCCGCTCAATGAACTGATTCCGGCGCTCGACATTAGTAAAAATATTGATATGGCAATGTTGCCTGGCACACCGATGGTGCCCAACAAACCCACGATCGTCATCTGGTATCGCAATCCTTTATTAAAAAATAGCGGCGTTTTTGCAGCATTGAACCTGAACCTGACGCCGTATCTTCTCTATAGCTCTCACCAGCAAGATTTCGATGGTATAGCACTCATTATTGGTAATACTGCGATATCGACCTTTACGCCGCATTTGATGAACGTCCGCGAGTTAACCGGCACGCCGGTACGTGAAACCAAAATCGCAGGCATTCCGCTGACTGTTCGACTTTATGCTAACGACTGGACATGGAGTGATGTGTGGTACGCGTTTTTACTGGGTGGAATGAGTGGAACTGTCGTTGGCCTGCTCTGCTATTACCTGATGAGCGTGCGTATGCGCCCTGGCAGAGAGATTATGATGGCCATCAAGCGTGAGCAGTTTTACGTGGTGTATCAACCGGTGGTTGATACACAAACGCTGCGGGTAACGGGTCTGGAAGTGTTACTGCGCTGGCGTCATCCGGTAGTGGGTGAAATCCCCCCGGATGCCTTCATTCATTATGCCGAATCGCAAAAGATGATTGTGCCACTGACCCAGCACCTGTTTGAGCTGATTGCTCGTGACGCGGCAGAATTACACAACGTACTGCCGGTGGGCGTAAAGTTTGGTATTAACATTGCGCCGGACCATTTGCACAACGAGAGCTTTAAAGCCGATATACATCGACTGCTTGCCTCCCTGCCCGCTCACCATTTCCAGATTGTGCTGGAAATTACCGAGCGCGATATGCTGAAAGAACATGAAGCGTCACAACTCTTCGCATGGCTGCATTCTGTCGGCGTGGAAATTGCCATTGATGACTTCGGCACCGGACACAGCGCGCTTATCTATTTGGAACGTTTCACGCTCGATTACCTGAAAATTGACCGCGGTTTCATCAATGCCATAGGTACGGAAACGGTCACCTCACCAGTGCTTGACGCGGTGCTGACGCTGGCGAAGCGTCTCAATATGCTGACAGTTGCTGAAGGGGTTGAAACGCCGGAACAGGCACGCTGGTTACGCGAACGTGGTGTTAATTTCCTGCAAGGTTACTGGATTAGTCGCCCTCTGCCGTTGGATGATTTTATCCGCTGGTTGGAGAAACCGCATACGCCGCAGTGGTAAGGAGTGCTTGTGTCCCTTATTATTCATAGAGAAAGCATGCCGGATTGCGGCTAATGATGAGTAAAAGGAAATCCATTGCAGATGATTGTGCGCATACTGCTGGTGTTTATCACCCTGTTCACCTTCGGTGTGCAGGCGCAGGCTATTAAGGAAAGCTATGCCTTTGCAGTACTGGGAGAACCCAGATATGCCTTTAATTTCAACAATTTTGATTATGTTAATCCTGCCGCGCCAAAAGGCGGGCAGATAACGTTATCCTCCATTGGCACCTTCGATAATTTCAACCGCTATGCACTACGCGGAAACCCCGGTGCACGTACCGAGCAGTTGTACGACACACTATTTACCACCTCCGATGACGAGCCGGGCAGTTATTACCCGCTAATTGCCGAAAGCGCGCGCTATGCCGACGATTATTCCTGGGTTGAAGTTGCTATTAATCCGCGCGCCCGTTTTCATGATGGTTCGCCCATTACTGCCCGCGATGTTGAGTTCACTTTTCAAAAGTTTATGACTGAAGGCGTGCCGCAATTTCGCCTGGTATACAAAGGCACCACAGTTAAAGCCATTGCGCCGTTAACCGTGCGCATCGAATTAGCTAAACCCGGCAAAGAAGATATGCTTAGCCTGTTTTCACTGCCGGTATTTCCAGAAAAATACTGGAAGGGTCACAAACTGAGCGACCCGCTTGCTACGCCTCCACTTGCCAGTGGTCCGTATCGCATTACGGCCTGGAAAATGGGGCAAAATATTGTCTATTCCCGCGTGAAAGATTACTGGGCGGCAAACTTACCGGTAAACCGTGGACGCTGGAATTTCGACACCATTCGCTACGATTATTACCTTGACGATAACGTCGCTTTTGAAGCATTTAAAGCTGGTGCCTTTGATTTGCGCATGGAAAACGACGCCAAAAACTGGGCCACGCGCTATACCGGTAAAAATTTCGACAAAAAATACATTATCAAAGATGAGCAAAAGAACGAATCAGCCCAGGATACACGCTGGCTGGCGTTTAATATTCAGCGCCCGGTCTTCAACGATCGCCGGGTTAGGGAAGCCATCACCCTCGCCTTCGACTTTGAATGGATGAACAAGGCCTTGTTTTACAATGCCTGGAGTCGCACTAACAGCTATTTTCAGAATACCGAATACGCTGCCAGAAATTACCCCGACGCTGCGGAACTGGTGCTGTTGGCACCAATGAAAAAAGATCTACCGCCAGAAGTGTTCACACAAATCTACCAGCCGCCAGAATCCAAAGGCGATGGCTACGACCGTGGTAATCTGTTAAAAGCCGACAAACTTCTCAACGAAGCAGGCTGGGTACTGAAGGGTCAGCAACGCGTTAACGCTACGACGGGTCAGCTTCTCAGCTTTGAATTATTGCTTCCAGCCAGCAGTAATAGCCAGTGGGTATTGCCGTTCCAGCACAGCCTGCAACGGCTTGGTATCAACATGGACATTCGCAAGGTGGATAACTCACAAATCACCAACCGAATGCGCAGCCGCGACTATGACATGATGCCACGCGTGTGGCGGGCGATGCCGTGGCCCAGCTCCGATTTACAGATTTCCTGGTCATCGGAATATATCAACTCTACTTATAATGCTCCCGGCGTACAAAGTCCGGTCATCGACTCGCTGATCAACCAAATTATTGCCGCCCAGGGAAATAAAGAAAAATTACTGCCGTTGGGGCGCGCCCTGGATCGCGTATTAACGTGGAATTATTACATGTTGCCGATGTGGTACATGGCGGAAGACCGTCTCGCCTGGTGGGATAAATTCTCCCGCCCGGCAGTGCGTCCCGTTTATAGTCTCGGTATTGATACCTGGTGGTATGACGTCAATAAAGCGGCCAAACTGCCGTCAGCCAGACAACAGGGAGAGTAGATGGGCGCTTACCTGATTCGCCGTCTGTTGCTGGTGATCCCAACGTTATGGGCGATTATCACCATCAACTTTTTTATCGTGCAAATTGCGCCTGGCGGTCCGGTCGACCAGGCCATCGCCGCCATTGAGTTTGGTAATGCCGGAGTATTACCAGGTGCAGGCGGCGAAGGCGTGCGTGCCAGCCATGCACAAACGGGCGTCGGCAACATCAGCGACAGCAACTACCGCGGTGGACGCGGATTGGATCCAGAAGTGATCGCAGAGATCACCCATCGCTACGGTTTCGATAAACCGATCCACGAACGTTACTTCAAAATGCTCCGGGACTACATTTGTTTTGATTTTGGCGACAGCCTGTTTCGTAGCGCCTCAGTGCTGACATTGATTAAAGACAGTCTGCCGGTTTCCATCACCCTCGGATTGTGGAGCACGTTGATTATCTATCTGGTGTCAATTCCGCTGGGTATTCGCAAAGCCGTTTATAACGGTAGTCGCTTTGATGTCTGGAGTAGCGCATTTATTATCATCGGCTACGCTATTCCGGCCTTTTTGTTTGCAATCCTGCTGATTGTCTTCTTCGCGGGCGGCAGTTATTTCGACCTGTTCCCTCTGCGCGGCCTGGTTTCCGCTAATTTTGATTCACTACCGTGGTATCAGAAAATCACCGATTATCTGTGGCACATCACGCTACCCGTGCTGGCGACGGTGATTGGCGGCTTTGCGGCGCTCACCATGCTGACAAAAAACGCCTTTCTTGATGAAGTGCGCAAGCAATATGTGGTTACCGCGCGCGCGAAAGGAGTGAGTGAGAAAAACATTCTCTGGAAACATGTGTTCCGCAACGCCATGCTGCTGGTGATTGCCGGTTTTCCAGCGACTTTCATCAGCATGTTTTTCACCGGTTCGCTGTTGATTGAGGTGATGTTTTCACTCAATGGCCTCGGTTTGCTGGGCTATGAAGCGACCGTCTCGCGCGATTATCCGGTGATGTTTGGCACCTTGTATATTTTCACCCTGATTGGCCTGCTCCTGAATATCGTCAGTGATATCAGCTATACACTGGTCGATCCTCGTATTGATTTTGAGGGACGCTAATGCCGCAACTCAGCCCCGTCAATCAGGCCCGTTGGGCGCGTTTTCGTCATAATCGTCGCGGCTACTGGTCGTTATGGATTTTCCTCTTCTTATTCAGTTTGAGTTTGTGTTCTGAACTGATCGCCAACGATAAACCGTTGCTGGTACGTTATGACGGTAGCTGGTATTTCCCGTTGCTGAAAAACTACAGTGAAAGTGATTTTGGCGGCCCGCTGGCAAGCCAGGCGGATTATCAGGATCCGTGGCTAAAACAACGGCTGGAGGATAAAGGCTGGGTACTGTGGGCACCGATTCGCTTTGGTGCTACCAGTATCAATTTTGCGACCGATAAGCCCTTCCCCTCCCCACCCTCACCGCAAAACTGGCTGGGGACGGATGCCAACGGCGGCGATGTGCTGGCGCGTATTCTGTATGGCACACGGATCTCGGTTCTGTTTGGTCTGATGCTGACACTCTGTTCCAGTGTGATGGGCGTGCTGGCGGGGGCGCTGCAAGGTTATTACGGCGGAAAAGTGGATCTCTGGGGGCAGCGCTTCATTGAAGTGTGGTCGGGGATGCCGACGCTGTTTCTGATAATTCTGCTTTCCAGTGTCGTTCAACCTAACTTCTGGTGGCTGCTGGCGATTACCGTCTTGTTTGGCTGGATGAGTCTGGTGGGCGTAGTGCGTGCGGAATTTTTGCGTACCCGTAATTTCGACTACATCCGCGCAGCGCAGGCGCTTGGCGTCAACGATCGCAGTATTATCCTGCGTCATATGTTGCCAAATGCAATGGTCGCTACCCTCACCTTTTTACCGTTTATTTTATGTAGCTCGATCACCACCCTGACCTCGCTCGATTTCCTCGGCTTCGGCTTGCCACTCGGTTCACCATCGCTCGGAGAACTGCTGTTACAAGGGAAAAATAACCTTCAGGCACCGTGGCTTGGGATCACCGCCTTCTTGTCGGTGGCGATATTATTGTCATTGCTGATCTTTATTGGTGAAGCAGTCCGCGACGCATTTGATCCTAATAAGGCGGTGTAGCATGACGCAAACTCTGTTAGCGATTGAAAATTTGTCGGTGGGTTTTCGCCATCAGCAAACCGTTCGCACCGTAGTGAATGATGTTTCGCTACGCATTGAAGCTGGCGAAACGCTGGCGCTGGTGGGTGAGTCTGGCTCCGGCAAGAGCGTTACTGCGCTGTCGATTTTACGTCTTCTCCCTTCCCCGCCTGTTGAATATCTCTCTGGCGATATTCGTTTTCATGGCGAATCGCTGCTTCATGCCAGCGAGCAAACGTTGCGTGGTGTGCGGGGAAATAAGATTGCCATGATTTTCCAGGAGCCGATGGTATCGTTAAACCCATTGCATACTCTGGAAAAACAGCTTTATGAAGTGCTTTCACTGCATCGCGGGATGCGTCGGGAAGCGGCGCGTGGTGAAATCCTTAATTGCCTCGATCGCGTCGGTATCCGCCAGGCAGCAAAACGGCTGACAGACTACCCGCATCAGCTCTCCGGCGGCGAACGTCAGCGGGTGATGATTGCAATGGCGCTACTCACTCGACCGGAATTATTGATTGCTGATGAACCGACTACCGCGCTGGACGTCTCTGTCCAGGCGCAGATTTTGCAATTATTACGCGAACTGCAACATGAACTGAATATGGGCATGTTATTTATTACTCATAACCTCAGCATTGTCAGAAAACTGGCCCACCGCGTGGCAGTGATGCAAAACGGTCGCTGTGTGGAGGAAAATCGCGCCACTGCGCTCTTTGCCTCCCCCGTTCATCCTTACACGCAAAAACTACTCAACAGCGAACCGTCAGGCAATCCAGTGCCGTTGCCAGAGTCAGCCTCAACGTTGCTTGATGTTGAACAGCTTCAGGTCGCTTTCCCCATTCGTAAGGGACTCCTGAAACGCGTCGTCGATCATAACGTGGTGGTGAAAAGCGTCAGTTTTACGCTTCGGGCGGGTGAAACGCTGGGTTTAGTGGGCGAGTCCGGCTCCGGCAAAAGCACCACAGGACTGGCGTTGCTACGATTAATTGACTCTCAGGGCAGCATCGTTTTTGACGGTCAGCCATTGCAAAATCTAACTCGTCGCCAGCTATTGCCCATTCGCCATCGCATTCAGGTGGTATTTCAGGATCCAAACTCCTCACTCAACCCACGACTCAACGTGTTGCAGATTATTGAGGAGGGGTTACGTGTGCATCAACCCACCCTTTCAGCCACGCAACGCGAAGAGCAAGTGAAAGCCGTAATGCAGGAAGTGGGGTTAGATCCTGAAACGCGCCACCGTTATCCGGCGGAGTTCTCGGGAGGTCAACGACAACGTATTGCGATTGCCCGAGCATTGATTCTGAAACCTTCGCTGATCATTCTTGATGAACCAACATCATCGCTCGACAAAACGGTACAGGCGCAAATATTGGCGCTATTAAAATCATTGCAACAAAAGCACCAACTAGCCTATTTGTTTATCAGCCATGATTTGCATGTTGTTCGCGCATTATGTCATCAGGTTATCGTGCTGCGACAGGGAGAAGTAGTGGAGCAAGGACCGTGCGCGCGCGTGTTTGCCGCACCGCAACAGGAGTATACGCGTCAGCTACTGGCGTTGAGCTGATGCTTAAAAAGGATTGTAGTTTGAGAAAGGTTCGGCAATTGCCACACCAAAATTTTTCAGTCGACAGGTGGCGGCAAACTCATCCTGCCGATTAACAAACAGACATGGCTCACCTTCACACTCCAGTACCGAGCACGGAACTTCAATATCGCTTAATGCCTGGCTGAGTTTGTACATCACCGACCATGCGTTATCGCCATCCGGGCTAAGCAATTTAAGCGCCACCAGGCTGTTGTCACCGCACGGTCCATTTTGCGGAATCGGTTCAACTTTTGAACCTGCGAAACCAGCAGACCAACGATAGTTCTGCGGCAGTCGATGGACGATTGAGAGTTGTAATGAAGTCACTTATTTTCCCCGGAAGTACATTTAATTCACAATTTATTTACATTAATTTTAACACATCATCAACAACCCGTCTTTAAACAGATCGTAAAGATTGATGCCTCGCCTGCGTGGCCTCTATGGCTCTGATTTAAATAATATCTGCGGGCGTGGTCACGTTTGCGGGGCTATATGTACCCGTTTCTGAGATCTAACTCAACCTTTTTAACTACAATGATGTGACTTTTTACATAAATTGATTTTACATAAAACAAACAAATGACGGGGGATTGATAGATTTGTGGTTGATATGCATCAACAAAGGAAGCCTTTTAGCTTCCCTGTTGAGCAATAGTTCACCGTTTTTTGGGTCTGCTGGCGTACAAACAGAAGAGAATTGAACTGGTTGCACAGAATGCGATTGACCAAATCATCGGCCATGCGGAATTAAAGGTCGCCAGCGAAAGCAGCGCGCCAACAATTGCGCCAATGCCAAAACGAAAAGTTCCTGCAAGCGACGACGCGGTTCCCGCCATATGAGGGAACTCATCCAGAATTACCGCCATCGCGTTAGAAGACACCATCGATACGCAGCCAACAAACGCCGCCACACCCACTACCAGCGACCAGAATCCTAGCCCCAGTAATGCGCTGATGACCATCCACGCCGCCATAATAAATTGAATCCACAGCCCCGAGCGGAACATATTCAGCGCGCCAATGCGGCGAACAAAGCGACTGTTAAAAATGGTCATCACAAACAGGAAAACAATGTTTAACGCAAAGTAATAACCGAAGTTTTCCGGTGCGACATGGTTAATTTCAATGTAGACAAACGGTCCGGCGCTTAAGAACGAGAACATCCCGGCAAAGCTAAAACCGCTGGCCAACATATAACTCAGGACACGCTTATGGCGGAACAACGCGGCAAAGTTACCAATGGTGGTACGGATGTGAAACGGCTGGCGACGCTCCGGCGGCAAGGTTTCTTTGATCAGGAAGAAGATCATTGCCGAAGCCAGAATCGCCGCTACAGCGAGGATCCAAAAAATATAATGCCAGCTCAACCACACCAGCACCCAGCCGCCAACAATCGGTGCCATCAGCGGCGCGATGGTGGGCACCAGCATAACGAACGACATCATCCGCGAGAACTCTTCTTTCGGGTAAATATCGCGCATCAGGGCATTGATAACCACGCTGGCCGCTGCCGCCGCCAGACCGTGAAAGAAACGCATCACAATCAACTGATCGATGGTTTGCGCCAGCGCGCACGCCACCGCCGCCGCGGCAAACACCAATGTACCACCGAGGACAACCGGCTTGCGCCCGAAGCTATCCGCCATCGGCCCGTAGATTAACTGCCCCAACGCAAACCCCAGAATATAAGTACTCAGAGTCATCTGCGTACTGCCCGCAGGCACACCAAACTGGGCAGAAATCACCGGCAGCGCAGGCAGATACATATCAATCGACAGCGGCATCAACATGGCCAGCAGGCCAAGGATAAAGACAATAGCAAACGACGAATGCTGTCGGGTGGTCACAACTGGCTCCTGAAAGTCATTAAAGTGTTAAACGACGCTGGCAATTTCTTCTTCAGTTAACGGACGATATTCACCGGGTGCTAAATCTGCATCCAGCGTAATGCCGCCAATACGTTCACGGTGCAGTTCAACCACGTGGTTACCCACAGCGGCAAACATACGTTTCACCTGATGATAACGCCCTTCACTAATGGTCAAACGAACCTGCGTTGGGGTAATCACTTCCAGCACCGCAGGCTTAGTGAGATCTTTTTCGTTATGCAGTTGTACACCTTTAGCAAATTGCTCTGCCGTGTCGTCCGCTACGGGTGATTCCAGCGTCACCAAGTACGTTTTCTCGCAATGATGACGTGGAGAAGTAATGCGGTGCGACCACTGACCATCGTCGGTCATCAGCACCAGACCGGTAGTATCGATATCCAGCCGCCCTGCCGCATGCAGTTTCCATGCTACAGGTTCATCAAGAAAATAGAGCACCGTTGGGTGATCCGGGTCATCCGTGGAACAAACATAGCCCTGAGGCTTATTGAGCATGAAGTAACGTGGGCCATGTTGCTGTACCAACGGGTTACCATCGTAAGCCACACTGTGTTCAGGAAGCAGTTTAAACGCTGCATTGCGGACGATTTCGCCATCGACGGTGACACGAGTGCCGCGGATTTCACGCCCGGCAATAGCACGGCTAACGCCGAGTTGCTGTGCGATAAATTTATCAAGTCGCATGTGTGTGATTTTGCCTGTAAAAACGGAGGTCGGGCATTGACCCGAAAATCTGAACTGTTGTCTGCCCAGTATAGCGGTCTAATAACTTCCCTCAAGGGAAAAAGATCCGTGGCATACTATTAGCAGAATAATCTACCTACGCGAGACCATGATTTTTACACTCCGTCCATATCAGCAAGAAGCCGTGGATGCCACGCTCAACCATTTTCGTCGTCATAAAACTCCTGCCGTTATCGTACTCCCTACCGGTGCGGGTAAAAGTCTGGTGATAGCGGAACTGGCACGGCTGGCGCGTGGTCGCGTGCTGGTGCTGGCACACGTCAAAGAACTGGTAGCGCAAAACCATGCAAAATATCAGGCGCTGGGGCTGGAAGCGGATATTTTTGCTGCCGGACTAAAGCGCAAAGAGAGCCACGGTAAAGTAGTATTTGGCAGCGTACAGTCGGTCGCCCGCAATCTCGACGCCTTTCAGAGTGAATTTTCACTGTTGATTGTCGATGAATGCCATCGTATTGGCGACGACGAAGAGAGCCAGTATCAGCAAATCCTTACTCACCTGACAAAAGTGAATCCCCACTTACGCCTGCTGGGGCTGACTGCCACGCCCTTTCGGCTGGGGAAAGGCTGGATCTATCAGTTTCATTATCACGGCATGGTGCGCGGCGACGAGAAAGCCCTTTTCCGGGACTGCATTTATGAGTTACCGCTGCGCTATATGATTAAACACGGTTATCTGACACCACCGGAACGCCTGGATATGCCGGTAGTGCAATATGATTTCAGCCGCTTACAGGCACAGAGCAACGGGCTGTTCAGCGAAGCTGATCTCAACCGCGAGCTGAAAAAACAGCAACGCATTACGCCACACATTATTAGCCAGATTATGGAGTTCGCCGCAACGCGCAAAGGGGTGATGATTTTCGCCGCGACGGTCGAACACGCAAAAGAGATCGTTGGTCTACTGCCCGCCGAAGATGCCGCGCTTATTACCGGTGACACGCCCGGCGCTGAACGTGATGTATTAATTGAAGATTTTAAAGCCCAGCGTTTTCGCTACCTGGTCAACGTTGCGGTACTGACCACCGGATTTGACGCGCCACATGTCGATCTTATCGCCATTCTGCGCCCTACCGAATCGGTAAGTCTTTACCAACAAATTGTCGGGCGTGGTCTGCGTCTGGCTCCGGGTAAGACCGATTGCTTAATTCTTGATTATGCAGGTAACCCTCACGATCTCTACGCCCCGGAAGTAGGTACGCCGAAAGGCAAAAGTGACAACGTCCCGGTGCAGGTTTTCTGCCCTGCCTGCGGCTTTGCCAACACGTTTTGGGGCAAAACAACCGCCGACGGCACATTGATTGAACACTTTGGTCGCCGTTGTCAGGGATGGTTCGAAGATGACGACGGGCATCGCGAACAGTGTGATTTTCGCTTCCGCTTTAAAAACTGCCCCCAGTGCAATGCAGAAAATGACATTGCCGCGCGCCGCTGCCGCGAGTGCGACACCATTCTGGTTGATCCGGATGATATGTTAAAAGCGGCGCTACGGTTGAAAGATGCTCTGGTGCTACGCTGTAGCGGCATGTCTTTACAGCATGGGCACGACGAAAAAGGCGAATGGCTGAAAATCACCTATTACGATGAAGATGGTGCTGATGTGAGTGAGCGCTTCCGTCTGCAAACACCCGCCCAGCGAACCGCCTTCGAGCAGCTTTTTATCCGCCCGCATACGCGCACACCGGGCATCCCTCTGCGCTGGATAACCGCCGCCGATATCCTCGCCCAGCAAGCGTTGCTGCGCCACCCGGATTTTGTCGTTGCACGAATGAAAGGCCAGTACTGGCAGGTTCGTGAAAAAGTGTTCGATTACGAAGGCCGTTTTCGTCGGGCGCACGAATTACGCGGTTAATGGTAGTTTTGATTGATGTGAAAGGCGTTTGAGTATAGAATCTCGCCCGCTTTTGCATACGCAAAGCAGATCACTTACCTGTTGCTGGGTCGCCTGTAGCAGGAATCAATTAAGAGAGAAAGAAATGTTTACTATCAACGCAGAAGTACGTAAAGAGCAGGGTAAGGGTGCGAGCCGCCGCCTGCGTGCCGCTAACAAATTCCCGGCAATCATCTACGGTGGCAACGAAGCGCCGCTGGCAATTGAGCTGGATCACGACAAAGTCATGAACATGCAAGTTAAAGCTGAATTTTACAGCGAAGTTCTGACCATCGTTGTTGACGGTAAAGAAATCAAAGTTAAAGCTCAGGATGTACAGCGTCACCCGTACAAACCGAAGCTGCAGCACATCGACTTCGTTCGCGCTTAATTGCTGAATAAGTTGTAAGAAACCCCGCTCCGGCGGGGTTTTTTGTATCTGCAGATTATGCCTGATGCGACACTGCTCGTCTTATAAGGCCTACGGTATGGTTGTTTTTTGTCGGCCAGATAAAGCGCTCACACCGTATCTGGCATTCATAACACCAAACCGATTAATTGCTGCCAGAAGTCCGGCGCTGCAATTGATCGCGCAGATTCGGCGGTGTGCCCTTAATGGTCAGTGTATCGGTCGCCGGATCCCAAAAAATCCGTTCACCTAACAGCATCGCATCAAAGTTAATGGTCAAGCCACCGCCGCTACCGGCAAACTTCGTCAACTGACGCAGTGTGCTGCGGTCTGCCGGGAAGCTCTCTTCCAGTTCATACCCTTTTTCAGCCGCAAATTCCGTGAAGCTCACTTCGCTGACGCCCGCCAGCTCTTTTGACAGCGATTCCAGCTCGATTTCTTCGCCCGCCTGCAATTGCTCATTACAGTAGCTATAAACCTGCTGGCGAACATTTTGCCGTTCTGCTTTATCCAGTTGCGCTTCGGCAGTGAAATCATCAACCGCCTGCAACAAACCGCGGTTTTGCGCTTTCGCATTCAACCCTTCGCTGGCACCGAGGAAGTCCATAAAGAAATCAGCCACTTTGCGCCCTACTCGTCCTTTCAGGAAAGTCAGATAACGGGTCGATTCTGGGTTAGTTTCCCACTCGGTCAAATCGATACGCGCCACAATATCCGCATGATTGATATCAAGATAATGGGTCGGGTTGATGTCGAGGTTTTCGTTAACGCGCATACTGCTTAAATTGTTCAGCACGCAAATCAGCAGATACTCCACAGCCAGATAACGGTAGTGGCAAAACAGCACAAAACCGCCGTCAGCAAAGGGGTATTTCGCCAGCTCGTCACGCAGGCGACCGGTTGCCGCGCGGCTAAATGCCAGAAAATCTTCTTCGCCCTGGCGCTGCAAACGTAACGCCTGCGCCAGTTCACTCTCTTCGTTGAACAAGCCGTAGGCTTTATTTTTAGCGCTATAGACCCGATGCAGTTCTGCCACCATCTCAACGACGGTTTCCGTCGGCTCCAGCAATGAATCGCGCAACACCAGCTCAAGGTTCTGCTCATCACGCTTGATAAGCTGGTGCAGAGCAATCTGGTTGATATCCAGACTCATGATAAACTCTCCTTTAAGACCGGGCGGTATTCAATCACCGCCGGTAAAGCGACGCAATAAAAGATGGCAGCCATTTTACAGAAGGCAGCGTAACGCGAATGATTTAAAGTATAAAAAAGCAGAAAAAAAACCGTTGCTACGGTAATATGTTGCCCTTTCATCAACTAACTGATTTCGATTTATGCCACAAATTTCCCGCTACAGTGATGAACAGGTTGAACAATTGCTCGCAGAGCTGCTCAACGTACTGGAAAAACATAAGGCTCCGACCGACCTTTCCCTGATGGTGTTAGGCAACATGGTCACTAACCTTATCAATACCAGCATTGCCCCGGCTCAACGCCAGGCGATTGCCAACTCTTTTGCCCGCGCCTTGCAGTCCTCGATCAACGAAGACAAAGCGCACTAAGGGAAACAGATAACAGGTTATGGTAACTCATCATCAGCGCTACCGTGAAAAAGTCTCCCAAATGGTCAGTTGGGGGCACTGGTTTGCACTGTTCAATATTCTGCTTTCACTCGTCATAGGCAGCCGTTACCTGTTTATCGCTGACTGGCCGACAACACTTGCTGGTCGTATTTATTCCTACGTAAGCATTATCGGCCATTTCAGCTTCCTGGTGTTCGCCACCTACTTGCTGATCCTCTTCCCGCTGACCTTTATCATCGGCTCCCAGAGGCTGATGAGGTTTTTATCCGTCATTCTGGCAACGGCGGGAATGACGCTGTTACTGATCGACAGCGAAGTCTTTACTCGTTTCCATCTCCATCTTAATCCCATCGTCTGGCAGTTGGTTATCAACCCGGACGAGAATGAGATGGCGCGCGACTGGCAACTGATGTTCATCAGCGTGCCGGTTATTTTATTGCTTGAACTGGTGTTCGCGACGTGGAGTTGGCAAAAGCTGCGCAGCCTGACACGTCGTCGGCGCTTCGCCCGTCCGCTGGCCGCATTCTTATTTATCGCCTTTATCGCCTCGCACGTGGTGTATATCTGGGCCGATGCCAATTTCTATCGCCCAATCACCATGCAGCGCGCCAATCTGCCGCTTTCGTATCCGATGACGGCGCGACGTTTTCTTGAGAAGCATGGCCTGCTTGATGCACAGGAGTATCAACGCCGTCTTATTGAGCAAGGCAATCCGGACGCCGTTTCCGTACAGTATCCGTTAAGCGAACTGCGCTACCGCGATATGGGCACCGGACAGAACGTCTTGCTGATTACTGTCGATGGCCTGAACTATTCACGCTATGAGAAACAGATGCCTGCACTGGCGGGTTTTGCCGAGCAAAATATTTCATTCACACGCCATATGAGTTCGGGCAACACCACCGACAACGGCATCTTTGGCCTGTTCTATGGCATCTCGCCAAGTTATATGGATGGCATTCTGTCGACCCGCACGCCTGCGGCGTTAATTACCGCGCTTAACCAGCAAGGCTATCAGCTTGGGTTATTCTCATCCGATGGCTTTACCAGCCCGTTGTATCGCCAGGCATTGTTGTCAGACTTCTCAATGCCAAGCGTTCGCACGCAATCCGATGCTCAGACCGCCACGCAGTGGATCAACTGGCTGAGCCGCTACGCGCAAGAAGATAATCGCTGGTTCTCATGGGTATCTTTCAATGGCACCAACATTGACGATAGCAACCAGCAAGCATTTACCCATAAATATAGCCGGGCAGCAGGCAATGTTGATGAGCAGATCAACCGCGTGTTAAATGCGCTGCGTGATTCTGGCAAGCTGGACAATACGGTGGTGATTATTACTGCCGGTCGGGGTATTCCACTGAGCGAAGAGGAAGAAACCTTTGACTGGTCCCACGGTCATCTTCAGGTGCCGTTAGTGATCCACTGGCCGGGCACACCGGCGCAGCGTATTAATACCCTGACCGATCATACCGATCTAATGACCACGTTGATGCAACGCCTGCTGCACGTCAGTACGCCTGCCAGCGAATATTCGCAAGGTCAGGATTTGTTCAATCCTGAACGCCGTCATTATTGGGTTACCGCAGCGGATAACGATACGCTGGCAATCACCACGCCAAAAATGACGCTGGTGCTGAACAATAATGGTAAATACCGCACTTACAACTTACATGGTGAAAGAGTGAAAGACGAAAAACCACAGTTAAGTTTGTTATTGCAGGTGCTGACAGACGAGAAGCGTTTCATCGCTAACTGATTAATTATAAATCAGTTAGCAAAATATCTTACTTGCAATCGGTGTGGAAAACGGTAGTATTAGCAGCCACGAGTCGGCACGTAGCGCAGCCTGGTAGCGCACCGTCATGGGGTGTCGGGGGTCGGAGGTTCAAATCCTCTCGTGCCGACCAAAAATCCCTTAAGAACCAGCCTGTTATGGCTGGTTTTTTTATATCTACACGTTGTCCCGCAACCCACACTTGCAGTTTTACTACATGCCCATACATAAAATGGGGTAACATTCACGCGCCTGGTAGCGTTTCCAACGCTACGCTCAAACATAATGATTCTAATAAAACCTCAGGAGACTACTATGCCTGAAGCAACGCCTTTTCAGGTGCTGATTGTGGATGATCATCCACTTATGCGACGCGGTGTTCGTCAGTTACTGGAACTTGATCCTGGCTTTGAAGTGGTCGCTGAAGCGGGCGACGGCGCAAGTGCTATCGATCTGGCGAATCGACTGGATATCGACGTGATCTTGTTGGATCTGAATATGAAAGGTATGAGTGGCCTGGATACCCTCAATGCCTTGCGCAGGGATGGCGTTACCGCGCAAATTATTATTCTGACCGTTTCAGATGCCTCCAGTGATGTGTTTGCGTTGATAGACGCAGGCGCTGACGGTTATCTGTTGAAAGATAGCGACCCGGAAGTACTGCTGGAAGCGATTCGCGCCGGGGCAAAAGGCAGCAAAGTCTTTAGCGAACGCGTCAATCAGTACTTACGCGAACGTGAAATGTTTGGCGCAGAGGAAGATCCCTTCAGTGTGTTGACGGAGCGTGAACTGGATGTTCTGCACGAACTGGCGCAGGGGCTGTCTAATAAGCAGATTGCCTCAGTGTTGAATATTTCCGAGCAAACAGTGAAAGTACACATTCGCAATCTGCTGCGTAAACTCAATGTCCGCTCACGCGTGGCAGCAACTATTTTGTTCCTGCAACAACGCGGGGCACAATAAAAAAAGCCCGATGGCGTCACCATCGGGCCTCTTCTTATTTACTTTGTTGCGGCGACAAATGCTGCATCGCCTGCGCGATACTGCGTTCAATCACCGCTCGACGGGTATCGTTGGCGGGTAAGAGCTTCAACATCATCTCCCACGCAGCAACGGCTTCGCCAAATCGCTGCTGTTCAAAGGCGTTAAACGCATACATGCTCAACACACGAATGTTGCTGTGGTCGCTTCTCACCAGTTGGCGTAGCAACTCTCCACCCAGGCGGTTGTCGTTGGGATCAGAAGAACGCGTCAGTGCTTCAGCATAACCCAGCGCCGCATCACTATTTTTCGGGTCGAGGCGATACGCGTTAGCATACGCATCGGTCGCAATACTGGCATTACCCAGCGCCATCCCAATGCGACCCAGCATAATCCAGCCTTCAATATCTCCCGGATTTTTTTGCAGTTGAGTACGCATCCCCAGCGCGAGGCGCGACATCTCTTCTTCATTCAACGGTTCAGCTTTCGGATCCAGCGCCCTGTCCAGCAGTGCCGGAGCCTGCACCATGGCCTGCTGCCAGGCTTTTACCTGCTGATAATTGCCGGTCTGGTAGTAACTGACGCCAGCCACAACTAACGCCACCACAATACCCGGCAGATAAACAACATATCCGGCACGCTTACCTTCCGGCATGCTTTGTTCGGGAAACTCCTCCTGCGCCACATGCACCCGACGCCGCGAACGGGAGTAAATCACCCAACCGCCAATGCCAATAGCCACCACCGGTAGCACCCACAGCAGCACGGTCAGCGGCGTTAACGGCGGATCGTAAGTAACGAAGTTGCCGTAACGCGCCACCATATAATCAACAATCTCTTTCTTACTCTTGCCTTCCTGCATCAGTTCGTACACTTTCTGTCGCAGGTCGGTGGCAATCATCGAGTTGGAATCGGCAATGCTGTTGTTCTGGCATTTCGGGCAGCGCAGTTCTTCAGTGAGCTGACGGAACTGTTGTTCCTGTGCTTCATCCTTAAACTGCAACACGTCGATGGTCGCCAGTGCCGAGCTGGAGATCATCAGCATCAGCACGCTCAATAAAAACCTCATTGTGCGGCCTCCTTACTGTATTTCTCCCATAGCGGCTTGATCTCTTCTTGCCAGACGCGGGGATTGAGATCGCCCGCATGGCGATAGCGAATGATGCCGTTGCCGTCGATGAGGAACGTTTCTGGCGCGCCATAGACACCGAGATCCAGCCCTAACATGCCGTCGCCGTCAAACAGACTTAACGCGTAAGGATTACCCAACTCTTTCAGCCAGCTAATCGCTTTCTGCCTGTCGTCTTTATAGTTCATACCGACCACGCGGATACCCTGCGCAGAAAGCTGATTCAGGTATTGATGTTCCGCACGGCAGGTCGGGCACCAGGTCGCCCAGACGTTCAGCAGCACCGGCTTGCCCTGAGTCAGCACGTCCGCCTGATAAAACTGACCTGGATTATCCAGTGATTCAAGGCGAAACTTCGGCACTGGCTTGCCAATAAGCGCCGATTCCAGATTGGTCGGATCATCTCCTTCAGCATTACGTGCCAATTGCCACAGCAACGCTGCAGCAATCGCCAGGAAGATAATCAAAGGAATTAACAATACTTTGCGCTTCATACAGCCTCCGGCGCAGTTTTTTGCGGGTTCACGCGCTTGCGATAACGAGGATCAAACAGGCACAGTAGCCCCCCCAACGCCATCATCAGTCCGCCCGCCCAGATCCAGCGAACAAACGGTTTGTAGTAAAGACGTACAGCCCACGCACCGTTTTCCAGCTCTTCACCGAGCGCCGCGTACAGGTCACGGGTGATGCCGCCGTCAATTGCCGCTTCGGTCATCATCGAACCAGCGGTGTTGTAATAACGTTTTTCTGCATACAACACCGTTTCCGGTTTGCCGTCACGCGTCACGCCGATTGTCGCCACGCCGCCACGCCAGTTCGGACCGCTAACGTCTTTTACGTCGCGGAATGTGAAACGATACTCATGAATATCGACGCTATCGCCAGACTTCATGCGTACGTCACGCTCAACGCTATAGTTCTGACTGAAGGCGATACCAACAATTGTCACTGCAAGCCCCAGGTGAGCCGCCACCATTCCCCAGTAGCTGAAGGTTGTTTTGGTGCCACGCGAAATACGCTGCGCCGCTTCGGCAATCGCCAGCACACCAATCCAGCAGGCCATTGCCAGACCGAGTACCGTCATCGCCACGACTTTGCTTTCGAACAGCCACGGTAACAGCAACGACAACGCCAGCGTGCTAATAAAGGCGATAATCAACAAATTGCGGATTTTACGCGGACGATCGCGCCCCCAGCGCACCAGCGGGCCAACGCCAAGCAACAACGCAAACGGCACCATCAGCCAGGTAAACATGGTGTTGAAGAACGGTTCGCCAATCGAAATGCTGCCCAGCCCGAGTTGCTTATGCACCAGCGGCAGCAGCGTCCCCAGCAGTACCACCAGCATCGCGGCGACCAGCAAAACGTTGTTCGCTAACAACAGAGATTCCCGCGACCACAGCGCATTGTTTACGCGTGAGCGAACTTTGTGTCCACGCGCGGCAAACAGCAGCAGCGAACCGCCAATCACCAGCACCATAAAGGCGAGGATAAACATGCCGCGCGCCGGGTCAGACGCAAATGCATGTACCGATACCAGCACGCCGGAGCGCACAAGGAAAGTTCCCAGCAGACACAACGAGAAGGCACTGATTGCCAGCAATAATGTCCACGCTTTGAAGCTGGCACGTTGTTCAGTCACCGCCAGCGAGTGCATCAGCGCAGTACCCACCAGCCACGGCATAAACGAGGCGTTTTCTACTGGATCCCAGAACCACCAGCCGCCCCAACCAAGTTCGTAATAAGCCCACGCAGAACCAAGTACGATGCCAAGCGTCAGGAAGATCCACGCCGCCAGCGTCCAGGGACGGGTAAAACGTGCGTAGGTGCTGTCCAGACGTCCGCTCAATAAAGATGCAATGGCAAAAGCAAACGCCACCGAGAAACCGACGTAACCCATATAGAGCAGAGGCGGATGGAAGATCAGCCCTGGATCCTGCAACAGCGGGTTAAGATCACGCCCTTCAATCGGGAAGTTCGGCAGCGTGCGGGAGAACGGGTTAGAGGTAAAGAGAATGAACAGCAAAAAGCCGACGCTGACCATTCCCATTATCGCCAGTACGCGGGCAACGATATCCAGCGGAATACGCTGGCTAAAAATCGCTACCGCAAAGGTCCAGCCGCTCATCAGCAGCACCCACAGCAGCAGCGAGCCTTCATGCGCGCCCCAGGTGGCCGCCACGCGATACCACACCGGAAGCTGGGTATTAGAGTTGCTGGCTACGTAGGTGACGGTGAAGTCGTTCACCACGAACGCATTGACCAGCACCAGAAATGCGCCAGCCACAGACATAAACAGCAACCAGGCAAACAAGCGAGAAGAGGCCATCATGCGCGCATCTCCACGCGCCACGCCCCACAAAGGATAGACGGACAGCAGCAGCGCAATCCCTAATGCCAGGCACAGCAGTCCGTTACCAATTTCCGGCATCATGATGCTGGATCCTTATAAACACTGGCCGGGCGACGGTGATTAGCTTCCATCGCTTTCTCGACTTCTGGCGGTGTGTAGTTTTCATCGTGTTTCGCCAGTACTTCTTTCGCGAGGATATGATTGCCTTTTTCCAGTTCGCCCTGCACCACAACGCCCTGCCCTTCACGGAACAGGTCCGGCAGAATGCCTTCGTAAGAGACATCCACTGAGCCTTCAGCATCGTAAATGGTGAAGGTCACTTTCAGCGAGTCAGGATCGCGCTGCACGCTACCCGGCATCACCATCCCGCCGACGCGCAGACGCTGACCGACTTCCGGCATCTGCTGGGTTTCACGCTTGCCGTAGAGAATTTCCCCCGGCGTATAGAAAAGATCGATATTCGAGCGCAGCGCATACAGCACCAGACCGATAGTCAGCGCCAGCCCCGCCAGCACGGCACAGGCAATCCACAAGCGGTTTTTACGGCGAATATTCATGCAGCCTCCTGCTGTTGCGCAGCACGTAAACGCGCCTCACGCGCCCGTTGTTGCGCCACGCCACGCAGAATTGCGCGATGCTGCATCACCGAGTGCACGACCAACACCACCAGCGGAATAACAGTCATCACTACCGCCAGCCAGACAAAAAAGGCGTAACCGCCCATTGCGAAAAATTCATTCCAGGAAGCAAATGCAGGGGTCATTTACGGCCTCTTTTCAGTATCAGTTCACTCACCCACGGACGGCGTTTTTCCATCAGCAAAATCAAATTACGCATCCGCATCAGCGTCAGCGTGGCAGACAGCAGCAGGAAACCAAAAATCGACCAGCGCAGCGGCGAACGCATCGCCGGATCGATACTTTGCTGCATCCGCGTTGATCCCTGATGCAGGGTGTTCCACCACTCCACGGAGTAATGAATAATCGGCAGGTTTACTACACCAATCAGCACCAGGATCCCCGCCGCACGCCCCGCCAGACGGCGATCGTCGAAAGCGTGCCACAGCGCAATCACACCAACATACAGAAACAGCAACACCAGTTCAGAGGTCAGACGTGCGTCCCATACCCACCAGGTCCCCCACATCGGTTTTCCCCATGCGGAACCGGTAACCAGGGCAATAAAGGTAAACACGGCACCAATGGGAGCCATCGCCGCCACCGCCAGATTGGCCATTTTCATCTGCCAGACAAGGCCGATAAACGCCGCCACCGCCATTGAGGCATAAATGCCCATCGACCAGATCGCCGCAGGCACATGTAGATAGATAATGCGATAGCTATTTCCCTGCTGATAATCAGCCGGAGCGAAGCCGAATCCCCAGATCCAGCCAACGGTAAGCACGACCACACTGGCGATTGCCAGCCACGGTATAAACCAGCCACAGATTTGGTACAGCCGTGGTGGGATCGCCAGTTGATGCAGTGTTTTCCACATAGTTTCGATACCAGACTCGAACAAAAATCAGTAATCCAGCGTTATTGAATGCTGATTCGTAACGCTGCCGCCGTCGCAAAAGGACTTAATGTCGCGGTGCCTGCCAGCAACGCGCCTAAAATTGCCAGATACCCGTCAACGGGCAAATGCATCGAAGCCGCGTCCATCGCGGCGGTAGCAAAGATGAGTAATGGGATGGTCAGCGGTAACACCAGTATGCTGAGCAGCACGCCACCGCGCTTAAGTCCCACTGTCAGCGCCACGCCCGGAGCACCGAGAAATCCCAGCGTTGGAGTTCCCAACAGCAGCGTCAGCGCCATCACTTGCCAGCCATAAACGTCCATTCCCAGTAGCAATGCCACCAGTGGCGAGAGGATAAGTAACGGTAAACCGGTTACCATCCAGTGCGCCATCACCTTCGCCAGCACAACGGCGGGCAAGGGTAACGGCAACAACATCAGTTGTTCAAGACTGCCGTCCTGCAAATCGTCACGGAACAGTCGCTCCAGCGCCAGTAAGGAAGAAAGCAGCGCTGCCACCCAAATAATGCCCGGTGCAATACGTGCCAGCAGTTGCGGCTCCGGACCGATACTGAGCGGAAAAAGGGTAATAACAATCAGGAAAAACCACAGCGGGTTGGCGATTTCGGCGCTATGGCGAAACGCTACGCGCAGCTCAAGACGGAAAATGCGCCAGAACATCATACGCCCCTCGTTTTCGTCAGAGATATGCGGCGGATTTTACTTTCGGCAACGTTGAGCGGTTGGTGAGTAGTAAGAATCACAATCCCCCCCTGCTCCGTATGCTGTGCCATACGCTGGGTCAGATGATCGACGCCGTTAACGTCAATCGCGGTAAACGGTTCGTCGAGGATCCACAAGGTGGCACGGGTCAGCCACAGACGCGCCAGCGCAACGCGGCGTTGTTGCCCGGCAGAGAGTTGATTCACGGGAATATCTTCGAATCCGGCAAGCCCGGCCTGCGCCAGAGCGTCCAGACAGTGTGCGGTATCACCATCGCGATGATAAAAGTGCAGATTTTCTAACGCCGTCAGCCGGGTTTTGATCCCCGGCTGATGGCCTATCCATAACAGGTTTTGATGGTAGCTATCGCGTACCTGATGCAAGGGCTGCCCTTGCCAGAGAACTTCACCCGCATCAGGGCGAGACAACCCCGTCAGCAAACGGAGAAGCGTTGTCTTCCCCGCGCCGTTGCTGCCGGTGATTTGTACCCACTCTCCTGCATTCAGCGTAAATGACAAACCACTAAATAAAGTGCGTTCATCCCGCTCGCAGAGTAATTCTCTGGCTTCAAGCATACCCACGCAATAACCCTGTTAAAAACCTGGTTCGACTTCACGCATATCAGGCAGCTTGTGCGCTATCCCTTTATGGCAGTCAATACAGGTTTGCCCGTCTTTCACCGCCTGAGCGTGCATCTTCGCGGCAACACCTTTCTGGGCGGTTGTATCCATATACTCGAAGTTGTGACAGTTACGACACTCCTGCGAGTTATTGTCCTTCATCCGCCGCCACTCATTCTGTGCCATAGTCAGGCGATGAGCTTCAAACTTTTGCGGCGTGTCAATAACGCCAAAAATTTTACCATACAGCTCTTTACTTGCTTTGAGCTTGCGTATCATTTTCGGCACAAACTCGTGCGGAACGTGACAATCCGGACAGGTCGCACGCACGCCACTACGGTTGTTGTAATGCACGGAATCCATGTATTCCTGATACACCGTATTGCGCATTTCGTGGCAGCTAATGCAGAACTCTTCGGTATTGGCTTTTTCCATTCCGGTGTTAAAGCCGCCCCAGAAGACAATACCGCCAACAAAACCGATCAACAGCAGCGTACCCAGCGCCAGACGACTGGGAGTACGCCACCATTTCCACAGGCGCTTAATCAGGCCAGGCTTACGGTCAGAATTTCCCATAATAACCTCTTATTTCCCGTAACCTTTTGATGGGGTGAAGGTATTCCCCACGATTGGCGCGGTATCGGCCTGCGGCACGTGACATTGCAGACAGAAGTAACGACGCGGAGCCACTTCCGCACCTACCTTGCCATCGCTGTCCATAAAGTGAGTTGGACTGATGCGCGGCGCGCCAGTGGTGCGATAGCTCTCGACACCGTGGCACTGTAAGCAGCGGTTGGTATTGGTCGTTACCTGATAACCTTCAACGCAATGCGGGATCATCGGCGGCTGATTCACATAGTTCAGCGGCATCCGATCCTGCTCTTTTGGCATCCGAATGGCCCCTTCCTGCGTCCCGGATACTTCCGGCGACTGGCTAAAATCGACGCCATTAGCCGCCCAAACCGCGCCGCTCACCACCAGGGCCAGCATCGCCGTCCATTGACACAGCGCTTTCTTCAGGTCATGGCTTTTCATGATTTCGCTCCCGAACTCCATCGTGTAGTTATTGTAAATACATCCTCAGAACAGACATCCACGCAGCGACCGCACGTCATGCAATCGCGGCTGGTGACCTGCACCGGGCTTTGTTCATCCAGCACCGGGGCACGTAGTACATGCGGTTCCGGGCAAACATGAAAACAATCCATACAGCGGTTACATTTCTGCCGATCGGTAGCCGCAACGGTAACAATACCTTTGCTACCCAACACGCCATACAGCGCACCGACCGGGCAAATGTGACCGCACCAGCCGTGTTCAACGACCAGTAGATCAAATAAAAACAGCGCGAGAATAAGCAGCGCGCCGCTGCCGAATCCCATTACCAGGCTGCGCCCCATCAGGGAAACAGGGTTAATCCATTCCCAGATGAGTGTGCCGGTTAAGGCCGATCCCACCAGTATGACGACCAGCAGCACGTAGCGAATGTGCCGCGGGATCGTCGCAGACTGATTGAGGTCAAATCGCCTGCGTAACCAGTTTGCTAAATCGGTAATCGGGTTCAGCGGACAGACCCAACTGCAAAATAATCGCTTTCCTGCCAGGGCGTAGAGCACAGTGATAATCACTGCGCCGGTCAACGCCACTGTGGCAGGTAGATGACCGCTGGCAAGGCTTTGCAGCGTCATCAGCGGATCGGTCAGCGGAATGGTGTCGAGTAACAAGCTACTGCTATAGTTGCCGTGCAAGATCCACACACCAAACCACGGGCCGCTCAAAAACATTCCCAGTACGAAGAACTGACAAAGGCGACGCAACACCAGCCAACGGTGACTACGCCACCAGCCTTTTTTCGCCAGCGCCTCGCGCCCGGCGTCACGTTTACGATTTGCCATCGTTCGCCTCCAGCCAGCCGAAGCGGTAATGGTGACCTAACTCCCCTTTCGCCAGTGACAGCGGTAACACCTTGATTGCCGGTTGCTCCAGTACGCACACTTTTTCGCACTTACCGCAGCCGGTGCAGGCATCGCTGTGAACCGTTGGCAGAAAACGGGCGTGTTTACCGGTACGCGTGTTGCGCTCCAGTTCCAGGGTAATCGCCTCATCAATTTTCGGGCATTCGCGATAACAGACATCGCAGCGCAGCCCCTGAAAGTTGAGGCAGTTCTCCTGATCCACCAGCACTGCCAGCCCCATCCGCGCGTCGTCGATCGATTCGATTTCACGATCCAGCGCACCACTCGGGCACACTTTGGCACACGGTACGTCCTCACACATTTCGCAAGGAATATCGCGCGCCACAAAGTACGGCGTGCCCGCCGACAGGCCAGAGGCCAACGTCGCCAGCTTTAAGGTGTCGTAAGGGCAAGCCTGAACACACTGCCCGCAACGCACACAGGCACTGGCAAAGGCGTTCTCGTTTATGGCTCCGGGCGGGCGCAACCGCACGCCAGATGCACGTGCGGTTTGCTGTTGTAACCCCAGCGCCACACCCACGGCAGCCAGCCCGCCTGCTGTGCGAACGACATCGCGCAGAAAGCGGCGGCGACCATTTTGAGGTTTCGCTGACCGGGACATAATGGCTTACACCTTCTCCAGTTTGACCGCGCACTTCTTAAAGTCCGTCTCTTTCGAGAGCGGATCGGTCGCGTCCAGCGTCAGTTTGTTAACCAACTGTGCGGCGTCGAAGAACGGCATATACACCAGGCCCTTCGGCGGACGGTTACGACCGCGCGTTTCGACAATCGAGATCACTTCGCCACGACGAGAAACCACTTTCACTTTGTCACCACGACGCAGGTCACGCGCTTTCGCATCCAGCGGGTGAATAAACAGGACCGCTTCCGGGAAGGCACGGTGCAGTTCTGGTACACGGCGAGTCATACTGCCGGTATGCCAGTGCTCCAGTACGCGCCCGGTAGAGAGCCACAGATCGTATTCTTCATCCGGAGCTTCCGCCGCCGGTTCAAACGGCAGTGCGAAGATCACCGCTTTGCCATCCGGTTTACCGTAGAACTTGTAGCCTTCGCCCGCTTTCACATACGGGTCGTTGCCTTCACTGTAACGCCACTGCGTTTCTTTACCGTTAACTACCGGCCAGCGCAGGCCGCGTGCTTTGTGGTAGTCATCGAACGGAGCCAGATCGTGACCGTGACCGCGGCCAAACCATGCGTACTCTTCGAACAGCCCTTTTTGCAGATAGAAGCCCAGCTCGCGGGATTCATCATTAAGTTGATCTTCTGCCAGTTCGGATACCGGGAATTTGCTCACTTCCGGGGTGGCATACAGTACCTCGTACAGCGTTTTGCCACGCAGCTCCGGTTTCTTCGCCAGCAGCTCTTCCGGCCACACTTCTTCAGTTTTGAAGCGGCGGGAGAACTGGACTAACTGCCAGAGATCCGATTTTGCTTCGCCCGGTGCCTGTACCTGTTGACGCCAGAACTGAGTACGGCGTTCTGCGTTACCGTAAGCCCCCTCTTTCTCTACCCACATTGCTGTCGGCAGAATCAAGTCCGCGGCCAGCGCACTGACTGTCGGATATGGATCGGAAACGATGATAAAGTTGCGCGGATCGCGCCAGCCCGGCATACGCTCTTCATTAATGTTCGGCCCGGCCTGCATGTTATTGGTACACATGGTCCAGTAAACATTCAGCGTGCCGTCTTTCAGCGCACGGTCTTGTGCTACCGCGTGCAGACCGATTTTTGCCGGAATGGTGCCGCTCGGGATATTCCACTTCTTCTCGCAGATATCACGGTGTTTCTCGTTGGTCACCACCATGTCCGCTGGCAGACGGTGAGCAAAGGTGCCCACTTCACGCGCAGTACCACACGCGGAAGGCTGACCCGTGAGGGAGAACGGACCGCAACCCGGCTGGGAAATTTTGCCGGTCAGCAGATGCAGGTTGTAGACCAGGTTGTTGGCCCACACGCCGCGGGTATGCTGGTTGAAACCCATCGTCCAGTAGGAGATGACTTTCTTGTTCGGATCGGCATACAGTTGCGCCAGTTGTTCCAACTGATCTTTTGGCACGCCGGTCATTTCAGCGGTTTTTTCCAGCGTATATTCGGCAACAAAGGCTTTGTAATCTTCAAAGCTCATCGGCTCGGAAGCATCGGAACCCGGATTTTTCGCCGCTTTTTCCAGCGGATGGGTTGGACGTAAACCGTAGCCGATGTCCGTCGCCCCTTTACGCAGATTGACGTGTTTGCTGAAGAAGTCCTGATTTATCGCATTGTTTTGAATGATATAGTTGGCGATATAGTTCAGGATCACCAGGTCAGATTGCGGCGTAAAGATGATGCCGTTATCCGCCAGTTCAAAGCTACGATGCTGGTAAGTAGAAAGCACCGCCACGGTGACGTTCTGGTTAGAGAGACGACGGTTGGTAATGCGCGACCAGAGGATCGGGTGCATCTCCGCCATGTTCGCGCCCCACAGCACAAACGCGTCAGCCTGTTCGATGTCGTCATAGCAGCCCATCGGCTCATCCATACCAAAGGTACGCATAAAGCCAACGACCGCCGACGCCATACAGTGGCGTGCGTTCGGGTCGATGTTGTTAGAACGGAAGCCCGCTTTGAACAACTTGGACGCGGCATAACCTTCCCAGATAGTCCACTGACCAGAACCGAACATACCGATCGACTCTGGCCCTTTTTCTTTCAGGGCGGTTTTGAATTTCTCTTCCATCACATCAAAGGCTTGATCCCAGGTAATTGGGGTGAACTCGCCTTCTTTGTCATATTTACCGTTTTTCATACGCAGAAGCGGCTGCGTCAAACGGTCTTTACCGTACATAATTTTGGGCAGGAAATAGCCCTTAATGCAGTTCAGACCACGGTTAACCGGTGCGTCCGGGTCACCCTGACAGGCCACCACACGCCCCTGTTGCGTTCCGACCAGAACGCCACAACCAGTACCGCAAAAACGGCATGGCGCTTTATCCCATTTAATGGCTTCCTGCTGACCAACAACGGCGCGGGCAACGCCCGGCACGCTGAGACCGGCAGCCGCCGCAGCGGCCGCAACGGCGTTAGCTTTCATAAAGCTACGACGACTGAGTTTCATGGTGTTTCCTCACCTTGCTCTTCCTGCTGGTGATAAACCAGCGACACCGCCAGCACGCCTTCTACGTTGCGTACTGACTCAATGGTTTGAATTAGCGTTTCGCTGTCTTCTGCTTCCACCACCACTATCAACTGACCACTCGGCGCGTCGCTGACAGCGACTTCACAGCCATCAAAGGCGTTCAGTTGGGTGCTGATGTCTGAAATTCGTTCGCTTTTGGCCTGAACGACCAGGCTGCAAACTTGCCAGTTAGTGTGCATGGAGATACTCCGCAGTAATGGCTGATACCGGACAACTAGCTGCACATGCTCCACATCCGTTGCAAAGTTGGCTATTAAGTTGCGGCTGGTAGATCCCGGAAAGCGTCGGGCGAAAGATAATGGCCATTGGTTCACAGCTATCCTGACAGCGACGGCATTCGACTGCCTGATACGCCAGGCACGTCTCCCCGATGGTGAACAGCAAATCCCAGGCCCTGGTGTGGCGCGGAGAAAATAGTGATTCGGGGCAAGCCTGCGCACAGGCATAACAGAAACTGCACTCGTTGTTTTTGAAATTAACGCTCGGATAGCCGCCCGCACCACGTTGCAGAATGTTGTTTTCACAAGCATTAATACAGGCGTCGCAGCGGGTACAATGGGTCAGAAAATGAGATTCATCACCAGACCAGGGCGGACGGATACCGTTACTGGCTTTGCGCCAGCGACCAGTGAGTATGCCCCGACGGGATACATCAATCTTCACATTGACCTTCCATCATTAACGCGCTCTGAAAACGGAGAGCGACCAAATAAACCGCATAATTAATAAGCCATTTTTATAGCCGCTAAGATATTAAAGGATGTGTCAAAGATGCATACCCCGATCGGGGTAAAACCTGTAGTAGGATCAAAAGAGTGGTGGGAAGACTGGCAAAAACGGTCTTTTGCTCACATTTCAAATGGTTATAAATAAATTTATATAGCGATAAATTCACCAAATATATTTCTTCAGGCTTAACCATTCATCAGCATATAACACCAAAAGAGAAGGTAAAGTTGTCTGAATATTCCTTAAGTTATTCATAAAGCAAATTAATAAATTTGATGAATATGTTAACCTTCAGCGACATCATCGGTGAAAAACCTATAAATGAAGAAAGGAAAACAAAATGAAGACCATTCTACCTGCAGTGTTGTTTGCCGCTTTTGCCACGACCTCTGCCTGGGCGGCAGAAAGCATCCAGCCGCTGGAAAAAATTGCCCCTTATCCGCAAGCCGAAAAAGGGATGAAGCGTCAGGTGATTCAGTTAACCCCGCAAGAAGATGAATCTACCCTGAAAGTAGAACTGTTGATCGGTCAGACGCTGGAGGTCGATTGCAATCTGCATCGTCTTGGCGGAAAACTGGAAAGCAAAACGCTGGAAGGCTGGGGCTATGATTATTATGTCTTTGATAAAGTTAGCTCCCCGGTTTCGACGATGATGGCCTGTCCGGATGGCAAGAAAGAGAAGAAATTTGTTACCGCGTATCTGGGTGATGCCGGAATGCTGCGTTACAACAGCAAGCTGCCGATCGTGGTGTATACACCAGACAATGTGGATGTGAAATACCGCGTCTGGAAGGCGGAAGAGAAGATTGAGAACGCGGTAGTTCGCTAAACGAATGTGAAGTGCTGCACTCCGCAGGTCGGATAAGGCGGTTACGCCGCATCCGACATCTAACGCCCGAGCCGGTTGCCTGATGCGACGCTGCGCGTCTTATCAGGCCTACGCCGCTGTGAAGTGCTGCACTCCGCTGGTCGGATAAGGCGGTTACGCCGCATCCGACATCTAACGCCCTGGCCGGTTGCCTGATGCGACGCTGCGCGTCTTATCAGGCCTACGCCGCTACGCCGCTGTGAAGTGCTGCACTCCGCTGGTCGGATAAGGCGGTTACGCCGCATCCGACATCTAACGCCCTGGCCGGTTGCCTGATGCGACGCTGCGCGTCTTATCAGGCCTACGCCGCTACGCCGCTGTGAAGTGCTGCACTCCGCTGGTCGGATAAG
>NZ_PTSR01000140.1:0-451 GCF_002965345.1 Escherichia sp. MOD1-EC5950
GCACGGTTGTCGGATGCGGCGCGAGCGCCTTATCCGACCTACGGTTCAGACCTGCAGGCCTGATAAGACGCACCAGCGTCGCATCAGGCATCAAAGCACAGTTGTCGGATGCGGCGCGAGCGCCTTATCCGACCTACGGTTCAGACCTGCAGGCCTGATAAAACGCACCAGCGTCGCATCAGGCATCAAAGCACGGTTGTCGGATGCGGCGCGAGCGCCTTATCCGACCTACGGTTCAGACCTGCAGGCCTGATAAGACGCACCAGCGTCGCATCAGGCATCAAAGCACAGTTGTCGGATGCGGCGCGAGCGCCTTATCCGACCTACGGTTCAGACCTGCAGGCCTGATAAAACGCACCAGCGTCGCATCAGGCATCAAAGCACGGTTGTCGGATGCGGCGCGAGCGCCTTATCCGACCTACGGTTCAGACCTGCAGGCCTGATAAGACGC
>NZ_PTSR01000141.1:0-448 GCF_002965345.1 Escherichia sp. MOD1-EC5950
AGTGCTCACACAGATTGTCTGATGAAAATGAGCAGTAAAACCTCTACAGGCTTGTAGCTCAGGTGGTTAGAGCGCACCCCTGATAAGGGTGAGGTCGGTGGTTCAAGTCCACTCAGGCCTACCAAATTTGCACCGCAAATTTGAAGAGGTTTTAACTACATGTTATGGGGCTATAGCTCAGCTGGGAGAGCGCCTGCTTTGCACGCAGGAGGTCTGCGGTTCGATCCCGCATAGCTCCACCATCTCTGTAGTGATTAAATAAAAAATACTTCAGAGTGTACCTGCAAAGGTTCACTGCGAAGTTTTGCTCTTTAAAAATCTGGATCAAGCTGAAAATTGAAACACTGAACAACGAAAGTTGTTCGTGAGTATCTCAAATTTTCGCAACACGATGATGGTTCGTAAGAAACATCTTCGGGTTGTGAGGTTAAGCGACTAAGCGTACACG
>NZ_PTSR01000142.1:0-444 GCF_002965345.1 Escherichia sp. MOD1-EC5950
ATTCATGACTGGGGTGAAGTCGTAACAAGGTAACCGTAGGGGAACCTGCGGTTGGATCACCTCCTTACCTTAAAGAAGCGTTCTTTGAAGTGCTCACACAGATTGTCTGATAGAAAGTGAAAAGCAAGGCGTCTTGCGAAGCAGACTGATACGTCCCCTTCGTCTAGAGGCCCAGGACACCGCCCTTTCACGGCGGTAACAGGGGTTCGAATCCCCTAGGGGACGCCACTTGCTGGTTTGTGAGTGAAAGTCGCCGGCCACTGTATCTCAAAACTCACTTACGAGTGATGTTTGAGATATTTGCTCTTTAAAAATCTGGATCAAGCTGAAAATTGAAACACTGAACAACAAAAGTTGTTCGTGAGTCTCTCAAATTTTCGCAACACGATGATGGTTCGTAAGAAACATCTTCGGGTTGTGAGGTTAAGCGACTAAGCGTACACG
>NZ_PTSR01000143.1:0-440 GCF_002965345.1 Escherichia sp. MOD1-EC5950
ATACATCCCTTTATCTGTCCGCAGTGCGGCACCTCACATCTTCCCCCTGCGTAATTCATGCTTCCCCGTTTTGCCGATATTTTCCAGCAGGGAAACCGCTGGCTTAACTGGCTGGAGAAGCAGCCGGAAGATTCAGTGCGTCCGGTGGTGATTGAGTCAGTGACAAAAATCATGGCCTGCGGGACCACGCTGATGGGTTACATACAGTGGTGCTGTTCATCACCGGACTGTTGCCACACAAAAAAGGTCTGCTTCCGGTGTAAAAGCCGCTCCTGCCCGTACTGCGGAGTGAAGGCTGGCGCACAGTGGATACAGTATCTGCTGAGTCTGGTCCCCGATTGCCCGTGGCAGCATATTGTGTTCACACTTCCCTGCCAGTTCTGGTCCCTGGTGTTCCACAACCGGTGGTTACTGGCAGAGATGAGCCGTATTGCAGCGGA
>NZ_PTSR01000144.1:0-420 GCF_002965345.1 Escherichia sp. MOD1-EC5950
TACCGATGATACCGGAAAATGGCTGGCATCCGTGGCGGCCAGTGAAAGCCGGAAGACAGCGCATGATGTGCTGGACGCTCAACAGGATGTTCATGCCACAACGGCACAGAATCTGTGGGACAGCGCCCGGGCGCTTAATCAGAATGCGCTGGGGCGGGCGTTGTTGCGGGAAACCGGGCTGGCGGACCACAGTGAAGCCCGCTTCATCAGTGGCAGCCGCAAATACCCTGCACCGCATGTGGCCTGGCCGGCTTATGACCGGAATGGCAGACAACAAGGTGTCTGGTTGCAGGAAATCCGTATGGATGAAGAGGGCCGAATGCAGGGACTGGATGAGCAGGGGAGATGGCTGGGGCGTGATGATGCCGGCGTTGTGGTTCTGCAGCAGAGCCACAATGGCGTAACGCTGACGGCATCAGA
>NZ_PTSR01000145.1:0-416 GCF_002965345.1 Escherichia sp. MOD1-EC5950
CCGGACTGCCATCCGGTATCAGCAGAAACTTTTCCGCAAATTAATAAAGAAAGAGAAAAGACAATAATAAGTAAAATATCAATTACAGCATCCTGACGCACATCCACTCCCCCCTGAGACACCTTCATCTGTATTATTCACTCGTGGTGGAATTTCTTTTATCTTTCTGTAAACCTGACTGAAGTCATCTTCCACCACCACATGACCTTCAATTCCCCTGATATGAATTTCACAAAAAACACCCTTCTGAAGAACGAAACTGATGTCTTTTATATTCACCAGAAGATTTCGCCCCTGCCTGCTGACAAAGTGAACAAACACGCCTGCCTCTCAATGCAAATATGAATAAAAGAATAAAAACAAAAAGACGTTGAAGTTAAGAAGAAAAACACTGCCGGAGTCTGAAAAATGCGATG
>NZ_PTSR01000146.1:0-410 GCF_002965345.1 Escherichia sp. MOD1-EC5950
CGCGTCTTATCAGGCCTACAGCCGTTGCCGAATGTAGGCCGGATAAGGCGTTTACGCCGCATCCGGCAATCAACGCCAGATGCGCCGCTGTCGCGTCTTATCAGGCCTACAGCCGTTGCCGAATGTAGGCCGGATAAGGCGTTTACGCCGTATCCGGCAATCAACGCCTGATGCGTCGCTGTCGCGTCTTATCAGGCCTACAGCCGTTGCCGAATGTAGGCCGGATAAGGCGTTTACGCCGCATCCGGCAATCAACGCCAGATGCGCCGCTGTCGCGTCTTATCAGGCCTACAGCCGTTGCCGAATGTAGGCCGGATAAGGCGTTTACGCCGTATCCGGCAATCAACGCCTGATGCGTCGCTGTCGCGTCTTATCAGGCCTACAGCCGTTGCCGAATGTAGGCCGGATAA
>NZ_PTSR01000147.1:0-407 GCF_002965345.1 Escherichia sp. MOD1-EC5950
AGCCATTTTCCGGTATCATCGGTATACACCTGCACATGCTGCTTCATCCTCGAGAGCGCCACATACGCATCACTGAGAGAAGCAAGCCGCTGGCGTGCGTCAGTTGCACCGGCCAGAGCTATCACAAAGGCCTCGCTGGCCCCCTGAGCCCGGTGTGCCGTACCGGCATAGCCGTAATCCAGATGCATATCCGACATCTCACGTCCCGGCTGAATCAGCCGGGTATTTTCACCGTTCTTCAGCGTGATATCACCGTTACCGGCTATCCGGGTGACTTCCCACAGTGTCTGGGTATCCCGCCCCTGCTCCCGGTCCTGACGGGTGAAGCGTACCAGGTCACCTTCCGACAGCCGGATTTCACGCCGGGAAAATACCGCAATATCCCGCAGACTGCTTTCAAAAGCGGA
>NZ_PTSR01000148.1:0-392 GCF_002965345.1 Escherichia sp. MOD1-EC5950
ATCCCCGCCTTTTTCCTGCCGGTCCCCGGAAAGAGCACAAAGGACGTCGCCGCCGGCTCCGCTTTACCCGGCCATGCAGGGCATGGCCTTGTGGGTTTTCAGTTATGTGGCCGCCGTGTCGTGTGCGGGCTGTGCCGTGCCTCCATCTTAGCCGGGCTGGCAGGGATGCAAGGGTACGCTTCGCCGCTGCGGTCACCCGGTCCCTCCTTCCCGTCTGCCGTGATTTTCCGGTCGTTCACCCGCTCAGATTTCGCGGTCTCACCCTCCAACTCCCGCCAGCCGTGTGCGTCAGGCTGCGGCTTCCCTTGCGCCCTGTGCATCCCCGCCTTATCGCCCGGCTTTTATGGAGGCACGGCACCGCCCGGTGTCGCGGAATATGTGAACAACGGAGG
>NZ_PTSR01000149.1:0-391 GCF_002965345.1 Escherichia sp. MOD1-EC5950
GCGCTGATGCCCGATGCGACGCTTTGCGCGTCTTATCAGGCCTACGGTCTACGGGCAAAATGTAGGCCGGATAAGGCACTTGTGGCGCATCCGGTAGCCGTGCACTGATGCCTGATGCGACGCTTTGCGCGTCTTATCAGGCCTACGGTCTACGGGCGAAATGTAGGCCGGGTGAGGCGCTTGTGCTGCATCCGGTAGCTGTGCACTGATGCCCGATGCGACGCTTTGCGCGTCTTATCAGGCCTACGGTCTACGGGCGAAATGTAGGCCGGGTGAGGCACTTGTGCTGCATCCGGTAGCTGTGCACTGATGCTCGATGCGACGCTTTGCGCGTCTTATCAGGCCTACGGTCTACGGGCAAAATGTAGGCCGGATAAGGCGTTTACGCCGC
>NZ_PTSR01000014.1:0-87746 GCF_002965345.1 Escherichia sp. MOD1-EC5950
TTTTGTAAATTGAACGTTTAAAAGGACCAGCTAGCTGGCCCTCGATTTTATCAATGACTCATCCTGAATTGTGCCGATACATTTGATTCATACACAATGAAAAAATACGCCACGCTATCTCAGGACGAGTCTGAAACCCGTCGTTAAACTTAACCATGTACCTCACGAAACGTTCTGAATTCAGGCTGGCGAATGGTCGTTGAAAGCGCCAGCGAAAGAATCAGCAAGGCGAAAATGACGTAGAAGGTTACATAGAAGCCGCCAAACAGTGAGGCGATAATCGAGCCGCAAATACTACCGATACCAAACCCGAGGTAAATCACACCGTAGTTTTTCGCCAGGTTATTAAGCCCGAAGAACTCACTAACCAGTGACGGGAAGACGGTAATGGTGCCACCGAAGTTAAAGGCCACACAGGCAATCGCCGCAAAGAATGTCAGCGCATTGAGTGGAGCAAACAACAGCGCTGCCATACCCACCAGCGAAATCACCTGACCAATGGTGATGACACGAATACGGGCAATTTTGTCAGACAGAATGCCCAGCACCAGACGACCAGAAAGGTTAGCAATAGAAATAACCGTCACTGCGTTAGCTGCTGATACTGCATCAAGATGCGCCAGGCTCTGGGCGATATCTTTCGCCACACCAATGACATACAAACCGCTCATACAGGCAGTCAGGAACATCACCGCCAGCATCCAGTATTGCGGTTTACGCATCGACTCTGCCAGAGTGAAATCATTTTCCACCACGCCATTATGGGTTTTGACTTCCTGCTTCGGCGCGTCTTTCATTAAGGTTGCGCCAAAGACAATCATCACCAGCACAATCGCGCCCCAAATCAGAAAGGTTTTTTCCAGACCGACCGTCTCCAGCAGATGCGAGTCGATAAATTTGAATCCCAGGCTACCCAAACCATAGGAACCAATGGCGAACGCGGAGATCAAACCTTTACGCTCCGGGAACCACTTCACGCAGTTAGAGAGCGTCAGCAGGTAACCCGCGCCATCTGCCAGACCGACCAGCACACCAGCGCTCAACCACAGCATCATCAGACTGTTGGAATGCGCGGTAAGGAAGAAACCCAGCCCCAGTAAAATGCCGGACGCCATAGTGACGCGTTTTACGCCAAAACGTTCCTGCAACTTACCAGCCACAGAAGATGAGATAGCCAGTCCCAGACTCAACAGGCCAAAGGAGAAAGCGACCTGGCTTATCGGCGCATCCAGCTTGGCGGAAAGCGCGCCGTTAAACAGGCTCCAGGTATAAACCGAACCCAATGCAAACTGGGTAATGATAGTACCAATGAGTGTCAGCCAGCGGGTACGCTGATAGTTTGAAGGTGTCATGGCAGTATTCCTGCATTAATAAAAAGGAAAATTCTCTGCTGACAACCATAACGAAGTGCATTTTATGCCAGGGGGAAAACGGCATGAAATGCCATCAGAACGGAATGAAATGCCTCAGTTCAGGAATGAATGACGTGACAAACATTCACAACAATAATTATTAAGTCAGTTAGCACCCACTATCAATACAATGATTGTTATAACCGATCCCGCACTGTAAAAAACAAGTTAAAACCTGGCACTAACCCCCATAGTATACAAATAATCACTATTATTGGCGCTGTTCTCTGCCTGGGATAACGCAGCATAAGCGGCAATATGTTGGTTAAGCAGCATATCGGCTCCCACCGTCACATCAAGCCAGTTGCCGTTCTGATTTGTCGCCGTCATGCGGCTCAAACCTGATTGAGCCTTCCAGAGATTCTCGCCAAATTGCTGGTTATAGCTGATTTGCGCCCAGGGACGAAAATCACCAAGCCGGGAATCAACACGCCAACCCAATGTACTGACGCTGGCATGCCATAACGGATCGGTCAGTGTTGCAGTGCTGTCGCCAAACTCGTTATACATCGAAGTGGTCGTTCCGTCGTAATGCAATGCGGCGACCGGGCCTGTTGTAACGTGTTCATATAAAGGGAAGTTCCAGCCCATACTCATGCTGCTGGTTACATCCGCGGGAGTTTCTTCCGCCAGATTAACTTCCAGTCCCAGCGCCCTTTGGCTACTTTGAATACGTTGCGACAAAATATCGTTGTAATCAGGTTGGTGATCACTATCCCAGGTATAACGCTCTGTGGTATGTCCTGGCTGCGTATCAACGATATATTCTTGTTGCCAGGCGTAAGCTGTGTTGAGAAAAAAAGAACTGATTACCACGCTCGCCAGCAGACTTAGGAGCCAGCGACCACCGCATTTTTTTATGATCATTAACACGACTCCAGGGAAGAGCCGAATTCGGCATTATTATTGTCATTGTATGAAGGATATCGGGCATATTAGTCCTGTATTAAATATTGACTTTTTCGCCGGTGCGTCAAGAAAAGCAGGTGAAATTTTTACGAACAGGTGCATAGAGAGGGAAAGTATGGAACGTTGCGGCTGGGTGAGTCAGGACCCGCTTTATATTGCCTACCACGATGAAGAGTGGGGCGTGCCTGAAACTGACAGTAAAAAACTGTTCGAAATGATCTGCCTTGAAGGGCAACAAGCTGGGCTGTCCTGGATTACCGTCCTCAAAAAACGTGAAAATTATCGCGCCTGTTTTCATCAATTCGATCCCGTGAAGGTCGCTGCAATGCAGGAAGAGGATGTTGAAAGGCTGGTGCAGGACGCCGGAATTATCCGCCATCGCGGGAAAATCCAGGCCATTATTGGCAATGCGCGCGCATACCTGCAAATGGAACAGAACGGCGAACCATTTGCCGACTTTGTCTGGTCGTTCGTAAATCATCAGCCGCAGGTGACACAAGCCACAACGTTGAGTGAAATCCCCACATCAACGCCCGCCTCCGACGCGCTTTCTAAAGCATTGAAAAAACGCGGTTTTAAATTCGTTGGATCAACGATTTGTTACTCCTTTATGCAGGCATGTGGGCTGGTGAATGATCATGTGGTTGGCTGCTGTTGCCATCCGGGGAATAAAGCATGATTAGACAAGCACAACGTTCGGAACTGCCCGCAATCCTTGAACTGTGGCTGGAAAGTACAACCTGGGGACATCCCTTTATAGAAGAAAGTTACTGGCGTGACTGCATTCCGCTGGTGCGTGATGCATATCTTGCCAACGCGCAAAACTGGGTATGGGAAGAAAACGGTGAATTTCTCGGTTTTGCCAGCATTATGGAAGGGCGGTTTCTGGCAGCAATGTTTGTCGCACCGAAGGCTGTCAGACGCGGTATCGGTAAGGCTTTGATGCAACATATGCAACAGCGCCATCCTCATTTATTGCTGGAGGTTTACCAGAAAAACCAGCCAGCAATAAGTTTTTACCATGCGCAGGGTTTTCAAATTGTCGACTGCGCATGGCAGGAGGAAACCCAACTCCCTACCTGGATTATGGATTGGCAGGCGGATCAAACGCCGTAAGTTTAAGTTCAGGCCCCGTGTATTTTTCCAGCCACGCCAGCGCCGTGTTACCCGCACAACCATTACCCAGCCGCGAGCTTGGGAAATCTTTGGTCAGCACATTCACCGCGCCATTTTTACAAATGCCGCCAGCAGTAAAATCCAGATCTGGCCATGCCCCTTCGTGAATGCAAATCACACCAGGCCTGATGCCTTCACTAATCACCGCTCCGGCAAGAATTTGCCCGCGCGAGTTCCACAACCGAACAGTATCGCCATTTTGTATGCCGCGTGCCTTTGCATCGTCAGGATGAATGGTGACAGGCTCACGGTTTGCCACCGCATACAATTCGCGAAGTGAACTGTAATTCAACTGACTGTGCAGGCGATGCGCCGGATGGGCTGAAAGTACCTGCAACTGCTCTGCTTCGGCGTTGCCCCACCACTCATCGGGTTCCAGCCACATCGGATGGCCTGGACAATCCCGATAACCGTAATCCGCAATGCGCTGCGAGAAGATCTCAATCTTACCACTGGTCGTCTTTAATGGGTGTGCCTGCGGGTCGCGGCGAAAATCCGCGAAACGGATAAACCGCTTGCTGTCTGGATTTTCTGGCATCTCAATTAACTGATTGGCTTCCCAGAACTCGTCAAACGGCGGTATTTCAACCTGCTGATTTTCTCCACGCTGCCGCGCAACGTTATAGAACGTTTCCAGCCATTGCAGCTCACTCTTCCCTTCCGTAAACCGGGCATAGCCGCCCTTCTCCCAGCGCTCACTTAACTCAGCAAAAACATCAAAATCATTACGCGCTTCACCACGCGGTGGCACCACTTGCTTCATCGGCACCAGATGTTGATTGCTGTAATCGCCGGTCATAGTGAGATCGTTACGCTCAAACGACGTAGTCGCGGGGAGGACGATATCGGCATGTTTCGCCGCCGCCGTCCAGAAACATTCCGATATCACCACCAGCTCCGGTTTTTGCCAGGCGCGAATCAGACGATGAGTATCCTGATGATGGGTGAAGTTAGCGCCGCCCGCCCACCAGATAAAACGAATATCCGGGAAATGTCGGTTCATGCCGTTGTGTTGATACGCGCCGCCAGGGTTTTCTAATGCTTCGACAATGCGGGCTACGGGGATTTTATCTACCGCATCGGTGCCACCCGGCAAACTGCCCTGCATGGAAGGCAGCACCGCAGCGCGGCGGGTCGGGTTGCCGCCATTAGCAAAATGGTAAGAAAGACCAAAACCGCCACCGGGCGTGCCGATTTGCCCTAACATTGCCGCCAGCGTGACTATCATCCAGTGTTTTTGCTCACCAAACTGCTGGCGCTGCATTCCCCATCCAGCCATCAGCATAGTGGTATTTTGGTGGAAAATAGCTGCCAGCTCGCAGATTTTCTCTGCGCCAACACCGCAAATCTCCGCGGCCCATTCGGCATTTTTTGCAATGCCATCACTCTCGCCCAACAAATAAGAGGCGAAGACGTCATAACCTGTGGTGCAACGCGCCAGAAATGCCTCGTCGTGCCAGCCGTTTTCCACCAGCGTGTGAGCTATCCCCAGCATCAGCGCCACATCAGTCCCCATATGCGGAGAGACCCATTCCATTTTATCGCCAAAGAAATCGACGGTTTCCGATCGCATTGGATCAATGCAGATCAGCTTTTTCCCGCTGTCACGCAGTGCGGCAAAGTAAGAAAGTCCCTGCTCATCGGACGCATTCCACGCAATTTTCAGCGTGTTTAATGGGTTAGCACTCCACAGCACCACCACGTCGCTATTTTCCAGCACCAGAGGCCAGCTAGTCTGCTGCTGATAGACTTCGCTGCCACCCACGACATACGGCATGATCGCCTGTGCCGCGCCGGTTGAATAATCGCCCAGATGGCCGGTATAACCGCCTGCCAGCGCCATATAGCGTTGTAACAAGGTTGACGCTTTATGCAGCACACCGTTTGAACGCCAACCGTAGGAACCGGCAAAAATCGATGCCGGACCATAAGCCTCACGAATGCGTTTATGCTGATGGTGGATGAGATCCAGCGCCTCATCCCAACTCACACGAACAAATTCATCCTGCCCGCGAACGCCTTGTGGTTTTTCTGGCGATGCGAGGAAACCTTTGCGCACCATCGGAAATTGCACTCGCGTGTTGCTATGAACCTGGTCACGAACCGCGCTCTGCAAGGAATTTTCCATTTCTGTGGCTAACGCACCACGCGAGCTGAAGACTGTTTCACCGTCGGTTTCAACCAGCATGGGCCCCCAGTGGGCGGCAGTAAGAACGGAATAACGTGAGGATGAGATGGCCAAACCGAAGGCTCCTGAAAGGTTAGATGTATTGAGCAGTTAAATATTACTTACAAATTTCCGAGTATTCCCAGGAATAATCTTCATGTTCACACGGCATAATCTCCCGCCACGAAACCCGTGACCAAGAATAAAAAGGTTATTAAGGATTAACAATGAAGAAACGTGTTTATCTTATTGCTGCCGTAGTCAGCGGCGCTCTGGCGGTATCTGGTTGTACAACTAACCCTTACACCGGCGAACGCGAAGCAGGTAAATCTGCTATCGGTGCAGGTCTGGGCTCTCTCGTTGGTGCGGGTATTGGCGCTCTCTCTTCTTCGAAGAAAGATCGCGGTAAAGGTGCGCTGATTGGCGCAGCGGCAGGTGCGGCACTGGGCGGCGGTGTTGGTTATTACATGGATGTGCAGGAAGCGAAACTGCGCGACAAAATGCGCGGCACAGGCGTTAGCGTAACCCGTAGCGGAGATAACATTATCCTCAACATGCCGAACAACGTGACCTTCGACAGCAGCAGCGCCACTCTGAAACCAGCAGGTGCTAACACCCTGACCGGTGTTGCAATGGTGCTGAAAGAGTACCCGAAAACGGCGGTTAACGTGATTGGCTACACCGACAGCACTGGTGGTCACGACCTGAATATGCGCCTTTCGCAGCAGCGTGCTGATTCCGTTGCCAGCGCATTGATCACCCAGGGCGTTGACGCCAGCCGCATCCGTACCCAAGGTCTTGGCCCGGCTAACCCGATCGCCAGCAACAGCACCGCAGAAGGCAAAGCCCAAAACCGTCGCGTAGAAATTACGTTAAGCCCGCTGTAATCACTGTCATGCCAGGTGACGAAGAAATCACCTGGCATTCTTCGGTTTTCCTGCTTCATTTTTCAGGCTAAGGTGATCGCCTTATCAGTGAATGGAGAGAAGAATGAAGCCGTCCGTTATCCTCTACAAAGCCTTACCTGATGATTTACTGCAACGCCTGCAAGAGCATTTCATCGTTCACCAGGTGGCAAATCTCAATCCACAGACCATCGAACAAAACGCGGCGATTTTTGCCGAAGCTGAAGGTCTACTGGGTTCAAATGAGAATGTTGATGCCACGTTGCTGGAAAAGATGCCGAAACTGCGTGCCACTTCAACTATCTCTGTCGGCTATGACAATTTCGATGTCGATGCGCTTAATGCCCGGAAAATCCTGCTGATGCATACGCCAACCGTATTAACGGAAACAGTAGCCGATACGCTGATGGCGCTGGTGCTGTGTACCGCGCGTCGGGTTGTGGAAGTCGCGGAGCGCGTAAAAGCGGGCGAATGGACCGCCAATATCGGCCCGGACTGGTACGGCACTGATGTTCACCATAAAACACTGGGGATTGTCGGGATGGGACGGATCGGAATGGCGCTGGCGCAACGTGCGCACTTTGGCTTCAACATGCCAATTCTTTATAACGCTCGTCGCCATCATAAAGAAGCTGAAGAACGCTTTAACGCCCGCTACTGTGATCTGGATACATTGTTACAAGAATCAGATTTCGTTTGCCTGATCCTGCCGCTAACTGAAGAAACTCATCACCTGTTTGGCGCTGAACAATTCGCCAAAATGAAATCTTCCGCCATCTTCATTAATGCAGGGCGTGGGCCGGTAGTTGACGAAAATGCACTGATTGCCGCATTACAGAAAGGGGAAATTCACGCCGCCGGGCTGGATGTCTTCGAACAAGAGCCATTGCCCGTAGATTCACCGTTGCTATCAATGACCAATGTCGTTGCAGTACCGCATATTGGTTCGGCCACTCATGAGACGCGTTATGGCATGGCTGCCTGTGCCGTGGATAATTTGATTAATGCGTTGCTGGGGAAGGTTGAGAAGAACTGTGTGAATCCGCACGTCGCGGGCTAAGCCGCGACTGCGTAGATAAAAGCCCGATAACTTCTCGGGCTTTTACCGTTTATTGGGTTGCAGTTACTGCTGCGGTCCAGGCCTGATTAAACGCCTGATGCTGTGCCGGTAATGGCGCGATCAGTTTGTTATATTCACTTGCCTGCTGGGAAGTCGGGAACTGAATGCCGTTCGATACAAAGCTCACCTGAGTACCTTGCTGAGCAATGTAGTCTCCAACCATCACCAGTTGTTGCGTGAAGGTTTGTGCCGCTGGAATCAGCGGTTGCAAGGCATCGGCCGGAGTAGTCACCACTTTAGTGAATGCCTGATCAAAGACCGGTTTCAGATCGTCAGCTTGTTTTAGCGCAGAGTGCGCGGCATCTGCCTGCAACTTCGCATTTTGCAATTGTTGCGCCAGTACGCCCAGAGAACCGTTCATTTCACGCAGTGGACCACTTTGCGTGACGTAATCCTGCGGTACACGAATCGCGTTAACGCTGTCTACAACCGGACGCAGACCGGAATCCATCGCCTGATTAACCTGTTGGGAATAGCCATACAGGATCGCGTAATCAGAGACAAAAGGACCAAATTGTTTTTTCTGATCGGCAGTCAGGGTTGGTAGACGTTCACCGCTACGCATCACAGTATTCTGCAGGAAGTCGATAAACGCTTTACGCTGATCGCCTTCTTTATCAAAACACCCACTCAGGCTAACTACCATTAATAACGCCGCAAGAGGCGCAAACCAGCGAGAGCAGGACTTTCCTGTCGCCATTTTCTTACTCCTTTCACCCAAAAAAAGCGCACAACGACACACGCGTGTCTGACGCAGACAAGGATAGTCCAGGACAGGCCTACAGGATACCCTTTATGTATAATCTTCCTGGGAAAATGATGGAGAAAATGAAGTAAGGTTAATTTGTTGTTTCATTGTTAAAAATTGATATTGCCATTGTGTTTTTGTTGCCAGGACTTTCCTTCTCGTTGGGAGGCCAGATTTTCGAAATCTTTACAAATCACGGCCAGTACGAGATATATCTGCATATATCAGATCGTTAGGTGACTATAAGTCACGGTGACTGACGGGCTGAATCGAATCACACTCAAAGCATGTCTAACTTCTCCCCGCTATGCCTGTTTTCCCGACTATTCTTAATAAGCTTCGATGAAATTCACGATCCCGCAGTGTGATTTGAGGAGTTTTCAATGGAATATAAAGATCCAATGCATGAGTTGTTGAGTAGCCTGGAACAGATTGTTTTTAAAGATGAAACACAGAAAATTACCCTGACACACAGACCAACACCTTGTACCGAAATTGAGCAATTACGCAAAGGGACAGGGTTAAAAATTGATGATTTCGCCCGGGTTTTGGGCGTATCTGTTGCCATGGTAAAGGAATGGGAATCCAGACGCGTGAAGCCTTCCAGTGCCGAACTAAAACTTATGCGCCTGATTCAAGCCAACCCGGCATTAAGTAAGCAGTTGATGGAATAGGTTTTTATTCCCTTTTTTGATGATGACGGTCCTGCTGACAGGGCCGCTTTCTGAACGATTAATCATAAATTTGAAAAATAAATGTTGCATCACCACCCAATGCGTGGCTTAATGCACTCAACGGTTTGACGTACAGACCATTAAAGCAGTGTAGTAAGGCAAGTCCCTTCAAGAGTTATCGTTGATACCCCTCGTAGTGCACATTTCCTTTAACGCTTCAAAAATCTGTAAAGCACGCCATAACGCCGAAAGGCACAATTAATTATTAAAGGTAATACACTATGTCCGGTAAAATGACTGGTATCGTAAAATGGTTCAACGCTGACAAAGGCTTCGGCTTCATCACTCCTGACGATGGCTCTAAAGATGTGTTCGTACACTTCTCTGCTATCCAGAACGATGGTTACAAATCTCTGGACGAAGGTCAGAAAGTGTCCTTCACCATCGAAAGCGGCGCTAAAGGCCCGGCAGCTGGTAACGTAACCAGCCTGTAATCTCTGCTTAAAAGCACAGAATCTAAGATCCCTGCCAATTGGCGGGGATTTTTTTATTTGTCCTGGACTGACCCCATAAAGTTGGACAGTTCATGTTAAGCGGCTTTCAGGGTCTGGGTTCGGTATTCTACCGGACTCAGGCCTTTTAATTTCAGGCTGATCCGCTCGTTGTTATAATAATGGATATAGTCCTCTATCGCCTTCCTCAGTTCATTCAGTCCAGCATGCCTGTCCACTCGCTTCAGGGCATTCATATTGTGATACCACGTACTGCGGGACATACCCGCGGCACGCAGAAGATCACCGAGCGCATGCTTAAGCCTTAGCTCACTGATTATCCGGGCTTTCTGCCGTTTTTCTCGCTTTGAACTAAGGCCTTCAGCTTTTTTAGATAGGCATTCTCTGCGCGAAGGTAACGGAGTTCCGCCCGCAGTTCTTCGGGAGATAACTTTTCCAGTTCTGCATCGGTAAGTGGAGGTGTTTTTTGAGGTTTTGTCATGTCCTTGCTCCGACCTGGTTTTATGTTCAGAAGTCCTTCTTCACCAGTGTCTTTGTAAACCTTCACCCAGTGCCGGACCACGGATTCATTTGAGATATTAAACCGTGAGGCGGCCTCGCGCATGGTAAGTTCTTCACTCAGAGCCTTCAGAACAACCGTCAGTCGAAACTCAGGAGAGTGGCGGTCATTTTTCCATGTAATACCATCAATACCGTGGAGTTGCCAGGCTCTTACCCAGCGTCGCACAGATATTTCTTCAACACCAAAACGTTCAGCGGTACAACGTGCGCCATCGTGTCCGGCAAGATAATGATTAACGACAGCTAATCTGGTTTCGAGAGAATATTTTGGCTTTGCCATAAAAAACTGCACCTTAATCAGTTGGGTGTCCAACTTTTGGGGTGCAGTCCATCTGGCAGGCTTTTTACTAAAGGAGTTATTACTGCAACAACGAAATATCCGCAACGCGCAGGAACAATTCGCGCAGTTTTTCCAGCATGGTCAGACGGTTGATACGCAGATCTTTATCATCAACCATAACCATCACTTTATCGAAGAAGGCGTCAACCGGTTCACGCAGTTCAGCCAGTTCGACCAGCGCATCCTGGTAACGACCTTCAGCGAAGTATGGCTCCAGCTTGTCGCGCAGTACAACCACCTGCATCGCCAGCTTAATTTCTTCCGGCTCTTTCAGGGTAGATGCGTTCACACGATCGCTCAGGACTTCGTCAGATTTCGCCAGAATGTTGGATACACGCTTATTCGCTGCCGCCAGTGCAGCCGCTGCTTCCAGAGTACGGAAGTGCGATACGGCCTTCATACGGGCATCGAAATCTGCCGGACGAGTTGGGCGGCGCGCCAGAACGGCCTGGATGGTGTCGACGGTATAACCTTCGTCCTGATACCAGGCACGGAAACGGCCAAGCATAAAGTCGATAACGTCATCGACCACATTAGCGTTGGTCAGCTTATCGCCGTACAGACGCACCGCTTCTTCGGTTAGCGTTTGCAGATCGAGGTTCAGGTTCTTCTCGACGATAATACGCAACACGCCGAGTGCCGCACGACGCAGCGCAAACGGGTCTTTATCGCCTTTCGGATGCTGACCAATACCGAAGATACCAGCCAGAGTATCCATCTTGTCAGCGATCGCCAGCGCACAGGCCACCGGGTTAGACGGCAGAGAATCACCAGCAAAGCGCGGCTGATACTGCTCGTTCAGCGCGACAGCCACATCTTCCGCTTCGCCATCGTGGCGCGCGTAGTGCATACCCATCACGCCCTGAGTGTCAGTGAACTCGAAGACCATATTGGTCATCAGGTCACACTTGGACAGCAGCCCCGCACGGGTCGCGTGGTTGACGTCAGCACCAATCTGTTCAGCAATCCAGCCAGCCAGCGCCTGAATGCGGTCAGTCTTGTCGCGCAGCGTACCTAATTGTTGCTGGAACAGCACGGTTTGCAGACGCGGCAGGTTATCTTCCAGACGTTTTTTACGGTCGGTATTAAAGAAGAACTCCGCATCCGCCAGACGCGGGCGAACGACTTTTTCATTACCGGAGATAATTTGCTGCGGATCTTTTGATTCGATGTTGGCAACGAAGATAAAGTTCGGCAGCAATTTGCCGTCGTTCGCATACACCGGGAAGTATTTCTGGTCACCTTTCATGGTGTAAACCAGTGCTTCAGACGGCACCGCGAGGAATTTCTCTTCAAATTTCGCAGTCAGAACGACAGGCCATTCCACCAGCGAAGCCACTTCTTCCAGCAGGCTTTCGCTTAAGTCAGCGTTACCGCCAATCTTACGCGCGGCTTCTTCGGCATCAGCTTTAATCTTCGCCTTACGTTCTTCGTAATCAGCGATGACTTTACCGCGCTCACGCAGAATTTCCGGATATTGATCGGCATTATCGATAGTAATTTCCGGCTCGCCCATAAAGCGGTGGCCGCGAATCACACGATCGGACTGAATACCCAGAATGGTTGCCGGAATGACTTTATCGCCCAGCAGCAAAGTCACAGTATGAACTGGACGCACGAAGTGTACGTCGCTTGCGCCCCAGCGCATCAGTTTCGGAATCGGCAATTTCGCAAGCGAAGTAGCTACCATGTTCGGTATCAGCGCTTCGGTGCTTTCGCCCTTCACGTGAGCGCGATACAGCAACCATTCACCTTTGTCAGTAGTCAGACGCTCAGCCTGGTCAACGGAGATCCCGCAACCACGCGCCCAACCTTCTGCAGCTTTGCTCGGTTTGCCTTCGGCGTCAAATGCCTGGGCAATTGCCGGGCCACGTTTTTCGATTTCACGATCAGGCTGTGCTTCCGCAAGGTTAGCCACTTTCAGCGCCAGACGACGCGGAGCAGCAAACCATTCAACAGTACCGTGTGCGAGACCGGCGTTATCCAGCTCCGCAGTAAAGTTCGCAGCAAAGGACTCTGCCAGGCTGCGCAGTGCTTTTGGTGGCAGCTCTTCAGTGCCAATTTCCACCAGAAAAGTTTTCTCAGACATGGCCGCCTCTTACTTGTCTTTGTTGCACATCGGGAAGCCGAGGGCTTCACGGGAAGCATAGTATGCTTCTGCCACTGCTTTGGTCAGGGTGCGAATGCGCAGAATGTAACGCTGACGCTCGGTGACAGAGATGGCTTTACGCGCATCCAGCAGGTTGAAGCTGTGGGCGGCTTTCAGAATACGTTCGTAGGCTGGCAACGGCAGCGGATTTTCCAGCGCCAGCAATTGCTGTGCTTCTTTCTCGTACTGCTCGAAGCAGGTGAACAGGAAGTCCACATCCGCGTATTCGAAGTTGTAGGTGGATTGCTCCACTTCGTTCTGATGGAAGACGTCACCGTAGGTGGTTTTACCCAGCGGGCCGTCGCACCAGACCAGGTCATAAACGCTATCTACGCCCTGAATATACATCGCCAGACGTTCCAGACCGTAGGTGATCTCACCGGTAACCGGTTTACACTCCAGACCACCAACCTGCTGGAAGTAAGTGAACTGCGTTACTTCCATGCCGTTCAGCCACACTTCCCAGCCCAGTCCCCAGGCACCCAGCGTCGGGTTTTCCCAGTTGTCTTCCACGAAACGGATATCGTGGATAGTCGGATCCATGCCCAGCTCTTTCAGAGAACCGAGGTACAGCTCCTGGATATTGTCCGGTGATGGCTTAATCACCACCTGGAACTGATAGTAGTGCTGTAAACGGTTGGGGTTTTCGCCGTAACGACCATCGGTCGGGCGACGAGAAGGCTGAACATAAGCAGCCGCCATCGGTTCTGGCCCCAGCGCGCGCAGACAGGTCATTGGGTGAGAGGTTCCCGCGCCGACTTCCATGTCCAATGGTTGAACAATGGTGCAGCCCTGGCGAGCCCAGTAATCCTGTAAGGTCAGGATCAAGCCCTGGAAGGTCCTGGTATCAAACTTTTGCATATTATTTCGTGCTGGATACGTGTGGATTTAAAGGAAGGGATCAGTATACCCGCTGGATGGAAGATATACAGTACGAAACGGGAAAAAGGCTGCGCTTAACGCATGGAAAGATGCAAAAAATGGCCATCCGCGTCAAAAGAACAGACAAACTGTTCTTTCCTGAAGGTATAACCGCGCATTTCATAGCTCCCCTGGAACTGTTCAAACGCGATGATGTCGTTTTTTTGCTCGCCAGTGTTATAACGTTTTGCCACCTGATCCTTGCACAAGATTTCCATATTCAACGAACGCAGCGGTTCAACCTTTACCCGTTGCGCTTTCTGTTCGGGTGGTGGTGCCGAACATCCCACTAACACAATGAGCGTCATTGCCGGAAAGAAATAGTTCATCATCGTTAAATTACCGTCTGGTTTGCAGGTGAGTCTTATTATTAATATCGGTATAGTGGCTGGATCTTATAAATTTTCTCAAGCATCTCTAAGATGTAGTGATCAAACTCAGATTATTCCAGTGCATCAGCCGAATGATTTATCGGTCAGACTTTTTTTAACCAGATACAGAGACACAGATGCAGCCCAAAATTTATTGGATTGATAACCTGCGAGGGATAGCTTGTTTAATGGTGGTGATGATTCATACCACTACCTGGTATGTGACCAATGCCCATAATGTTAGCCCTGTAACCTGGGATATCGCGAATGTTCTAAATTCGGCCTCTCGTGTCAGCGTGCCGCTATTTTTCATGATTTCCGGCTATCTCTTTTTTGGCGAACGTAGCGCTCAACCGCGTCATTTCTTGCGTATCGGCTTGTGTCTGCTGTTTTATAGCGTCGTCGCACTGCTCTACATTGCGCTGTTTACCTCCATCAATGTGGAGTTATCGCTGAAAAAACTGCTGCAAAAACCGGTGTTTTATCACTTATGGTTTTTCTTCGCGATTGCGGTGATTTATCTGGTTTCGCCACTGGTTCAGGTAAAAAACATCAGCGGTAAAATGTTGCTGGTGCTAATGGTGGTGATTGGCATCATCGCCAACCCAAACACAGTGCCCCAGAAGATCGACGGTTTTGAATGGTTACCAATTAACTTATATATCAATGGCGATACTTTTTACTACATCCTGTATGGCATGCTGGGCCGCGCCATTGGGATGATAAACACACAACATAAATCTCTATCGTGGATGAGTGCCGCACTGTTTATAGCGGGAGTATTTATTATCTCTCGTGGGACATTATATGAATTACAGTGGCGCGGAAACTTTGCCGATACCTGGTATCTTTACTGTGGACCGATGGTTTTTATCTGCGCAATCGCGTTACTGACTCTGGTAAAAAATACTCTGGATACGCACACTATTCGCGGGCTTGGGCTGATATCCCGTCATTCTTTAGGTATATACGGATTCCACGCGTTGATTATCCATGCGCTGCGTACCGGTGGTATTGAGCTTAAAAACTGGCCAATACTGGATATTATTTGGATCTTTTGCGCGACGCTGGCAGCAAGTTTGTTACTTTCTGTGCTGGTGCAACGAATCGACAAAAACAGATTAGTGAGTTAAGTAAAAACCCGGTCAGTGTGACCGGGCTTACGTGGGTTATTCGCTATATTCTTCCTGCACAGTCATCGTTTCTTTTGATGCGTTGATTCCGGCATCACGGATATTCTTCTGCACCGCTACCGCACCAAACAAGCTTAAAAAGAAGGCCAATCCATAAAAACCTTTTTCACTAAGTAATAACGTTGCATTCCACAGACCTACCATCAGTAAAGCGACAGAGATGATAAAGACCACCAGGCAGGTCATATAATAAATAGACGTAGTAGGAATGCCTTCATATTTATCCCGAACGGTCTTTTGATAGGAAGCTGCCGAAAACAGCCCTAACACCAACACGGCAAAATAATACCCTTTTTCATTTAACTGCATCTCTGCATTCCATAGCCCTAACAGATAGGTAACGATACCGCCTGCGAGAGCTATCCATGACACAATACCGAATGCTGGAGAATAGGTTGATATTTTGTTTTCCATCACAGATTTCCTTTCATTCCTGAATCATTAAGAGCTTTATGTCGATCATACCGTGCGGAACAAGCGCATTTGACCAAACAAGCAGACGAAAAAGGCGAGCGGATAGATCACCATCTCATACGCGTTAATGGGCGCATTTAAAACACCGATAAACAAAAGACCGATAGTGATTAACGCAACTAACTGGCAGACACGAATAAAGAATTCATCCAGTTGCCCAAGTTTTTCTGCGCGCAGATAGGCATAGTTGCCAAAAGTCCCCGTCATTAACACGCCAAGAAAATAGCCTTTGCCGCTTAACAATGGGCATGAGATCCATAGTCCAATCAGATAAACCAGCGCCCCGATAACAAATAATAGTTTTGCCACAGTCTTTGAGGTTTTCATAACGATCTCCATATCTACCTGCGATACATTACGAGTAACCAACAAAAGACAAAACTGAAAAACACCATTAACAAATGATTTTCAGAATAAATTCATATAAAAAATTAATAAATTATAAATATACATAGTTGTGAATTATCCCCCGTCACATAAGACAGGGGAAAATATTATGTCATCAGCGGCAGAAGTTGCTGATAGAGACGACGGAAAGTTTCTCGTCGTGGCTGATAAGCAGCATAATGTTGTGCATCCGGCTGATGCGACTGTTCCAACGGCAGTTGTGGTAACAGTTCAGCGAGTGATTTATCTGGATTCATCGCAATCTGAGCCAGCCTCGCTGCGCCCAATGCAGGCCCCACATCGCCGCCTGTGCGGTAATCTAGTTGCTGACCACTGATATCCGCCAGCATCTGGCGCCAGTACTCGCTACGTGCGCCACCACCAATCAATGTAATACTTTGCGGTTGAATGCCGCAGGCATGTACGACATCCATACCATCGGCTAACGCATACCCCACGCCTTCCAGTACGGCACGCGCCAGTTCCGCGGGGCCGTGCTGATGGGTCAGACCGAAGAAAACGCCCTTTGCCTGTGGGTTATTGTGCGGCGTACGCTCGCCGGAAAGATAAGGTAAAAACCAGACAGGATCGACACTCTCATTAGCCTGCTGCGCTGCAGTAATTAAAGCGGGAACATCACCCATGCCGGTTAATTTCACCGCCCAGTCCAGACACGATGCCGCACTCAACATTACAGACATTAAATGCCAACGCTCCGGTAAAGCATGACAAAAGCTGTGTACGGCACTTTCCGGCTTGCTTAAGAACCCTTCGCTTACTGCAAAATAAACCCCCGAAGTTCCCAACGACAGCATTGCCTGGTTGGCATCCACCATACCCACACCAATCGCACCTGCCGCATTATCACCGCCGCCCGCGACAACTGGCACCGCCGCCATTCCCCACGCTTTTGCAACCTCGGGTAGCAAAGTGCCAGTAATATCGCTGCCTTCGTATAATGCTGGCATCTGATCACGAGATAGCTGGCAAGCCTCCAGCATGACATCACTCCAATCTCGCTTTGCGACATCCAACCACATGGTGCCAGCCGCATCAGACATATCACTAACAAACTCCCCCGTCATACGCAGACGCAAATAATCTTTCGGTAATAATACTTTGTCGATTTGATGGAATATCTCCGGCTCATGCCGCTGAACCCACAGCAATTTAGGCGCAGTAAATCCGGGCATCATAAGGTTGCCGGTAATCGTCCGCGATTGCGGAACTCGCGATTCCAGCAAAACGCACTCCTCTGCACAGCGCCCGTCGTTCCACAAAATGGCAGGACGTAGCACCCGCTGTTGAGCATCAAGTAAAGTTGCACCGTGCATTTGCCCGGCAATACCCAATGCTTTAACGTCTCGCAGAGAATGCTGCTCACCCAGGGTTCTCATCGCGCGATCAGTCACCTGCCACCACTGTTCCGGATCTTGCTCCGACCAGAGTGGATGCGGACGCGAAACGGTCAGTTTTTCCGTTTGCGAAGCGACCACCTCACCTTGCTCGTTGAGCAAAATAACTTTTACGCCCGATGTGCCAAGATCTATCCCGATATACATAGCGATCGTTCCTTAAAAAAATGCCCGGTATCGCTACCGATAACCGGGCTTGAGACTGCGCAATTAGCCGTTATCTGTCGAACAGATAATGATTTACCAGGTTTTCCAACTGCTCCTGGCGTCCACTCTGATGCACCGGAGCCAGATTATGTTCCTGAGCATATTTTGCTAAATCCACCAGTGACATTTGGCCTTGCAGGATTTGCTGACCCAGTTCGCTATTCCAACCGGAATAACGTTGCGCTACGCGTTTATCCAATTCGCCGTCTTCAATCATGCGTGCTGCAATTTTCAATGCCAACGCCATCGTATCCATCGCCCCAATATGACCGTAGAACAGATCATACTTATCAGTACTCTGACGACGTACTTTGGCATCAAAGTTCAGACCGCCGGTCGTGAAACCGCCTGCTTTAAGGATTTCATACATTACCAGCGCGTTCTCTTCCACACTGTTCGGGAACTGGTCAGTATCCCAGCCAAGCTGCGCGTCGCCGCGGTTAGCATCGACTGAGCCGAACAGACCAAGCGCAATGGCGGTGGCAATTTCATGGTGGAAAGAGTGACCCGCCAGCGTCGCGTGGTTAGCTTCAATATTCAGTTTAATTTCTTTTTCGAGACCAAACTGTTTCAGGAAGCCATAGACCGTCGCGGCATCGTAGTCATATTGATGTTTAGTCGGCTCTTGCGGTTTCGGTTCGATAAGTAATGTGCCCTGGAAGCCTATTTTATGTTTATGTTCAACAACCATCTGCATAAAGCGACCAAGCTGTTCACGTTCCTGACGCAGGTCAGTATTCAGTAAAGTTTCATAACCTTCACGACCGCCCCACAATACATAGTTTTCACCGCCCAACTTATGCGTCGCTTCCATCGCGGTAACAACCTGAGTTGCCGCCCAGCTAAAGACTTCGGGATCTGGATTCGTCGCCGCGCCCGCGCCATAGCGAGGATGAGTAAAGCAGTTAGCGGTTCCCCACAACAATTTCACACCGCTCTCTTCTTGTTTGCCAGCCAGCACATCAACCATTTGCGCAAAGTTATTGATGTACTCTTTTAACGACGCGCCTTCCGGAGAAACATCCACGTCATGGAAGCAATAAAATGGCACATGTAATTTGTGGAAGAACTCGAATGCGACATCAGCTTTACGCTTCGCCAGTGCCAATGCCTCGCCAGGTTGCTGCCACGGACGGTTAAACGCGCCTACACCAAACATATCCGCTCCGTTCCAGCAGAAGGTATGCCAGTAGCAGGCGGCAAAACGCAAGTGGTCTTCCATACGCTTGCCCAGCACCAGTTCGTCGGGGTTGTAATGACGGAATGCTAACGGGTTAGAGGATTTTGGACCTTCGTAACGAACGCGATCGAGCTGGTCAAAATAGGCTTGCATAATGAACTCCATAATCAGGTAATGCCGCGTGTGATGGTTGATGTCGTAATATTGGGCACTCCCTTTCAGTTGCTCAATTATGTTATTTCACACTGCTATTGAGATAATTCACAAGTGTGCGCTAGCTCGCAAAATAATATGGAATTATGAAACTGGGTAATTCCTCGAAGAGAAAAATGCAACAAGTACAATTAAGCAATAAAAGTAAGATCTCTGTCATAAATCAAGAAATAAACCAAAAATCGTAATCGAAAGATAAAAATCTGTAATTGTTTTCCCCTGTTTAGTTGCTAAAAATTGATTACGTTTATCGCGGTGATTGTTACTTATTAAAGCTGTCCTCTAACAAAAGAAGGCCTCTACACCATGAAAATAAAGAATATTTTACTCACCCTTTGCACCTCACTCCTGCTTACAAACGTCGCGGCGCACGCCAAAGAAGTCAAAATAGGAATGGCAATTGATGATCTCCGTCTTGAGCGCTGGCAAAAAGATCGTGATATCTTTGTGAAAAAAGCGGAATCTCTCGGTGCGAAAGTATTCGTGCAATCTGCAAATGGCAATGAAGAAACCCAAATGTCGCAGATTGAAAACATGATTAACCGGGGTGTCGATGTTCTCGTCATTATTCCATATAACGGTCAGGTATTAAGTAACGTTGTAAAAGAAGCCAAACAAGAAGGTATTAAAGTATTAGCTTACGATCGCATGATTAACGACGCGGATATCGATTTTTATATTTCTTTCGATAACGAAAAAGTCGGTGAACTGCAAGCAAAAGCCCTGGTCGATATCGTCCCGCAAGGAAATTATTTCCTGATGGGCGGCTCCCCGGTCGATAACAACGCCAAACTGTTCCGCGCCGGGCAAATGAAAGTATTAAAACCTTATGTTGATTCAGGAAAAATTAAAGTCGTTGGCGACCAATGGGTTGATGGCTGGTTACCAGAAAATGCGCTAAAAATTATGGAAAACGCGCTGACAGCTAACAATAACAAAATTGATGCAGTTGTCGCTTCAAACGATGCTACCGCCGGTGGGGCAATTCAGGCATTAAGCGCGCAAGGTTTATCAGGGAAAGTGGCTATTTCCGGCCAGGATGCGGATCTCGCGGGAGTTAAACGTATTGCCGCGGGAACGCAAACCATGACGGTGTATAAACCTATTACTTTGTTGGCAAATACCGCGGCAGAAATTGCCGTTGAGTTGGGCAATGGTCAGGAACCGAAAGCAGATACTACGTTAAATAATGGCTTGAAAGATGTTCCATCCCGCCTGCTGACACCTATCGATGTGAATAAAAACAACATCAAGGATACGGTAATTAAAGACGGATTCCACAAAGAGAGCGAGCTTTAAGCGTTACCTCCCCGGCGCTGGCCGGGGGTGTGATTTCTCTCCATGCCGCGTGAATTGATTGGCTTAGGTGGAGTCGTTATGTCTTATCTACTTGAAATGAAGAACATTACCAAAACCTTTGGCACGGTGAAGGCAATTGATAACGTCAGTTTGCGGTTGAGCGTTGGCGAAATCGTCTCACTCTGTGGTGAGAACGGTTCGGGTAAATCAACATTAATGAAAGTGCTGTGCGGAATTTATCCTTTTGGTAGTTATGAAGGTGAAATTATTTTTGCAGGTGAAGTAATCCAGGCGAGCCATATTCGCGATACCGAACAAAAAGGTATCGCCATTATTCACCAGGAATTAGCGCTGGTGAAAGAATTGACCGTGCTGGAAAATATCTTTCTGGGCAATGAAATAACCCATAATGGTATTATGGATTATGACCTGATGACGCTACGCTGCCAGAAGCTATTAGCACAAGTCAGTTTATCCATTTCACCAGATACCCGCGTTGGCGACTTAGGGCTTGGGCAACAACAACTGGTTGAAATTGCCAAGGCGCTAAATAAACAGGTACGTTTGTTAATTCTCGATGAACCGACAGCCTCATTAACCGAGCTGGAAACTACGGTTTTACTGGATATTATTCGCGATCTGCAACAACACGGCATAGCCTGCATCTATATCTCGCACAAACTCAACGAAGTCAAAGCAATTTCCGACACGATTTGCGTTATTCGCGATGGTCAGCATATAGGAACCCGCGATGCAACAGGAATGAGCGAAGACGATATTATCACTATGATGGTAGGGCGAGAATTAACAGCGCTTTACCCTAACGAACCACATACCACTGGTGATGAAATATTACGCATTGAGCACTTGACGGCATGGCATCCGGTTAATCGTCATATTAAACGGGTTAACGATGTTTCTTTTTCTCTGAAACGCGGTGAAATACTGGGTATTGCAGGGTTAGTCGGCGCCGGGCGCACCGAGACCATCCAATGTCTGTTTGGCGTCTGGCCCGGACAGTGGGAAGGGAAAATATTTATCGATGGTGAACAGGTAGATATTCGTAATTGCCAACAAGCCATCGCTCAGGGTATTGCGATGGTGCCGGAAGACAGAAAGCGCGATGGCATCGTTCCGGTAATGGCAGTTGGCAAAAATATTACCCTCGCCGCACTCAACAAATTTACCAGTGGTATTAGCCAACTTGATGATGCTGCAGAACAAAAATGCATTCTGGAATCAATCCAGCAACTCAAAGTGAAAACGTCGTCACCGGAACTTGCTATTGGACGTTTGAGCGGCGGCAATCAACAAAAAGCGATCCTCGCACGCTGTCTGTTACTCAACCCGCGTATTCTCATTCTTGATGAACCCACCAGGGGTATCGATATTGGCGCGAAATACGAGATCTACAAATTAATTAACCAACTCGTCCAGCAAGGCATCGCCGTTATTGTCATCTCTTCTGAATTACCTGAAGTGCTTGGTCTTAGCGATCGTGTACTGGTGATGCATGAAGGAAAACTAAAAGCCAACCTGATAAATCATAACCTGACTCAGGAGCAGGTGATGGAAGCCGCATTGAGGAGCGAACATCATGTCGAAAAGCAATCCGTCTGAAGTGAAATTAGCCGTACCGACATCCGGTGGCTTCTCTGTGCTGAAATCACTGAATTTACAAGTCTTCGTGATGATTGCTGCAATCATCGCCATCATGCTGTTCTTTACCTGGACTACTGACGGTGCCTATTTAAGCGCCCGTAACGTATCCAACTTGCTCCGTCAGACCGCGATTACTGGCATCCTCGCAGTAGGGATGGTGTTCGTCATTATTTCCGCTGAAATCGACCTCTCGGTCGGTTCCATGATGGGGTTGCTAGGTGGCGTCGCCGCTATCTGTGACGTCTGGTTAGGCTGGCCGCTGCCACTCACCATCATTGCTACGTTAGTACTGGGGCTGCTTCTCGGTGCCTGGAATGGTTGGTGGGTAGCTTATCGCAAAGTACCTTCTTTTATTGTCACCCTGGCGGGCATGTTGGCATTTCGCGGCATCCTTATTGGCATCACCAATGGTACGACCGTTTCACCCACCAGCGCCGCGATGTCACAAATTGGGCAAAGCTATCTACCAGCCAGCACCGGTTTCATCATCGGCGCGCTTGGCTTAATGGCTTTTGTCGGCTGGCAGTGGCGCGGAAGAATGCGCCGTCAGGCTTTGGGTTTGCAGTCCCCGGCATCTACAGCAGTAGTCGGTCGCCAGGCATTAACCGCCATTATCGTTTTAGGTGCAATCTGGCTGCTGAATGATTACCGTGGCGTTCCTACACCTGTTCTGCTGCTGACGTTGCTGTTGCTCGGAGGAATGTTTATGGCAACACGAACAGCTTTTGGGAGACGCATTTACGCTATCGGTGGCAATCTGGAAGCCGCGCGACTCTCTGGAATTAACGTTGAACGCACCAAACTTGCCGTATTTGCTATCAACGGTTTGATGGTGGCCATCGCCGGGTTAATTCTTAGTTCGCGGCTTGGCGCTGGTTCACCTTCTGCGGGTAATATCGCTGAGCTGGACGCGATTGCAGCCTGCGTGATTGGCGGTACTAGTCTGGCAGGTGGTGTGGGGAGTGTTGCCGGAGCAGTAATGGGGGCATTCATCATGGCTTCACTGGATAACGGTATGAGTATGATGGATGTACCAACCTTCTGGCAGTATATCGTCAAAGGTGCGATTCTGTTGCTGGCAGTATGGATGGACTCCGCAACCAAACGCCGTTCCTGATTTTGATAAAAATTTTCTCAAAGCCGGTAACTTATTGCCGGTTTTGAGTTTTTTGCATGATTCAGCAGGAAAAGAACCATGTTTACTAAACGTCACCGCATCACATTACTGTTCAATGCTAATAAAGCCTATGATCGTCAGGTAGTAGAAGGCGTAGGGGAATATTTACAGGCGTCACAATCGGAATGGGATATTTTCATTGAAGAAGATTTCCGCGCCCGCATTGACAAAATCAAGGACTGGTTAGGAGATGGCGTCATAGCCGACTTCGATGATACACAAATCGAGCAGGCGCTGGCTGATGTCGACGTCCCTATTGTCGGAGTTGGTGGTTCGTATCACCTGGCAGAAAGTTACCCACCCGTACATTACATTGCCACCGATAACTATGCGCTGGTTGAAAGCGCATTTTTGCATTTAAAAGAGAAAGGCGTTAACCGCTTTGCTTTTTACGGTTTGCCGGAATCTAGCGGCAAACGTTGGGCAGCCGAACGCGAATATGCGTTTCGCCAGCTTGTTGCTGAGGAAAAGTACCGCGGAGTCGTTTATCAGGGGCTGGAAACCGCGCCAGAGAACTGGCAGCACGCGCAAAACCGACTGGCCGACTGGCTACAAACGCTACCACCGCAAACAGGGATTATTGCCGTCACTGACGCCAGAGCGCGGCATATTCTGCAAGTATGCGAGCATTTGCATATTCCCGTACCGGAAAAATTATGCGTGATTGGCATCGATAACGAAGAACTGACCCGTTATCTTTCGCGTGTCGCCCTCTCTTCTGTCGCCCAGGGCGCGCGGCAAATGGGCTATCAGGCGGCAAAACTTCTGCATCGGTTATTAGATAAAGAAAAGATGCCGTTGCAGCGGATTCTGGTTCCGCCTGTACGCGTTATTGAACGGCGCTCTACGGATTACCGTTCGCTGACCGACCCCGCTGTTATTCAGGCCATGCATTACATCCGCAATCACGCCTGCAAAGGCATAAAAGTGGATCAGGTACTCGATGCAGTTGGCATATCGCGCTCCAATCTTGAGAAGCGTTTTAAAGAAGAGGTGGGGGAAACCATTCACGCCATGATTCATGCCGAGAAGCTAGAGAAAGCGCGCAGCCTGCTGATTTCTACTACCTTGTCGATCAACGAGATATCGCAAATGTGCGGTTATCCATCGCTGCAATATTTCTACTCTGTATTTAAAAAAGCGTATGACACGACGCCTAAAGAGTATCGCGATGTAAATAGCGAGGTAATGCTGTAGCGAGAGTGAAAAAGCGGTCAGGCATCATGAGAAGCGTTAACGTCGCATCAGGCAATGTTGCACAGCCACCTGACGCAGAGCAAAAGCCTTATCCGACCAACAAGTCGGATAAGGCTGAAAGGAATGCAATTACATATGTGCGGCGATTAACCGCTGGTTATCCTGGTACATCGCGAACAGGTAGTTGTTATAACTCTGCCCTTTCGTTGAATAACCTTTCAGCTTATGAATCATCGCTGTAGCGGTAACTTCCTGATCCGCTTTACGCAATTGCGCGCGCGATTTACGGAACGAAGCGTAAGCCGGGTGCGTATTCAGGTTAGTGACATAGGCGCTCACCGATTCTTTGACAGAACTAAATTGTGAGTATCCCTTCACTTTACCCGGTGCATTGGTGCAACGCCCTTTCATGCATTTCATGCCGAACAGGTTGTTGTTGCTACGCGCCAGTTTTGACGTACCCCAACCGCTTTCTGCCGCAGCCATCGTCGCCACCATGCTGGTAGGAATAATATCTACACGTTCAAGCAGCGTATTCCACGGGATTTTTCGCGTATTACCAGACCACTTCACCTTGTAGCGTTTGGCGATATCTTGCAAACGCGCACGCTCTGCAGGTGACCATTGTCCCTGGTATTGTTTTGAAATCAGCCAGTTACGTTCCGCCGTAATGGCAGCATTTTGGCTGGTAATATAGGGCATCACGGTCCGGAGAAACGCTTTTTTTCTTGGTGTTCCGGAAGGGTATTTTCGCAAATCAGGAAGTGAACTGCTCTTTGCACTATTGCGAGAATACTCTTGTTTACTGCTTACCTGTTTATTACTAGCTTTAGTTAAATGGGACTTCTGACTCGCTGTTGTTGTATGCGTCTTCGCTAACACCTCACTCGAAAACACCAGAGTGAGTAACATAAGAATCATCGCCCCATATCGTCGTATGGGAGTCAAAATCATCAGGTCTCCTGATCGGATTTAATCATTCAAACACCTTATACTCGTCATAGTTCAAGTTGCATGTACTGCGCAAACGCTGTTCAAAACACCATCGGTGTTTTGTCCTGCAACTCGAATTATTTAGAGCAATATTTTTCCCAAATTTGAGAGTTGAATCTCAAATCATATCAAAAATAGCGGCCAAGAGCACCCCAAGGAATAGTCCAAATCTGAAACTATGTCACGCGGTAATGGTTCAGATTGGTGCTAAATCGCAGAAAATGTGGGGGTTATCGCAAAAAATAAGCTTAAATCTCAGGTGAAATACTCCCCCTTTCGTCTCATCCTGGCGCAATCCTCATCAGGGAGGAGTTTTACCAGTATTATCACTGGCAAACTGGTGAAATTCGCAGCAACAAGGACTCATCCGTTATGAAACTTGCCGTCTGTTTTCTGACACTCATTCCCGGCTTTGCCGTTGCCGCTGGCTGGACTTCTCAGGGATTTCCCACCTTTACTGAAGAGAGCACAGGAACATTTGTCAGCCACGCACCGCTGACCAAAGGTACGCGTTCGTTGACGCTGAATTTTAATCAACAATGCTGGCAGCCTGCGAATGCAATAAAACTCAATCAGATGCTTTCTCTGCAACCTTGTAACAACACACCGCCACAATGGCGATTGTTCAGAGATGGTGAATATAAGCTGCAAATAGACACCCGCTCCGGCACGCCAACATTGATGATTTCGATCCAAAACACTGCCGAACCAATAGCAAACCAGATCCGTGAATGCCCAAAATGGGATGGACAGCCATTGACGCTTAATGTCAGCGCCACCTTCCCGGAAGGTACGGTAATCCGTGATTATTACAGCCAACAAATCGCGACGGTGAAGAACGGTCAAATAACGTTACAACCTGCCGCCACCAGTAATGGCTTGCTGCTGCTGGAACGGGCAGAAACCGACACGTCCGCCCCCTTCAACTGGCATAACGCCACGGTTTACTTTGTGCTGACAGACCGTTTCGAAAACGGTGATCCCAGCAACGACCAGAGCTATGGTCGTCATAAAGATGGCATGGAGGAAATTGGTACTTTTCACGGCGGAGATTTACGTGGCCTGACCAACAGACTGGATTATCTCCAGCAACTGGGCGTCAATGCCCTGTGGATCAGCGCCCCCTTTGAGCAAATTCATGGCTGGGTTGGCGGCGGTACAAAAGGCGATTTCCCACATTATGCCTACCACGGTTACTACACCCAGGACTGGACGAATCTTGATGCCAATATGGGCAACGAAGCCGATCTGCAAGCATTGGTTGATGGCGCGCACCAGCGAGGTATCCGTATTCTCTTTGATGTGGTGATGAACCATACCGGCTATGCCACGCTGGCGGATATGCAGGAGTATCAGTTTGGCGCATTGTATCTTTCCGGCGACGAGTTACAAAAAACGCTGGGCAACCGCTGGAGCGACTGGAAACCCGCAGCCGGGCAAACCTGGCATAGCTTCAACGATTACATTAATTTCAGCGACAAAGCCGGCTGGGATAAATGGTGGGGAAAAAACTGGATCAGAACGGATATCGGTGATTACGACAATCCAGGATTCGACGATCTCACCATGTCGTTGGCCTTTTTGCCGGATATCAAAACAGAATCTACCACTGCTTCTGGTCTGCCGGTGTTCTATAAAAACAAACCGGATACTCACGCAAAATCTGTCGACGGCTTTACCCCTCGCGATTATTTAACCCACTGGTTAAGCCAATGGGTTCACGACTACGGTATTGATGGTTTTCGGGTCGATACCGCCAAACATGTTGAGTTGCCAGCCTGGCAGCAACTGAAAACCCAGGCCAGCGCCGCCCTGAAAGAGTGGAAGAGCGCTAACCCTGGAAAAGCGTTAGATGACAATCCTTTCTGGATGACTGGCGAAGCCTGGGGTCACGGCGTGATGAAAAGTGACTACTATCACCACGGCTTCGACGCGATGATCAATTTCGATTATCAGGAGCAGGCAGCGAAAGCGGTCGGTTGCCTGGCGCAGATGGATACGACCTGGCAGCAAATGGCAGAGAAACTACAGGATTTCAACGTGCTGAGCTACCTCTCCTCACACGATACCCGCTTGTTCCGCGAAGGGGGCGATAAAGCCGCAGAGTTATTGTTACTGGCGCCAGGTGCGGTACAAATCTTTTATGGCGATGAGTCCTCGCGTCCATTCGGTGCCACTGGTTCTGATCCGCTGCAAGGCACACGTTCGGATATGAACTGGCAGGATGTTAGCGGTAAATCTGCCGCCAGCGTTGCGCACTGGCAACGCATCGGCCAGTTCCGCGCACGGCATCCAGCCATTGGTGCGGGTAAACACACCGCATTGTCACTGAAACAAGGTTATGGATTCGTCCGTGAATACGGCGACGATAAAGTGATGGTCGTCTGGGCGGGGCAACCGTAACTTTTCCGGCTTCCCGCTTGCAGTATGCCGGGAAGCCACCTTTTAGTATAAAATGCCAGCATAAATAAAAAACTCAGCATAACACGCCAACCTCTTGCAGAAGCCCGATTTGCACCCTGGCAAATGTAGCGTTATTGTTACTTTCCTTGCTTCAGAGTTCGAATGATATCCCGCTATGACATTCTCCCTTTTTGGTGACAAATTTACCCGCCACTCCGGCATTACACTGCTGATGGAAGATCTAAACGACGGTTTACGCACACCCGGCGCAATTATGCTCGGCGGCGGAAACCCGGCGCAGATCCCGGAAATGCAGGACTACTTCCAGACACTGCTGTCCGACATGCTGGAAAGCGGTAAAGCAACGGATGCGCTGTGCAATTACGACGGCCCACAAGGAAAGACGGAGCTACTGTCGCTACTTGCCGGGATGCTACGTGAGAAACTAAGTTGGGATATCGAACCACAGAATATTGCACTAACAAATGGCAGCCAGAGCGCGTTTTTCTACTTATTTAATCTGTTTGCCGGACGCCGTGCCGATGGACGGATCAAAAAAGTGCTGTTCCCGCTGGCTCCGGAATACATTGGCTACGCGGACGCCGGACTGGAAGAAGATCTGTTCGTTTCTGCGCGCCCAAATATTGAACTGCTGCCAGAAGGTCAGTTTAAATATCACGTCGATTTTGAGCATCTGCACATTGGCGAAGAAACGGGGATGATTTGCGTCTCCCGACCGACGAACCCAACAGGTAATGTAATAACCGATGAAGAGTTGCTGAAACTAGATGCGCTGGCAAATCAGCACGGCATTCCGCTGGTGATTGATAACGCTTATGGCGTCCCGTTCCCTGGCATCATCTTCAGCGAAGCGCGCCCGCTGTGGAATCCGAATATCGTGCTGTGCATGAGCCTTTCCAAGCTGGGTCTGCCGGGTTCGCGCTGCGGCATTATCATCGCCAATGAAAAAATCATTACCGCCATCACCAATATGAACGGCATTATCAGCCTCGCACCTGGCGGTATTGGCCCGGCAATGATGTGTGAAATGATTAAGCGTAACGACCTGCTGCGCCTGTCAGAAACGGTGATTAAACCGTTTTACTACCAGCGTGTTCAGGAAGCTATCGCCATCATTCGCCGCTATTTACCGGAAGATCGCTGCCTGATTCATAAACCTGAAGGGGCAATCTTCCTCTGGCTATGGTTTAAGGATTTGCCGATTACCACCGAGCAGCTTTATCAGCGCCTGAAAGCGCGCGGTGTACTGATGGTGCCGGGGCATAATTTCTTCCCCGGGCTGGATAAACCGTGGCCACACACGCATCAATGTATGCGCATGAATTACGTGCCGGAACCGGAAAAAATTGAGGCGGGTGTGAAGATTCTGGCGGAAGAGATTGAACGCGCCTGGGTTGAAAGCCATTAATGAGACTGATGGCAAACGCAAAATAGCCTGATTCGCTACGCTTATCAGGCCCACACGAATTATACAACATATTGAATTTGTGTGATTTTGTAGGCCGAATAAGGTGTTCAGGCTGTATCCGGCATAAACAAAGCGCGCTTTGCCAACCCTCTGATTAATACGTTATTCCGGCGTTGAGAAGCGCCGGAATAACGTCTCAAACAGGTTGCTGCTGTAGTCGTTGACGCTGGATTTTCTCGACATCCATACATTGCAACGCCTGTGTCGGGCAGGCTTCAACACAAGCCGGTCCCGTCGCCCGATGCCAGCAGAGATCGCACTTAATCGCCCTCGCCTTTGCGCGCGATGAAACGACTTCCATCGCACCAAACGGACATGCCAGCATACAGCTTTTACAGCCAATACAACGTGATTGTTCCACGAAGATATGTCCATGTTCGCGGCGAATCGCGTCCACAGGGCAGACATTCGCGCACGGCGCATCTTCACACTGATGACAGGCTACTGCCGTGGTACAGGTATGGTCTTTGATGACACGAATACGCGAAATAAACTCGCCTGGTGACAACGCAGCGCAATCCTGATTCTCCTGATGCGACACTGCGCAGGCCACTTCACAGGTACGGCAACCGATACATTTCGTCGCATCCGCAATAATAAACCGGTTCATGATCACTCCTTTGCACTAAAACCGCAGCGTGCCAGAAAGCGCGCCATTATTGCTTTGATCCAACAAAGGGATTGTTACAGTTTTGTCACTTATCCCGGATATTATGTGATCACGCCCTGCTCCCGGACGGTAAATCCCAGCTCATTGGAGATAGCCAGGGCAGTTTCACGCAGTGGTTTCAGGAGATTCTTCTCCCCCACCTGTTTCAGACGCGACGTAGAAAGAGAGATAGATACGGCATACGGCACCCGTCCGTGAATATCAAATACTGGTGCAGCAACACAGGAAACACCGAGTTCATTCTCTTCTCTGTCCATCGCCACTCCACTTTCACGAATCTGCGCCAGTTCGTCAAACATCGCGGGCAAATCGGTAATGGTATTGCGGGTTAGCGGCTGGATCTCATTCAGATGGCTTTCCCAATACGATTTCACGTAATCCTGGTGACCAAATGCCATATAGATCTTACCCATCGCAGAGCAGTAGAGCGGCATATGCTGACCGATATAGGCGCGGGTTCGCAGCATACCGGTGGTAGGTTCGAGTTTATAAATCAAGATCGCGTGATCATCTTCGCGGCTGGAGAAGTTAATCGTTTCACCGGTGGCGATGTTCAGCGTCTCAAGATGCGGCGCAGCAATATGAATGATATTTAGCGATGACAGCGCCTTTTGCCCGACAGCAATAAATTTGGTCGTCAGGCGATAGCTGCCTGCTGCGGGCGCGGTGGTCACATAGCCACAGGACTGTAACCCCTGCAATAAGCGATGGACGGTGCTTTTATTCAGTCCAGCCAGTTCCGAGAGATGCGCCAGCGGACAACCGTTTGGGTAGTTGCTCAGGATCTCAATCAACATCAACCCCCGAAACAAGCTCTGACTTCCGGCAGGCCGCTCTTTATCCTGCGCTATCTCGTGCTCTTTTTTTCCCATCGCTTACCTCCCCTTTTTGGCGCGCCCTGATGGTAGCGCAAAGTGTGTCGCAGTTCACGATCTCAACAGATAAATTATAACTTTTTGATTTTTATGATTTTTGAAAATCATCAATCAGATTGCTTTGTTAAAAAGTGATCGATATATTTGAAATCAAATTTCGCATAGTGGAATTTTAAGCTAAAAAAGCGTTCAAAAAAACAAGGAAACCAGGGATGAAAGTGACATTTGAGCAGTTAAAAGCAGCCTTTAACCGGGTATTAGTTTCACGCGGCGTTGACAGCGAAACCGCCGATGCCTGTGCAGAAATGTTTGCCCGCACCACCGAATCCGGCGTTTATTCTCACGGCGTTAACCGTTTCCCGCGTTTTATCCAACAACTGGATAATGGCGATATCATCCCTGACGCCGGGGCCAAACGTATCACCAGCCTTGGGGCAATTGAGCAGTGGGATGCCCAGCGCTCAATCGGTAACCTGACGGCGAAAAAGATGATGGATCGCGCCATTGAACTGGCTGCACATCATGGGATTGGTCTGGTAGCGTTACGCAATGCCAACCACTGGATGCGCGGAGGCAGCTACGGCTGGCAGGCAGCGGAAAAAGGCTATATCGGCATCTGCTGGACCAACTCTATCGCGGTGATGCCACCGTGGGGTGCGAAAGAGTGTCGTATTGGCACCAACCCATTAATCGTCGCCATTCCTTCCACGCCGATCACCATGGTCGATATGTCGATGTCGATGTTCTCCTACGGCATGTTAGAGGTTAACCGTCTGGCGGGTCGTCAGTTACCGGTTGATGGTGGCTTTGACGATGAAGGCAATCTGACTAAAGAACCTGGCATAATCGAGAAAAATCGCCGCATTTTACCGATGGGTCACTGGAAAGGGTCCGGTATGTCGATTGTGCTGGATATGATCGCCACTCTGCTTTCCGACGGTGCCTCCGTTGCCGAAGTAACCGAAGATAACAGCGACGAATACGGTATCTCACAAATCTTCATCGCCATCGAAGTGGACAAACTGATCGACGGCACCACCCGCGACGCCAAATTGCAACGCATCATGGATTACGTTACCACCGCCGAGCGTGCTGACGAAAACCAGGCAATTCGTTTACCAGGCCACGAATTTACCACCCTGCTGGCAGAAAACCGCCGTAACGGCATCACGGTTGATGACAGCGTGTGGGCGTTATAAGGAGACAGACCATGATATTTGGACATATCACGCAGCCTAATCCGTGCCTTTTACCCGCTGCCATCGAAAAGGTACTCGGTTTTCTGCGCACCACCGATTTCAATGCTCTGGAACCGGGCGTTGTTGAAATCGACGGTAAAAATATTTATGCGCAGATTATCGATTTAACCACTCGCGAAGCAGTAGAAAACCGCCCTGAAGTTCATCGTCGCTATTTGGACATTCAGTTCCTGGCGCGGGGCGAAGAGAAAATAGGTGTAGCCATTGATACCGGAAATAATAAAGTCAGCGAATATCTATTAGAACAGCGCGATATTATTTTTTATCACGACAGTGAGCATGAGTCATTTATCGAAATGATACCGGGTAGTTACGCTATTTTCTTCCCGCAGGATGTTCACCGCCCGGCATGTAATAAAAATGCCCCAGCGGCAATACGGAAAATCGTGGTTAAAGTAGCCCTCTCTGCTTTATAAAAAAGTTATTACTGGAGCACAAAATGAAAGCGAATAATGCCGGTTATATTATCGGCGCGTATCCCTGTGCACCTTCTTTTCACCAAAGAAGTGAAGAGGAAGAGAAGGAATTCTGGCGACAATTATCAGAGACCCCTGATATTCGCGGTCTGGAACAACCCTGCCTGGAAAATTTCCATCCTCTTGGCGATCAATGGTTACTCCGTCATACGCCAGAGAGTTGGCAATTTGTCGTCACCGCAGTAATGGAAACCATGCGTCGCCGCAGCGAAAACAACGGTTTTGGTCTCGCCTCCAGCGACGAAGAACAACGCAAGGCGTGCGTGGCGTACTACCGCCACCTGTTCAATAAAATCAACTCATTACCGGCTAATAAAGTGCTCGCACTTGAGATCCAGGCTGCACCATTAGCAACCAATCCCAATGTTATGCAAGCGACAGACGCTTTTGCCCGCTCGTTGAAAGAAATCGCCAACTGGGACTGGCCGTGCAAACTGGTGCTGGAACACTGCGACGCCATGACCTCCCCCGCTCCGCGTAAAGGTTTTTTGCCGTTAGAAAATGTTCTGGATGTCATTGCTGATTATGACATCAGCGTCTGTATCAACTGGGCACGTTCGGCCATTGAAGGACGCAATACCACATTACCGCTTACCCATGCCCTGATGGCAAAACAGGCCGGGAAACTCGGTGCGCTGATGTTCTCAGGAACCACACTCAACGGAGAATATGGTGAATGGCAAGACTTACACGCGCCATTCGCTCCTTTCTGCCCGCAAAGCCTGATGACCACAAAACATGTTAGCGAGTTATTTAATGTGGCAGAACCATCAACATTGCAATTTTCTGGCATCAAGTTATTAGAAATCCATGCTACTGCTGATGTTCATCACCGTATCGAAATATTACGTAACGGCATTCACTCTATGAATGAATGTCGTTAAATCGTTTCACTCATATATCGCATTAAATCTCTAATTAGTCGTTTCCAATAATTATTACGAATACCTACAACATTAATTAATGAAAACATATGACATAACAAGAAGGACTCGTTATGAAACGGATACTCGAAGGCATTCTTGCGGTCATCATCGCAATACTGTCTTGTATTATTTTTATTAATATAATTCTTCGATATGGATTTCACACAAGCATATTATCGATTGATGAATTATCCCGACTTTTATTTGTCTGGTTAACATTTATTGGCGCTATCGTGGCGTTTATGGACAACAGCCATGTACAGGTTACTTTCTTAGTCGAAAAACTCTCACCCACTAATCAACAACGTGTTTCGCTGCTAACCCATACGCTTATTTTATTGCTTTGCCTGGGCCTGGCCTGGGGGGCAATAGAAAAAACAGCGCAAGACTGGAGTAACTTATCGCCCATTCTCGGCGTACCTGTTGGCTTAATGTATGCCGCCGCAATCCCCACTAGCCTGATTATCGCATTGCTGGAATTGCGCCATTTATACCGGCAGTTAACAAGTGCCCCCAGCCGAAACCAACAAGGAGCCTGACGATGACAATCCTTATATTTATTGTCAGTCTGTTAGGGGCTATCGCCATTGGTATTCCCATCGCCTGGGCATTATTACTGTGTGGCATTTCATTGATGTTCTGGATGGATATCTTTGATGTGCAAATTCTGGCGCAAACACTGGTCAATGGTGCAGACAGCTTCTCCCTGTTAGCCATCCCCTTCTTTGTACTGGCGGGTGAGATCATGAACGCGGGCGGCCTGTCGCAACGTATTGTCGACTTGCCGATGAAACTGGTAGGCCACAGACCGGGAGGTCTGGGTTACGTCGGCGTTCTTGCTGCGATGATCATGGCAAGCCTTTCTGGTTCTGCGGTTGCCGATACCGCTGCCGTCGCGGCACTGTTGGTGCCGATGATGCGTCAGGCCAACTATCCGGTAAACCGCGCCGCCGGGCTTATCGGATCGGGCGGTATTATCGCGGCCATTATTCCGCCATCTATTCCACTCATTATCTTCGGTGTCTCCAGTGGGTTATCCATCAGCAAACTGTTTATGGCTGGCATTGCGCCGGGCATCATGATGGGCATCACGCTGATGATTACCTGGTGGTGGCAGGCAAAACGGCTAAACCTGCCTTGCCAGCCGAAAGCCTCGCTGCGGGAAGTCTGGCAATCTTTAGTTTCCGGTATTTGGGCACTCTTTTTGCCAATAATTATTATTGGCGGTTTCCGTTCGGGATTATTCACACCAACAGAAGCTGGCGCGGTTGCGGCATTCTACGCCTTGTTTGTCTCGGTGGTGGTCTATCGCGAAATGACGTTCGCCACGCTTTACCATGTTTTGGTTAACGCGGCGAAAACCACTTCCGTGGTGATGTTCCTGGTGGCTTCCGCAGCGGTATCCGCATGGCTAATCACCATTGCTGAACTGCCGATGATGGTATCGGAGTTATTACAACCGTTGGTTGACTCGCCTCGCTTATTATTCATCGTAATTATGCTCGCCATTATGGTGATCAGTACAGTCATGGATTTAACTCCTACCGTATTAATTCTTACGCCGGTATTAATGCCATTAGTAAAAGAAGCGGGAATAGATCCTGTCTATTTTGGCATTATGTTTATTATTAACTGCTCAATTTCGCTAATTACGCCCCCGGTTGGTAACGTACTTAACGTCATATGCGGTGTTGCGAAGCTTAAATTTGACGATGCTGTAAAAGGCGTTGCGCCTTACGTCATGGTTTTATTCATGTTGTTAGCATTATTTATTTTTATCCCAGAATTAATTACCGCCCCACTAAAATGGATGAGCTAAAAGGAAAATATTATGAAATTACGTTCTGTAACCTACGCTTTATTAATTGCCGGAGTGGCTACATTCAGTACATCTTCTCTGGCGGCACAATCATTACGTTTCGGTTATGAAACATCACAAACCGATTCGCAACATATTGCGGCAAAAAAATTCAATGAATTATTGCAAGAGAAAACCAAAGGTGAGCTGAAATTAAAACTGTTCCCGGACAGTACCCTCGGCAATGCACAGGCGATGATCAGTGGTGTGCGCGGTGGCACCATTGATATGGAGATGTCCGGCTCGAATAACTTTGCGGGACTCTCACCCGTGATAAACCTGCTGGATGTACCTTTCCTGTTCCGCGATACCGCCCACGCGCATAAAACCCTCGATGGCAAAGTGGGCGACGAGCTGAAAGCCTCCCTCGAAGGCAAAGGACTGAAAGTACTGGCGTACTGGGAAAACGGCTGGCGTGATGTGACTAACTCTCGCGCGCCGGTAAAAACCCCTGCAGACCTGAAAGGACTGAAGATTCGCACCAACAACAGCCCGATGAATATCGCCGCATTTAAAGTGTTCGGTGCCAACCCAATCCCGATGCCATTTGCTGAAGTCTATACCGGCCTGGAAACTCGCACCATCGACGCGCAAGAGCATCCGATCAACGTCGTCTGGTCAGCAAAATTTTACGAAGTACAAAAGCACCTTTCTCTGACACATCACGCTTATTCACCGCTTCTGGTGGTGATCAACAAAGCGAAGTTTGATGGCTTAAGCCCGCAGATGCAGGAAGCTCTGGTCTCCTCCGCGCAAGAAGCGGGTAGCTACCAGCGCAAACTGGTTGCTGAAGATCAGCAAAAAATCATCGACGGTATGAAAGACGCCGGTGTAGAAGTCATCACCGATCTTGACCGCAAAGCCTTTAGCGACGCCCTGGGTACTCAGATCCGCGACATGTTTGTTAAAGATGTTCCGCAGGGTGCTGATCTGCTGAAAGCCGTGGATGAGGTGCAATAAACCATGACGCAATACTGGCTGGGGTTAGATTGTGGCGGTAGCTGGCTAAAAGCCGGACTGTATGACCGCGAAGGCCGGGAGGCGGGCGTGCAGCGCCTGCCGCTGTGCGCATTAAGCCCGCAGCCAGGTTGGGTAGAGCGCGATATGGCAGAACTGTGGCAATGCTGCACTTCCGTCATTCGCGATCTGCTTGCAAATACCGGTGTCAGTGGTGCTCAAATTGTCGGCATCGGCATTTCAGCACAAGGTAAGGGATTGTTTTTACTAGATAAAAATAACAACCCGCTCGGTAACGCCATTTTATCCTCTGACCGCCGGGCGATGGCAATCGTTCGTCGCTGGCAGGAAGAAGACGTACCGGAAAAGCTCTACCCACTGACCCGACAAACGCTGTGGACCGGGCATCCTGTGTCGCTGCTACGTTGGCTGAAAGAGCACGAACCAGAACGCTATGCACAAATTGGCTGCGTGATGATGACACATGACTACCTGCGCTGGTGTTTAACCGGCGTAAAAGGCTGCGAAGAGAGCAATATTTCGGAGTCCAATCTCTACAACATGAGCAGCGGGCAATATGACCCACGCCTCACCGACTGGCTGGGGATCAGTGAAATCAATCACGCCCTGCCGCCTGTTGTCGGTTCAGCCGAAATTTGCGGGGAAATCACCGCTCAGACAGCCGAATTGACCGGTCTGGAAGCGGGTACGCCCGTTGTCGGCGGTCTGTTTGATGTGGTTTCCACCGCGCTCTGCGCCGGAATCGAAGACGAATTCACCCTCAATGCGGTGATGGGGACCTGGGCGGTGACCAGCGGCATAACCCGCGGTTTAGGTGACGGTGAAGCGCATCCGTATGTCTATGGTCGCTACGTTAATGACGGTGAATTTATCGTTCACGAAGCCAGCCCCACCTCTTCCGGCAATCTCGAATGGTTTACCGCGCAGTGGGGAGAAATATCGTTTGATGAGATTAACCAGGCCGTTGCCAGCTTGCCGAAAGCCAGTGGCGATCTCTTTTTCCTGCCGTTCCTGTACGGCAGCAACGCCGGACTCGAGATGACCAGCGGTTTCTACGGGATGCAGGCCATTCACACCCGCGCGCACCTGTTGCAGGCCATCTATGAAGGTGTGGTGTTCAGTCACATGACGCATCTCAACCGGATGCGTGAACGTTTTGCCGATGTGCATACCCTTCGCGTCACTGGTGGCCCTGCGCATTCTGATGTCTGGATGCAAATGCTGGCAGATGTCAGCGGCTTACGCATTGAACTGCCGCAGGTAGAAGAAACCGGATGTTTTGGCGCGGCGCTTGCCGCCCGCGTCGGTACGGGGGTTTATCGCAATTTCAATGAAGCCCAGCGCAGCTTGCAGCATCCGGTACGCACACTGCTACCGGACATGACCGCACATCAGCATTACCAACAAAAATATCAACGCTATCAACATTTAATTGCCGCAATTCAGGGCTATCACGTCCATATCAAGGAGCATCATTTATGAGCCAACCTTTTCTACAACTGGCCCTCGACCACTCATCGCTTGAAGCCGCACAGCGCGACGTGACGCTGTTAAAAGACAGCGTCGATATCGTCGAAGCGGGCACCATTCTCTGCTTAAACGAAGGGCTTGGCGCGGTGAGAGCCTTGCGTGAACAGTGCCCGAACAAAATCATCGTCGCTGACTGGAAAGTTGCCGACGCCGGTGAAACGCTCGCTCAACAGGCGTTTAGCGCGGGAGCCAACTGGATGACCATTATCTGCGCCGCACCGCTCGCCACGGTAGAAAAAGGCCATGCGATGGCGCAACGCTACGGCGGTGAAATTCAGATTGAACTATTCGGCAACTGGACGCTGGACGACGCCTGCGACTGGTATCGAATTGGCGTGCGACAAGCGATTTATCATCGTGGTCGCGACGCGCAGGCCAGCGGGCAGCAGTGGGGCGAGACCGATCTGGCACGTATGAAGGCACTTTCTGATATCGGCCTCGAACTTTCTATTACCGGCGGAATTACCCCTGCCGACCTGCCGCTATTTAAAGATATCCGCGTGAAGGCGTTTATTGCCGGGCGAGCGCTGACGGGCGCAGCAAATCCGACACAGGTTGCTGCCGATTTCCATGCGCAAATCGATACTATCTGGGGAGGCGCGCGTGCGTAATCATCCGTTAGGTATTTATGAAAAAGCACTGGCAAAAAATCTCTCCTGGCCAGAGCGGTTGGTGCTGACAAAAAGCTGCGGTTTTGATTTTGTCGAAATGTCGGTGGATGAAACTGATGAGCGTCTGGCGCGCCTTGACTGGAGCGCCGCACAAAGGGCTTCGCTGGTCACCGCGATGATCGAAACAGGCGTTGCCATTCCATCAATGTGCCTTTCTGCCCATCGCCGTTTTCCTTTTGGCAGCCGTGACGAGGCGGTACGCCAGCGAGCACGGGAGATCATGAGCAAAGCGATTCGTCTGGCACGCGATCTCGGTATTCGTACCATTCAACTGGCGGGCTACGACGTCTATTACGAAGACCATGACGAAGGTACACAGCAACGGTTTGCTGAAGGGCTGGCGTGGGCGGTTGAACAGGCGGCGGCATCGCAAGTGATGCTGGCGGTGGAGATTATGGACACCGCGTTTATGAACTCCATCAGCAAGTGGAAAAAATGGGATGAAATGCTCGCCTCGCCGTGGTTCACCGTCTACCCGGACGTCGGCAACCTTAGCGCCTGGGGCAATGATGTTCCCGCTGAACTGAAATTGGGGATTGACCGTATCGCGGCTATTCACCTGAAAGACACTCAACCAGTCACAGAGCAAAGCCCTGGTCAGTTTCGTGATGTGCCGTTTGGCGAAGGCTGCGTTGATTTCGTTGGCATCTTTAAAACGCTGCATGAACTGAATTATCGCGGTTCATTCCTGATTGAGATGTGGACAGAAAAAGCCAATGAGCCGGTGCTGGAAATTATTCAGGCGCGGCGGTGGATTGAAGCACGTATGCAGGAGGCCGGATTTATATGTTAGAGCAACTAAAAGCCGAAGTGTTGGCGGCGAACCTGGCGCTTCCCGCTCATCATCTGGTGACGTTCACCTGGGGCAATGTCAGCGCGGTAGACGAAACGCGACAATGGATGGTGATCAAGCCTTCCGGCGTTGAGTATGAAGTGATGACCGCCGACGATATGGTGGTGGTTGAGATAGCCAGCGGCAAGGTGGTGGAAGGCAGCAAAAAGCCCTCGTCCGACACGCCAACGCATCTGGCACTCTACCGTCGCTATGCAGAAATCAGCGGTATTGTGCATACCCACTCGCGCCACGCCACTATCTGGTCGCAGGCCGGGCTGGATCTCCCCGCCTGGGGCACCACGCACGCCGATTACTTCTATGGTGCCATCCCCTGCACGCGCCTGATGACCGCAGAGGAGATCAACGGCGAGTATGAATACCAGACCGGCGAAGTGATCATTGAAACTTTCGAAGAACGCGGCAGGAGTCCAGCGCAAATTCCGGCGGTGCTGGTGCATTCTCACGGCCCGTTCGCCTGGGGAAAAAATGCCGCCGATGCGGTGCATAATGCCGTAGTACTGGAAGAATGCGCCTATATGGGACTGTTCTCACGCCAGCTCGCGCCGCAGCTTCCTGCCATGCAAAACGAACTGCTGGATAAACACTACCTGCGTAAACACGGGGCGAATGCTTATTACGGGCAATAATCTCTCACGCCGGGGCTTCATCGCCCCGGTACTATGAATTGATATGCTCCCGATTACATTGCGCACAAAAATCAGAAACGTTTAACGCAGGCGATTATAGTTACCGACCAGTTCATTATAAGCTTGTAATGATTTCGGATATGAGTCCTCGACCATCCAGCTTGTGTTTGCGTCCTGAAGTTTCTTTTTATCCCAGTCAGAATACGGGACTTTATCTCTGATACGACGAACATATTTTTTAGATGCAATTTGATATCGGTCTGCTGCCCCTGTGAAGAGAGAATTCATACTGTCTTTACTCACTTCTTTGGCTTGCGCCACCAGCGTTTCAAGTTCAGCCACTTTCTTCATTGCCGCTTCTGCATCAAACTTCTCTTGCGATATCAGGTTATTAATTTGTTTCGCTGAAATCATGGCAGCCAGAGAGTAGTAGTGGAATGTTTTCCCTTCTCTTTGTTCAATATTTTTCAGTTCTACAAGCTGACGCTTATCATTAATTTCCTGAATTGCCGCATGATAAGATTCTGCTACAGGTTCAAAGGCTTCAAGATTTTTTAAGAATGTCTGGTGCAGCGTTTTCCCTTTGGCAAACGCATCGTCTTTATAATTTTCCTGGGTGTAATATTTATCCATTTCATTAATAGTATTCCCCAGCGCGACTGCGGTATTAATATAATTCAACGCTACGCCATCAATAGGTTGCAGCTCAGGCGTTAACGCCACAACACTTTTCACGCCTTTTTCGCACTCAGAAAGACTGGATTCACTAATGCCGTAGATGCCATAAACATGACTCTCTTTGCCCGTTGGTCCCTGTTTAAAATCTTTCAGCCAGTCGGCATAACGCGCCAGACTGCGCTGTACCGGGATCTGTAACTTGTTGTAGCACTTGATATAGATATCCATTTTTTCGTCGAAAACCGCTTGTTCATCGACCACCGGTTGCGCAGGTGTTTCAGGTTTAGCTTCTGCTTTTGCAACGGGGGCTTCTGTAGGTTTCGCTTCAGGAGCTGGTGCGGCAGGTTGACTATTGGCGGGCGGGGGAGTTTCTGTTTCGGCTTTTTTATCATCACAGCCAGTGATACCGAGAGCCATTATAGCGACTATAATAGCGGAAGATAATAAATTCCTTTTCATTTAATTGCCTTATGAATAGATAAATAAGAGAGTAAATATAATAAATGAAAAAATAAAATGTCACTACACGCGTTTTGTTTATAAATAAACACATATAATTCACAGAATGAATAAGCTCTGCAATTTAATATATAAATCGCAGAACTTAATTTAATTAACAGTTCAGCCGTTGCGGAGGGGGAGTTTCCTGCTCCCCATTATTTAAGCCCCGATTACATCCCATAACGTTCAGAAATAGCAGCATGCTTCTCTTCATTCGCACCGGCTTCTTTGGCAAGACGCCACCAGCACAACGGATGTTCCCAGTCAGCGGTCAATTCACTCAGGCTCTTATCGATATCACCTTTAGAAACTGAACGCGGTGCACTGATGACAAAGTAGAACGCAGACAGCGGCTGTGCATCTTCTCCCTGATGACTGTCCGTTAACGTATAGTCATCATTACTGTTGCTCCAGTAGTACCAGTTTCGTTCACGGAGCGCCTCACGGAAGGTATTAAACTGTTCTTCACCAGGCATAACACCTTCGCAGAACCAGGACTCGCCGTACCCGGTCGGGATAATGGTTTGCAGGCACCCATAGAGCGGAGTGAAATTCTTCTGCTCTTCTTCGTCTTCTGGTCGGGTATTCAACATTTCCGCATCGAAAACGACAATTTCATCAACATGTTGTGGGAAATCGGTCCGGTAAGTCGGCTCTATAATCCTTGCCGTTACCGGCCCAATCCGCTGGGCATAGTAATAGCGGTATTCGAAGTTTTCCCGGAAACGGATGTTCAATAACCCCCATTTTTCGTCGATAAAACCTTCGCCTTCCGTAAGTTCTATTTCCAGCTCGGCTGCAATAGCACGCACCAGATCCCATTGTTGTAAGATGCTGGCGGTCGCCATGATATCCCACTGGAGATTGCGAATATCTTCTTCACGGCTAATCAAAAGCTGCTGTAATTGCTGTAAATAATCCAGTTGCCGATCCCAGGCATCCTGTTTTTGCGCCGCCCAGGAGCACATACGATAAACGCCTGGCCACTCACGCCCTTTTGCGTTTTTCAGCAATTGTTGACCAATTGTCTCCAGTTCACTCCAGTCTTCCTGTTGGTTGATCACTCGCGCGCGGAACCACAGCGCCATATGTAGCAGCCCCGCCTGTTCATACAGCTTCGCCAGGTGCTCAATGGTTTGCTGATCGCCACGGTTAAGCAACAAATCCAGCAGGTCGAAACAGAGACCGTTATCTTCCTCAATATGACTTTCAACGTAACATTGCAAAAGTTCGATCGACTCATTGATCGCATTACAGGCGTTTAATGCATTGACCAGTTTGCCCAGCAATTCCGCATCATCTGGCGTGTTCAGGTAAGCACGACGGAATACCTCTACGTCTTTTTCTGGATCTGGCTGCGTTTCTTCATCGCTATTTTCAGATGCTTCCACTATCGGGCGAGCAAGCAACTCCGCCTCTTTGGCGGCGATTTTTTCGCTGAGTTCGAGAAATTCACGATCGACACCTAATAACGCGCGTAATTTCGGCATGTGCCGCTGGGCCAGTTTCATCGCCATTTTAGCAACCCAGACAGATTCACGTTCCAGCGCGAGGGTGATTTGCAGTTTTGCCAGATCAACCACTTTGCGGTGCGCCCCAGCCTGCGAACGATGCTCCAGCATTTGTTGGATAATGCGCGCCAGTTGCCAGTGGTTTCTCTGCGGATGGCGAGGAAGCAGTACGGTAATAATCTTTACCCACATGCCCCATGAATAGGGAGTCAGATCTGACCAACGCGGCAATTCCTTCCAGACTTCTTCGTCCTGTCCGCATAACGCCATGATGTACAGTTTTTTCAACTGATAACTGATACGGTCGCGTCCCCAGTAATCATTTTCTTCTGCCAGTTCATCAATCAATTTGCGTGCTTCATCGTAACGCTGAAGGGCAACCAAAATATCGGCACGGGTCGCCAGCAGCGCTTCTAAATATTCACTCCCCGCTGCGTTTACCGCGTCGATTTGCCTGTCGATATAAACCAACGCCTCTTCTGTTTTGTTGGAGTCCACCAGTGCGCTGGCATATTCGCAGGATAAACACATAAAACAGCTCCAGGTCGGATCAATGCGCGCGATGGTCTCTTCACATACCGCCATGCGTTCATTAGCCCAGCCTGGGGCATCTATATTCTCGTAGCAGGCGGATAAATCCTGCGTAACGCAGATAGATTGCGGGCAATCTTTCGCCTCTTCCCGATGTGCTTTTTCAAACAGCGCCACCACATCAGGCAGCACTTTTTCGCCTTCTTCGTGGTTAGTCAGACGATGGCGCATTTCCCAGTGTCCGATAAATATTTCCAGCCACGGATTTTTTGCCACCTGATTAAGTGCTTTCATTTCCGGTAATAATGAATCGCACTTTTCCATTTGCAGATGCAAAACACCTTCTGAAAAATCATCAATAAGTTGCGGAATATATTCTTGCCCGGCATCGCGCAACTCCTGACTATATTTATTGTACCACTCCCATGTATCCATTTTATTTTCCTTGATTAATTAAAACAGGAATAACCTGAGTAAAATCTTCCAGTGCCTGGTGTAAATCCCACTGCTGCTCTTTATTACCGCTGGAACACAAAATCACTTTTAGCGATTTTAATAACCGTAATGCCGCCGCTGGTTGCTGTTGATGTTGTAATGCTGTCACCAGTTGCATGACGCAGGGATTATTAAGGTTGATATACAGACTTGATGTTTTGGTCTTTTGGATTTGCGAAGTAAATTGCCGCGCCAGCATTAACGCCGCGGTGCTGATGCGCTTATCGGCATCATCCTGCTCAAGAATTTGTTTTAATTCCGCTTCCCGGTCTGGCGTGACGACTAACGGTAAAACGGCCGGTTCGAAGCGGGAAATAATTAATTGCTCACCATCGCAGAGCTGCTCTTCCAGATACGCAACCTGCTCTTCGGGCAACTCCGCCAGGCTGAACAACTGCTCATTACCCGTTTGCGTACCGACTTCGATAATCCGGCAGTGATATAACAGCGCCCAACGGCGTAAAAATGGCACCACGGCATAGCGATCGCCACGCGCAACGGGTCGTTGCAGAATGTGGAACAACATCTCTTCAAAACCGCCGTCGCGGCTTAACAGAATATGAATGCTGTTATTGATGCGTAAATCTTTCGCCAGCAACGCTCCTTTTGAGGTTGGCACCTGCAAACGGTCTTTCAGCAAATCAAACAGACGATCATCACACAATGCCGCACCCAGTAACGCCTCGTTATGGCGCATTAATACCCGTCGCCATATTTCTGGCTGGTTTTGTGCGAGATCGGACAAACCAGAGATCAGCGACTCTTTTAACGCCTCCTGCACCGCAACCCAGGTTTCATCTCGCTGAAGATCTTCCCGGCTCGCCGTCGGCGTCAGTTTCGATGATTCAATCACACCGCCAATAAAACCGGCCCAGGGCGGTAACAGCTCACGCGCTTCGTCATCGAGTAACATGCCGCGCAAAAACAACGACAGGTTGCGGTTATCGCTGGTGCCATAAGTTGCACCATCCTGAATCCATAAAATCCCGACGGCATCGCTCATCCCCGCCGGTACTACCGGAATGGTACAAATCGGTTCGAAGGAGGATTCAAACTGGGCGGCAAAGGCGAGATTTTTACGCTGCACCAACGCGCGGTGCATGGTTACGCCTTCGGGGGCAACTTCACGCCACGGCGGCTGGAGTTTATTCACCGGCTCGCTGGCATCGCCCACATAGACCGGCTCGTGCAGCAATATGCAGTAGCGGGAAAGAACGCGGTTCAGCAAATTGTTACTCGCCAGATGGCTGTACTCTTCTTTGAGCGTCAGAATGACCTGCGTACCCGGAGCCGAGTTTTGATGCGGGGTAACGGTGTATTTTTGCCCGTCGGTAGAGTGGTATTTCCAGCTCTGATCCGGCGTTTGCCAGGATGTGGTCAACACCGTGACCTCTTTTGCCAGCACAAAGGCCGACAAAAAGCCGAGGCCGAACATGCCAATGAGTCCCGTATCGTCATCCTGCTGGCGTAACATTCGGGTATAACCCACACCAACCGTTGCCAGAAAGCCATGAATTTCACTTTCCGTCAGGCCTGCGCCGGTATCGCTAATGGTGATGGTGGACTTCGCCACGTCAGCTACCACACGGATTAGATTGTCCTTTGGTGCATCAGGTTGCTCAATCCTGCGACGCACAATTGCATCATGCCCGTTCTGCACCAGTTCGCGCACGGCAACCACAGGTGTGGAGTAAAGATGCTTGCTGAGCACCTCAATTAAGCCGTTTAAATTAACTTCTGTTGAATATGAACTGCCTGGTAACTGTAATGTACTCATTTTTCAATACTCATAATCCATCACCCACTATTGAAAATACATTGAGGTTGACAACAAACACGAAATTGCCTGATGCGCTGCGCTTATCAGGCCTACGGAATTCATTAAATCTGTACGATTTACAGGTCGGATGAGGCGTTTTCGCCGCATCCGACAAAAATATTTTGCATTTTGTCAGTAATACTTATTGCTGTTTTTAATGCTGGAATAAAATTGTTGTTTCCCTTTACTCATTAGTTACACGTTTTTATTTATTGATACGATGATTAGTTCAAAACGTCCATATAAATAAAATCATTAATTCATCACGTAACGTGAGAGAAGTATATCTTTAACCGCCGGAGTTAACGAGTATATTTACTACAAATAAACAGTAATTATATTTAAATGCTGAATAATATGTTGAGGATTATTTAATAAAAAAATAAAACCGCAACCCGTAATCAGAATTGCGGTATTTTTTAATGATGAATTAAACGCTGAGGATGGGTATAAACCGTTGCCCTGCCTGGCTTACAAAAGCCCACTAATGTCAGGTTACAACGCTCAGCAACTTCCACCGCCAACGTTGTCGCGGCAGACACCGCAAACAAAATCTCTACGCCGCACATCGCTGACTTTTGTACCATTTCATAACTGGCACGACTGGAAACCAGCACCGCACCTTGCAGCCAGCTTTCGCCTTCCCGCGCCCGGCGACCCAGCAGTTTATCCAACGCTACATGGCGACCCACGTCTTCATGTCCGCCCACCAGTTCACCAGAAGGCAGCATCCAGGCGGCGGCGTGCGTACAACCGGTCAATTGCCCCACGGGCTGGAAGTCATTGAGATGACGTAATGCGTCATCCAGTTTGTTGAGATCAAAGGTCTGGGTGAACGGCAGTGGCTGCACCGGTTTACCAATGTCATTAAGTTGCTCTACGCCACAGACACCACAGCCCGTGCGCCCGGCCAGCGCCCGGCGGCGCTCTTTCAGCCCCATAAAGCGGCGGCTGGAAAGCTCGATTTGCACTTCAAGACCGTTACAGGAAGGAACAACGTCCATACCGAAGATATCACGCGGGTTTTCGATAATTCCTTCTGAAAGCGAAAAACCGAGCGCAAAGAGCTCAAGGTCTTTTGGCGAGGCCATCATCACCACATGCGAAATACCGTTGTAGACCAACGCAACGGGAACTTCTTCCGCGACTTCATCAAGCCGGGAATGTTGTAAATCATCACGCCGCCATAACTCAATTTGACGCATCCCTGTGATATTTGTCACATTTTCGATTTCTTTTTGCTGTGTTTTTTTCACTTTCTCTTAACCAGATAAGAACACACACACCAAGATTATGGTATTCTGTTACAAACCCTTCCTGGATGGAGGGAAATTGAGCCAATTCTGGACCTTTGCGGCCTCTTCCGCAAAGAAAAATAACTCCCACTCCCTGCACGCGCAGCAAGCGAATGTAAATGGGACGTGACAATGTCGAAACAAGGAGCAATCCATGCAGGTCAGCAGAAGGCAGTTCTTTAAGATCTGCGCTGGCGGTATGGCAGGCACCACGGCAGCGGCACTGGGTTTTGCACCCAGCGTAGCACTCGCGGAGACAAGGCAGTATAAACTGCTGCGCACCCGCGAAACCCGTAATACCTGCACCTATTGTTCTGTTGGTTGTGGGCTGCTGATGTACAGCCTCGGTGACGGAGCAAAAAACGCCAAAGCATCTATCTTCCATATCGAAGGTGACCCGGATCACCCGGTCAACCGCGGTGCGCTTTGTCCGAAAGGCGCTGGCCTGGTGGATTTCATCCACTCCGAAAGCCGTCTGAAGTTCCCGGAATACCGTGCACCTGGTTCTGATAAATGGCAGCAAATCAGTTGGGAAGAGGCGTTTGATCGCATCGCCAAACTGATGAAAGAAGACCGCGATGCTAACTACATTGCGCAAAACGCCGAAGGCGTGACTGTTAACCGCTGGCTCTCCACCGGGATGCTGTGTGCTTCCGCGTCGAGTAACGAAACCGGCTATTTAACGCAAAAATTCTCGCGCGCGCTGGGTATGCTCGCGGTCGACAACCAGGCGCGTGTCTGACACGGACCAACGGTAGCAAGTCTTGCTCCAACATTTGGTCGCGGTGCGATGACCAACCACTGGGTCGACATCAAGAACGCCAACCTTGTTGTGGTGATGGGCGGTAATGCCGCTGAAGCTCACCCGGTCGGATTCCGCTGGGCGATGGAAGCCAAAATTCACAACGGCGCGAAGCTGATTGTGATCGATCCTCGCTTTACGCGTACGGCAGCGGTGGCTGACTACTATGCCCCTATTCGTTCCGGTACTGACATTGCTTTCCTGTCAGGCGTATTGCTGTACCTGCTGAACAATGAAAAATTCAACCGCGAATACACCGAAGCCTATACCAACGCCAGCCTGATCGTGCGTGAGGATTACGGCTTTGAAGATGGCCTGTTCACCGGCTACGACGCGGAAAAACGCAAGTACGATAAGTCTAGCTGGACTTATGAACTGGACGAAAACGGCTTTGCCAAACGCGATACCACGTTGCAACACCCACGTTGCGTATGGAACCTGCTGAAACAGCACGTTTCCCGTTATACGCCAGATGTGGTTGAAAACATTTGTGGTACGCCAAAAGACGCGTTCCTGAAAGTCTGCGAATACATCGCAGAAACCAGTGCTCACGATAAAACCGCCTCGTTCCTCTACGCGCTCGGCTGGACGCAACACTCCGTTGGTGCACAGAACATCCGCACGATGGCGATGATCCAGTTGCTGCTCGGCAATATGGGGATGGCAGGCGGTGGCGTTAACGCCCTGCGCGGTCACTCCAACATTCAGGGGCTGACGGATCTGGGGCTGCTGTCGCAGAGCCTGCCGGGTTACATGACGCTACCGAGCGAGAAGCAAACCGATTTGCAAACCTACCTCGCCGCCAGCACGCCGAAACCGCTGCTGGAAGGTCAGGTCAACTACTGGAGCAACTACCCGAAATTCTTCGTCTCGATGATGAAAGCATTCTTTGGCGATAAAGCAACGGCGGAAAATAGCTGGGGCTTTGACTGGTTGCCGAAGTGGGATAAAGGCTACGACGTCCTGCAATACTTCGAGATGATGAAAGAGGGCAAGGTCAATGGCTATATCTGCCAGGGCTTTAACCCGGTTGCCTCATTCCCGAACAAAAACAAAGTGATCGGTTGTCTGTCGAAACTGAAGTTCCTCGTGACCATCGACCCGCTGAACACTGAAACCTCTAACTTCTGGCAGAACCACGGTGAGCTGAACGAAGTCGATTCTTCGAAGATCCAGACCGAAGTGTTCCGTCTGCCATCGACCTGCTTCGCGGAAGAAAACGGTTCTATCGTTAACTCCGGTCGCTGGTTGCAGTGGCACTGGAAAGGCGCGGACGCCCCGGGGATTGCGCTGACTGATGGCGAAATCCTTTCCGGTATCTTCCTGCGCTTGCGCAAGATGTATGCCGAACAGGGCGGCGCAAATCCGGATCAGGTGCTGAACATGACCTGGAACTACGCCATTCCGCATGAGCCATCTTCAGAAGAAGTGGCGATGGAGAGCAACGGTAAGGCGCTGGCCGATATTACCGACCCGGCAACCGGAGCGGTCATTGTTAAAAAAGGCCAACAACTTAGCTCGTTTGCCCAACTGCGTGATGACGGAACAACCTCCTGTGGCTGCTGGATTTTCGCCGGTAGCTGGACGCCGGAAGGCAACCAGATGGCGCGTCGTGATAACGCCGATCCGTCTGGCCTCGGTAACACGTTGGGCTGGGCATGGGCATGGCCGCTTAACCGCCGCATTCTGTATAACCGCGCCTCCGCAGACCCGCAGGGTAACCCGTGGGATCCGAAGCGTCAGTTGCTGAAATGGGACGGCACCAAGTGGACCGGCTGGGATATTCCAGACTACAGCGCAGCGCCTCCGGGCAGCGGCGTCGGGCCGTTTATCATGCAGCAGGAAGGCATGGGTCGTCTGTTTGCCCTCGATAAAATGGCGGAGGGTCCGTTCCCGGAACACTACGAGCCGTTTGAAACGCCGCTGGGGACTAACCCGCTGCATCCAAACGTTATCTCAAACCCGGCTGCGCGTATCTTTAAAGATGACGCTGAAGCATTAGGTAAAGCCGATAAGTTCCCGTATGTCGGAACCACCTATCGTCTGACCGAGCATTTCCACTACTGGACTAAACACGCGCTGTTGAACGCGATTTTGCAGCCAGAGCAGTTTGTGGAAATCGGTGAGTCGCTGGCGAACAAACTTGGCATTGCCCAGGGCGATACCGTGAAAGTCTCCTCCAACCGCGGCTATATCAAAGCCAAAGCAGTGGTGACCAAACGTATTCGCACGCTGAAAGCGAACGGCAAAGATATCGATACCATCGGTATTCCGATTCACTGGGGCTATGAAGGCGTAGCGAAAAAAGGCTTTATTGCCAATACGTTGACGCCATTCGTCGGTGATGCGAACACGCAGACGCCGGAGTTTAAATCCTTCCTCGTGAATGTGGAAAAGGTGGATACCTAATAGATTTCAGATTGCAGGGAGCTGGCAACGCCATGAAGACCGGGAGCAGAAACACTATGTGACCGGGATGAATAAGGAAGCCAGCGAACCTGCAAGCTGAAAGATGAAGGGTACGGAGACGAAATATGGCTTACCAATCTCAAGATATCATTCGTCGTTCCGCGACTAACGGTCTGACCCCCGCCCCTCAGGCGCGGGATTTCCAGGAAGAAGTGGCGAAACTCATCGACGTCACCACCTGTATCGGCTGTAAAGCCTGTCAGGTGGCGTGTTCAGAGTGGAACGACATTCGCGATACCGTCGGCAATAACATTGGGGTGTATGACAACCCTAATGATTTAAGCGCCAAATCGTGGACGGTGATGCGCTTCTCGGAAGTGGAGCAAAACGACAAACTGGAATGGCTGATCCGCAAAGACGGCTGTATGCACTGTTCCGATCCAGGCTGCCTGAAAGCGTGCCCGGCGGAAGGGGCAATTATTCAGTATGCCAACGGTATCGTCGACTTCCAGTCCGAGCAGTGCATTGGCTGCGGTTATTGTATCGCGGGCTGTCCATTCGATATTCCTCGCCTCAATCCGGAAGACAACCGCGTCTACAAATGCACGCTGTGCGTAGACCGTGTAGTGGTTGGGCAAGAACCGGCCTGCGTGAAGACCTGCCCGACAGGCGCGATTCACTTCGGTACGAAAGAGTCGATGAAAACGCTGGCGAGCGAGCGCGTGGCTGAGCTGAAAACCCGCGGTTACGACAATGCAGGTCTGTACGATCCGGCTGGCGTCGGTGGTACACACGTGATGTATGTGTTGCACCATGCTGACAAGCCGAATCTGTATCATGGCTTGCCGGAAAATCCGGAAATCAGCCAAACCGTAAAATTCTGGAAAGGCATCTGGAAACCGCTCGCGGCTGTTGGCTTTGCGGCTACCTTTGCGGCCAGTATCTTCCACTACGTGGGTGTCGGTCCGAACCGTGCGGATGAGGAAGAGAATAATCTGCACGAAGAGAAAGACGAGGAGCGCAAATGAAACGACGTGACACCATCGTGCGCTACACCGCACCGGAACGTATCAACCACTGGATCACCGCCTTCTGCTTCATCCTGGCGGCGGTAAGCGGGATGGGATTTTTGTTCCCCTCTTTCAACTGGTTGATGCAAATCATGGGCACGCCGCAACTGGCGCGAATTCTGCACCCGTTTGTTGGCGTGGTTATGTTTGCCTCGTTCATCATCATGTTTTTCCGTTACTGGCATCACAACCTAATCAATCGGGATGATATCTTTTGGGCGAAGAATATTCGTAAGATCGTCGTCAACGAGGAAGTAGGTGACACCGGGCGTTATAACTTCGGTCAGAAATGCGTTTTCTGGGCGGCAATTATTTTCCTGGTCCTGCTGCTGGTGAGCGGTGTGATTATCTGGCGTCCTTATTTTGCGCCTGCTTTCTCAATCCCGGTGATCCGATTCGCGTTAATGCTGCATTCATTTGCCGCAGTGGCGTTAATTGTGGTTATCATGGTGCATATCTACGCCGCCCTTTGGGTGAAAGGCACGATTACCGCCATGGTGGAAGGATGGGTTACCAGCGCATGGGCGAAGAAACACCATCCACGCTGGTATCGTGAAGTCCGCAAGACAACGGAAAAGAAAGCTGAATGAGTATTCGCATAATCCCGCAAGATGAGCTGGGTTCGAGCGAGAAACGTACGGCGGATATGATTCCGCCGTTATTGTTCCCTCGGCTCAAAAATTTATACAACCGCCGCGCCGAGCGTCTGCGCGAGCTGGCAGAAAATAATCCGCTGGGTGATTACCTGCGCTTTGCTGCGCTTATCGCCCACGCCCAGGAAGTGGTGCTGTACGACCATCCGCTGGAGATGGATCTGACCACACGCATTAAAGAAGCAAGCGCACAGGGCAAGCCACCGCTGGATATTCACGTACTGCCGCGTGATAAGCACTGGCAAAAACTGCTGATGGCGCTGATTGCTGAACTGAAACCTGAAATGAGCGGTCCGGCGCTGGCTGTGATCGAGAATCTGGAGAAGGCATCGACCCAGGAACTGGAAGATATGGCCAACGCGCTGTTTACCTCTGATTTCTCGTCAGTCAGCAGTGATAAAGCGCCGTTTATCTGGGCCGCGTTGTCGCTCTATTGGGCACAGATGGCTAATCTGATCCCTGGCAAAGCCCGTGCAGAATATGGCGAACAACGTCAGTACTGCCCGGTTTGTGGTTCGATGCCGGTTTCCAGCATGGTGCAAATCGGCACGACTCAGGGCCTGCGTTATCTGCACTGCAACCTGTGCGAAACCGAATGGCACGTGGTGCGCGTAAAATGCAGCAACTGCGAACAGAGCGGTAAACTGCACTACTGGTCGCTGGATGACGAACAGGCTGCAATTAAAGCCGAAAGCTGTGATGACTGCGGCACTTACCTGAAGATTCTTTATCAGGAAAAAGATCCAAAAGTTGAAGCTGTGGCGGATGACCTCGCCTCTCTGGTACTGGACGCGCGAATGGAGCAAGAAGGCTACGCCCGCAGTTCCATCAACCCGTTCCTGTTCCCGGGTGAAGGGGAGTAATCTCTGACGTTTTCCGGGGGGCACAGGTCGCCCGGATTACAGTTCATAGGGTGTGACAACACCTGCTATTCCCGCAAAATCTCTCGTATTTCGCGTTACCAGTTCGCAGCCATAAATCTGTGCCGTTGCCAGAATAATGGCATCTGGCTTTTTGATTTTATATTCAAGAATGAAAAAGTCTTTTTGTCATTCCTCATGCACCTTACACGGATTCTTCAACACCTGGCGCCTCCCCCTTTTGCCTGCCTCCCTTTGCCTTACGTACCGGAAATTGCTGCCGCTCCAGATATTGCTCCACCGCTTCGCGTAAAATTGCAGATCGTGAAACTTTACGCCAGCCCCTGAGTTTGTTCAGTCTTTTAATTGCCTCTTCTGACAAATGAAGAAAAACCGTATTCATCGCCATCGTTACCACCTAACATATACTGTTAATTAATGTATGAAACTTACACTGGAAAATTAATTAACGAAAGCTGGTTTCCGCATGTGGTTTTGTTTTTACGAGACACTTTCCAGAAACAATGCAACAGTTACAGTTATTTTAATTATTATTAAAAAATCGTTTAGCATCGCCCATGATTGTTTATTACTCTTAATTAGGTCGGATCGCATCCACAGAAAAGCGACAACAAATAATAAGGACGAGTTATGGTGCTATGAATATATTATATTCAAGGATATTTGTTTTTTGACTGGGTCTTCATTTACATCATCAGGATAGTGTACCCGAAAAAGTCAGCGTATTTACCGCATCAGGCTTAAGATAAAATTTATCGCCCATCGCAGACCGGTCAGTGCCGCCACCAACCGGTATTTAATTAAAACGGCCGCCCTACTCTTCTTCGTTCCCGCCCTCTTCATACGGGCCAAATGGCTTCGCGGGCAGAACGATATATGTGCCTTCAAACACCGCGCCTGGCGTATCGTCGCCAAAGATTTCGACCTGCATTTGCACCCGCGCTTTACGCCCGCGCGCCAGACGGTCGAGATCGCCGCTTAACGCACCGAGGTCGGCCACCGCATGAGGTTTGCCGCTAATCGGCTTGCTGTAGCGGATATGCGCATCGGCAAGAATAATCGTTCCGCCGAGGTGGCGTTCGCGCAGCATCAGCCAGATAAGCCCCCAACCGGTGAGCGTTGCCAGAGAGAATAAACTCCCGGCAAACAACGTGTGGTGCGGATTCTGATTGCCGGTTTCCGGCATGGTGGTGATAAATTTTTGCCCGGTATATTGCTGAATGCGCACGCCCATTTTTTCGCTTAACGGGATGTGTTCATACCACGCCTGCTGGAGCTGGGCGCACCAGTCGCCGCGATGCAAAATGTCATCCAGAGTAGCGACGGGTTTAATCATCAGAAAATGGCGAATCGGCGTGGTGGTTGGGGTGGTGATCTCCCCCTGATTCACAAACCCCAGCTTAGCGAAAAACTCCACCGCGTCTTCACGGGCGCTACAGGTCACGCGCTTAACGCCTTCCTGACGCGCTACCGACTCCAGGGTCATCGCCATCAGCGTGCCCAGGCCTTTGTCCTGCACGTCGGGATGAACGGCCATAAAGCGAATGGAGGCTTCGTTATCGGCATTGATATACAGCCGCCCTACTGCCACCAGATTACCCTGCTCGTCGACGACCATCTGGTGATGCGCCATCGCATCCCAGGCGTCGCGTTCAGAACCTTTCGGTTGATGCAGGGGTTTACGCAACATCTCCCAGCGGAATTGATAGTAGCGCTCTAATTCTTCTTCTGTTTGTGGAACCCGAAGGTGATACATAGCGATACTCTCTCTTGTTTCCCGTGACACACCTGGAAGCTGGCTCATACCTGCAACCAGAATGTCACGGGACCATCATTGACCAGCGATACCTGCATATCGGCAGCGAAGCGTCCTGTTTGCGTGTTCATTTCCTGCTGACGGCAGCGTTCGACGAAATAGTCATATAACGCCTCTGCGCGATCCGGTGAAGCGCCTTTGGAGAAGCTGGGGCGCATCCCCCGTTCGGTATCTGCGGCAAGGGTAAACTGGGAAACCACCAGCACACTGCCGCCCGCCTGTTGCACGTTGAGATTCATCTTGCCTTCAGCATCGCTAAAGATGCGATAGCCGAGCACACGCTCACACAGACGGTTTGCTTTCTGTTCGTCATCATCCTTTTCGACACCCAATAACACCAAAAGTCCCGCGCCAATTTCGCCCGTCACTTCTCCCTCCACGGTGACGCTGGCTCGGGTTACGCGTTGAATTAATGCAATCATGGTTCGTCGTCTTCTTCTTGTTCAGCAGCTTGTTTAAGTTTGCGGTATTCCCCGAGAGTGACAGTAATTTCTGCACCAAGCAAGACGATACACCATGTCCAGTAGACCCAGACAAAGAGGATGGGGATCACCGCCAGCACACCGTAAATGAGCTGATATGACGGGAACATGGTGATATAAAGCGCGAAACCTTTCTTTCCTGCTTCGAACAGGAGTGCGGCGACAAACGCGCCGACAATCGCGTCGCGGTTAGGTACGCGGATGGTAGGAACAATGCTGTACAGCAGCCAGAAGGAGATCCACGACAACAACAGCGGAAAAATACGCAGCACATTGTCGATGACAGTATTGAGATCGCTCGCCCAGCGCAGGGAGAGTAGATAGGAGCTGATCGCCAGACTGGCCCCCGCCAGCAGCGGCCCCAGCGTCAGGATCATCCAGTACACAGCAAACGAATAAATTTTGGGGCGTACCCGTTTACTGCGCCAGATGGCATTCAGCGCGCTATCGATGGAGTACATCAACAATAATGCCGTGACGATCAGACCACACGCCCCGACGGCGGTCATCTTGTTGGAGTTGGCAACAAACTGTTCGATATATTGCTGGATAACATCGCCTGTGGCAGGAAGAAAGTTGGCGAAGATAAAATGACGCAACTGAATGCTGACGTCAGAAAACATGGGAAACGCGGCGAAAAGTGCAAAAACAACGGCAACCAGCGGCACTAATGAGAGCAATGACACGTAGGCAAGGTTACCTGCCAGGGTTGTCATGTTGTCCTCATTAATGCGTTGCCAGAGTAGTTTCAGCCAGGCCCATAGCGGACGGGTACGATGCCTGGCTTTTTCATGGATGGTTTTTAGCATAACACCTTCGCGAAATAGTCCGGGATGGTGGTTTTATCTTTCACCAGAATGCTGGTAATACCTAGCTGATTAGCTCCTTCTATATTATCGGCGTTATCGTCGAAAAAGACCGTCTCGTCTGGTGAAAAACCTTCTGCCCGCAAAACATGCTGGTAAATTCGCGCTTCCGGTTTGCGCATACCTAAATCTTGCGACAAGTAGATATGGTCGGCAGCGCTACGGATTTCCGGGTATTCCTCTGGCCAAAAGGTAGTATGCAGGCGGTTAGTATTGGAAAGCACCACCACGCGATGCCCCTGCTCACGCAGTTTATGCATAATGGCGATCACTTCCGGGCGTAGCGCGACAAACACCGCCTGCCAGCCGTGGGAGAACTGTTCGTAACTTAACGGTAAGGCCATCTCATGACACAGCGCCTCAGCGAACTCTTCATCACTAATTTCCCCACGCTCATGCTGATGAAACGCCTCACCCATATGAAAACTCTTCTTAAGCGACGCCAGCGGAATACGCGTTAAATCGCTCCAGGTTCCCAGCACACGGTTAAAGTCGATATCGACAATCACATTACCTAAATCAAAGATATAGAGCATTTTTGCCTCCTTTCACACCACAGGAAATTAACTGTAGCGGGAAAGGATGGGTTTGGCTATGTGGCAATAAGGGTAATCTTGTGACGCTGATTGCGAAAAAGCAGAGTAATTTCACTGACTTTTTCGCATTAGATGAATGGTTAAGATTCAGGCGTAAATTGCCAACGGGTTTCGATGACCAGCGGCTTATCTGGTGTCACAAATTCCGGCGTTAGATTTATTGCGTTAGGTGCCTGAGTAAGCGGGTTAACACAGGTGGCATCAGGCTGTTTATCAAATACAACCAGACTGTTTGCTGAAGAAGTCATGGTCATCGCGAGTTTACCTGGCCACAGTAACTTAACCTTTAACCCGTCATAAAAACCAAAACAGTCATCCCAGGGGCCGACTTGAGGAGAGATGCGATTTCCTGTTGGCAGTTCATCACTACCCGCTTCTTCTTGCCAGTCCGCATCAAAAAGCACCTGCAACGACGCTGTACTTTGCGGAGCCAGCTTTTTCGCAAACCACGGATGCCAGCCCGCAGAGGCCGGGAATGTATCGGCATGTGAATGGATTTCCAGTTGTAAAACCAGCGCATCGTTCTCCAGCAAAAAAGTCTGAATCACTTCCCCTTGCCATGGCCACGGTGAAGCCAGAGGCATACGTAAAGTCAGGGAATCTGTTGTTTTGGCGATAATTTCCCATGTTGAATAGCACGCCATACCATGTAACGCATGTGGTGGTTTATTGGCGGGTAAAGAATAACATTGCCCACCAGCATTCAGCGTCGCGTTCCCCAATCGCCCTGCCCACGGCACCATTGGGAAACAGCCGTACTGAAAAGCTCTGCGTTGCGGCTGCCATTGGCGTAATACTTCACAACCAAATGCCTGTAATGAGGTGATCCTGGCACCATCATGCGGATAAATCTGCAGGCGAATACTGCCTTTTTCCAGCGTCACAGACTCTCCCACAGGCCCAGGCCATGGCGCGTCAAACGCCTGTTGTAGCGCCAGATAATGCTCGTTATTCCGTTCAGTTTTCATGAGATTGTTCCCTGATGTAGCGGTAAGAAGCGGTTTCTTGTTCATCGGTCGGCTCAATCAGCCAGACGCAAACAAAGGAAAGAACTGAGACAGCAAATAAAAACAGAGCGACATACCACGGTTTTCCCCCTCCCAGCGCCAGCAAACTTGAGGCGATAAGGGGGCTTAGTCCGCCAAGTATTGCGGAAAATTGATAGGCAAAAGAAAGACCGGTATATCGTACTTTGGTGCCGAACATGCGGGTGAAAAGTGTCGGCTGCACGGCAAACATCATCGTCGGGCCTAAGTTATAGCCGAGGATCATACTGCACCAGATGATGAGCGTACTTTTACTATCCAGTAATAAGAAGAAAGGAAACGCGAACAGGACACAAAATCCCGCACCTGACAAATACAGACATTTTTGACCTATACGGTCTGATAACCACCCGACCAACGGACAACTGAAAATACCGATCGCCGAGGCAATCAACATGCCCGTCAGAGGAATATCTCGCGATAATGCTAATTGGCTGGAAATATAAACGATACCAAAGGCGTTAATAATATTGGAGGAGACACTCTCTGCCAGCCTCGCGCCCAGCGCTAATAAAATATTTCGCGGATGTTTTTTGAATAATTCAATCAACGGAGGAACGGACTTTTCTTTATTATTCGTCGTTTTTTGCTTTTGAAAATCCAGTGTCTCCTCAGTATGCAGGCGGATAAATAACCCAACGATCAACATCACCGCAGAAAGCCAGAACGGAATACGCCATCCCCAGGAGAGAAACTGTTCCTGAGTCAGTAAATGGTTACAGAGCGCAAAAATACCGGTTGCCAGCATAATCCCCACTGATGCAGCCGTTTGTGGGAGCGAACCTAAAAAACCGCGCCGGGATTCGGGCGCAGATTCAATGGTCATCAATGCCGCTCCGCCATACTCGCCACCAAGACCAAAGCCCTGAATTAAGCGCAGCGCCATTAATATGAGCGGTGCCCAGATCCCAATTTCCTGATACGTCGGAATAAAACCAATCAAAAATGTGGAGCAACCGACAATAGCCAGTGTCCAGATAAGCGTTATTTTTCGCCCAATTTTATCGCCAAAATGGCCAAAGACGATGCCACCTAAGGGACGAGTCAAAAAACCGACACCAAAGGTAGCAAAGGCGGCTATAAGACCTATAAAAGGATCGCTGTTCGGGAAAAAAAGCGGAGCAAATACCAGCCCTGCTGCCGTGCCAAAAATAAAGAAGTCATACCATTCCATCAACGCGCCCGCGAAACTGCCCATTACGACACGTCTCATGGCTTTACCGGAAAGTCCTTCTTGCGGTGTAGGTAACGTTTCAGACATCATTTTCCTCTCCTGGTCGGCGAGAAATTGGGGAATAACCCACTACAAAGTGGGCAGTCTGATAAATACGCGCATCGACCTGATGCCGATACGCGTTATGTTTATTTGTTCAATTCCGCCAGAACTTCCGCGTCTTCGGCATCCACATTCGCCCCCAACGGTTCCCAATTAATCAATACGCAGGTCAGGAATCCCAGGAATGGCACAATTGCCAACCAGTAAAACGCTTCAGTTTTCAACGCACCCCACAGCATCGGCCAGAAAATAAGCCCGGCAATCGCACCGGTGCGCATAATCGCACGGGCAAATCCCACCCCAGTAGGGCGAATAGCAGGAGGATATGAGAGTGTGGCAATGGTCATGCCCAACCCACCAGGCCCCGCTGAATGGAAGAAAATAATTGATCCCAACAACCCTAAAGACAGCCAGGGATTAGTCGTCGCCAGTGCGCCTAACGACAGCAATGCTAAGGTCACAACGGCAAATCCATACATGGACTGTCGGCGGGTGCCTAATCGTTGGAGAATAAACGAGCCGATCATCCCGCCGGTTACCCCACAAAGGGCATTCACGACGGCAGAACCCGTCAACGCGCCAGTAAGCCCGCCACTTATTATTCCCGCCAGGGTAAGAGGAAGATAAACACCTACAGCGTTATATTGCCACGCCTGCATGGTTGCCACGACACAGCCGAGGATGGTGCGTTTGCGGTAACGATCATTAAATAAGATGCCATATCCACCTCTGTATTTATTCTCTACCTTTTCCGCGGATCTGGCTTCTGCTGTACCCGGTGTCGCAACGCGAGCCTGAACACCGTAACGTTTTCCCAGGATGTCGCATGCTTCCTGGTAACGCCCGACGCGTGCGGCCCACATTGCGGATTCACCGATAAAGACGTAACGCAAAATCATGAAGATGACTGCGAAAATAGCCCCGATGAATATTCCGTAACGCCACAACTGTTCTTCAGCAATACCAGACAGAAGCAGAGGCAAAAGCACCAGATAGACAACGGTAGTTGAAACATACCAGGCCATTTGCCAGAGATTGACCGACGTTCCGGTTTTCTTCGACGTTGAACCACGAAGCTCTGCCACGGCATTGGTTGCCAAAGGGAAGTCGATGCCTAAGCCAAAGCCCATGATGACGCGACACACCAGCACCCACCAGATACTGGGCGCAATAGCCACCGCAGCAGCACCGATGGTGCATAACCCCATGCCAATAATAAATGCTCGCTTTTGCCCAAAGCGGTTGATGACCCGATTCGCTAATAAACCACCTATTAATGCGGCGATTAATACTGAAGCATTAACGGTTGCGGCAAGCCCAGGAGAAATACCAAATTGAGCGGCAATATATTTATTACCAAACCCCACCATCGCCGCCTGATAGGCATCAATCAATATGCCGCCCAAAGCAATAAAAATAACGCCGATACTGGTGTTGATCGCAGAGTTCTTATTAACAATATCAATTACGTCCTGTGGACGACTAATTGAATAAATTGCAGGACTGGTGATTTGACTCATCGCAGTGTCCTTTTTAATTGTTGTAGGGTGGCGCTGACGTAGCGCAGCGCCAGACAGAGATTTAGAAAATCATTCCGGCGCAAATTGCAGCATGACTTTTATGGAGTCATTTTGCTGCGCGCGTTCGAATGCTGCCGCTGCGTCATCAATGGCAAATAAATCGGTAACCAGCTCACTGGTATCAAACCGCCCATCCGCCAGCCATTCGATAACGGCATCGAAATCTTCAGGGATGTACATGCCAGAGTTGAGCAAGTCACGCTCGAAACGTTGCATCATCGGTAGTGGTATTTCACGCGGCCCACTCGGTACGCCCATACACACAACGGTGCCTCCGGCATACACACGGGTACAGGCATCATTAAGCGTGGCCTGCGCTGCAACGACATCAATCGCTCCCGTAAATCGCACATCTGCGGCCAGTTCTCCCGGTGCCCAAACCTCTGCAGCACCCAATTTTAACGCCAGTGCACGTTTGGCCGCGTCAGGTTCAATCACGGTAATCTTTCCTGCCCCCATAATGCGCAGTGCCTGCACAATGGATAAGCCAATTGTTCCAGCACCAATCACCAGTACGCTCTCCAGAGAAGCCTTCGGCATTCGGTTAACACAGTGACGAGCACACGCTGCCGGTTCGGCAAAGGCCAACACTTTTAGCGGTAAAGAGGCTGGTGCGACATGGCAATTACGCGCAGGAACAATGTGCTGTGAGCGAGCAAAGCCCGGCGCGCGAAAACCGGCAACCTGCGGTGGTTCACAAAGATTAAAACGCCCTGCTTTGCAGGCCCGGCATTCCATGCAAGCCATGATGGGATCGACAACCACATGATCGCCCGGCTGTACATGTTTGACGTCGCTACCCACTTCCGTAACACGCGCTGCAATTTCATGACCGGGAACGACTGGCGGTTTGGCAAACGGATGACCGCCTTTCAAAACATGCAGATCCGATCCGCATATCCCGTAGAACACAGGCGCAATCCGTACTTCGTGCGGTTTAAGTTGCTGGTGTGGTACTTCAACATATTGAGTGGTGACTTTCCCAATATCTGAAAATAAAACCTGGGTAATTTTATCCATCATTATTCTCCAGAATCGTTATCCATAGGGAATTAGCGTTGCGCGATACCTTCATCGACAATTTCAGCCAATCGTTGTAAGCGTGGAACGGAGACATCGCGCAGCATAGTTTGTGGATCTTGTGCACCAACAACCGACGCCCAAACCGCTCGTCCTGCCAGGAAGCCAGACGCGCCGCTTTTCATCGCAATACTTACCGCGCGTCCAAAAATATCGGCATCGACGCCAGAAGAAAGAATTACCCACGGCATCTTCATCTGATCGTTAAGTTTCTGGCAGGCGGAAAGTAAGGTTTTTTCATCGCCTTTGCCTCCTAATGGCATCTCGGCTTTGTAAAGATCAGCCTCTGTTCCACCAAGCTCTGCGGCGGCGGCAACAATGGCGCTTTCACGATCAAAGTCCCAACCACGACGAGGTGGACGCACCACAGGCTCAATAATGCTGACCAGCCCGGCACTACGGCAGCGACGAACAAACTTATCGACCATTGCCAGACGTTCCTCTGCAGGTTCATCTTCACGCCAGAGCACAAGTAATTTCATCGCCTTCGCCCCCATTTCACGGGCTTTATGCGGGTCGACGGACATATCTATTTCAACGCTATCAACCGGGATGCCATTACCTGGGATAAAAAGATCGGCAGCGACAATCAGACCGCAAGAATTAGCAACAGCGCCCTGCTCGACAATTTGATCAAGACAAAATTGTTTATCCGCCAGAACGGCAGAAGCATAAGGAGAAAGGATGCGGGTCGCGGCGACTTTAAAATCGGTGAGTACACTGTCGGAGACGGGTTTTGGCTGTCCTGCTGCCGCAAACATCAGACGCATAGCTTCACGCTGATCGACAGCTAACATGGCAAATCCACCACCTGGGCGGGAGATATCTTTCAGCGTAAATGGGGTGAAGTGGGATGACATAGAAACTCCTGTTAATAGATAAAATTAAAGACCAGCCTGCTGACGAACCTGATTTAGCAGGGCGCTCCAGTCCTGCCGCCCTTTACCGTCTTGACTTGCTGCGGCGTAATAACTTTCTGCTGCAATCCCCATATTGAGCGGCGCCCCCGTCTCCTGAGCGACATCAACAGCAATACGCAGATCTTTCAACGCCAGATCCACCATGAAGGCGGGAGAAAGATCGCCTTTCAGCACTTTGCCAGGCCAGGTGGTCGTAAAATGCCCTTTCCCTGCTGCCGTACCACTCATCACCTTAATTGCGATATCAAGATTTAATCCCAGTGACTCACATAACACAGCGGCTTCGGAGGACAGCGCATTAAGCGCAATGCTCATATAGTTGTTAATTAGCTTCACGCGGATCCCCATTCCCGGGCCGCCAGCTTCGACCAGCTCATTACCCATGCACATGAGAATCGGGTGTGCGCGCACAATCTGCTCATCAGTGCCACCCGCTAAAATCAGCAATGTGCCATCAATCGCATTCACAGACGTTCTGCCCACGGGGGCGTCCATCATACTGATGCCTTTTTCTTGTAATTCCCGTATTAATGCATCGGTCTGTAAGGGATGAATAGTCGACATATCAATCAATAACGCGTCAGATGAAACAGTTTCACAGACACCTTTTTCCCCCAACAACACCTGCCGAACAATGTCACCATTGGGAAGCATAGTGATGATAAATTCAGCGCCTACTGCCGCTTCCGCTGGGGTTTGTGCCGCAGTGGCCCCCTGCGTGACTAGCGCATCGACAGCCTGTGTATTGACATCAAATACCTGCAATAAATGCCCTTTTTGCAATAGATTGTTAGCCATTGGGCTACCCATCTGCCCCAGCCCGAGAAATGCAATGGTTGCCATGAACGCTCTCCTGTCTGACATTGACAAAATAATGACAATTGAAAATTCGTTTTCGTCTGTTTTTGAGCATATTTGTAATTTATGTTCAAAAACACGACACACATCACTAATTTGATCATTTGTGTCATTTAAATTGACCAAAGACGACAAAATTAAACAGGACAAGACAAATATGACCAGAATTGCATGTGTAGGTATCACTGTTCAGGACAGGATTTATTCTTTGCCCTGTCTGCCAGAGGGCGGCGGGAAATATCAGGCAAATCATTATCTTGAGATTGGTGGTGGCCCGGCGGCAACAGCCGCTGTTGCAATAGCAAAACTCGGCGTGGAGGTTGATTTCATCGGTCGCGTCGGCGATGACAGTTGTGGAAATACCTTACTTGCAGAACTTGAGAGTTGGGGCGTCAATACGGCATTTTGCCGCCGATATCTTAATGCCCGTTCGTCGCAATCAGCGATCCTCGTTGATCAGCATGGCGAACGGATTATCGTTAATTATCCAAGCCCCGATCTCGATACTGATGCCGAATGGTTAGAAGCGATCGATTTCTCTCGTTATGATCTGGTTCTGGCCGATGTTCGCTGGCATAGCGGCACTGAAAAAGCATTCTCGCAAGCGCGCCTTGCGGGCGTGACAACGCTTTTAGACGCCGATATGACACCGCAGGATATTTCTCCACTTGTCGCGCTTGCCGACCATGCTATGTTCTCAACGCCAGGGCTGAAACGCATGACCGGCCTTCAGTCACCTGAAGAAGGCTTGTACCAGGCTGCCACACAAACAGCAGGTAAAGTGTATGTCACGCTGGGTTCTGAAGGTTCGTTGTGGATTGAAGATGATCATTTGTGTCAACAGGAGGCATTTTCTGTCAATGTGGTTGATACCACTGGAGCAGGCGATGTTTTTCACGGCGCACTCGCGGTAGCGTTAGCAGAAAAAATGCCCACAAAAGAGGCTATTCGTTTTGCCAGTGCGGTTGCCGCGATGAAATGTACCCAGGCTGGCGGTCGAGCTGGCATTCCTAATCGTGAGCAAACCGAATCATTTTTGTCACTTTATGCGTAAAATGGTAAACATCTACCGAGGAGGGGCAAGGGAGTATTCATGAGTATCATCGAAGTGACAGGTAATCCACGCCATGACCAACTCGTTCATCTAATCGCAGAACGCGGTTATATGAATATTGAAGAACTGGCACAACTGCTGGATGTTTCAACGCAAACCGTGCGCCGGGATATCCGAAAACTAAGCGAGCAGGGGTTGATCACCCGTCATCATGGAGGGGCTGGGCGCGTCTCCAGCGTCATGAATACCGCTTTTGAGCAACGGGAACTTTCGCTCACCGCCGAGAAACGGGCGATCGCTGAGGCGGTCGCTGATTACCTTCCCGAACGCTGTACCGTCTTTATCACCATCGGTACTACGGTCGAAGCCGTTGCCAGGGCATTACTCAACCGCCGTGATTTACGCATTATCACTAACAGCCTACGTGTGGCACAGATTCTTTATAAGAATCAGGATATTGAAGTGATGGTGCCAGGAGGCACTTTACGCGCCCATAACGGCGGGATCATCGGCCCCGGAGCTGTGGATTTTATTGAAGGTTTCCGCGCAGACTATTTAATCACCAGTATTGGTGCCATTGAGCATGATGGCACCCTGCTGGAATTTGATGTCAATGAAGCGTTAGTCGCGAGAACGATGATTAAACATGCGCGGAATACATTGCTAGTGGCAGATCATACTAAGTTTGCCGCGTCTGCTGCCGTTTCAATTGGCAATGCACGAAATGTCAGAGCATTTTTTACTGATGCTCCACCGCCCAATTCTTTCTGCCAGTTATTAAGCGAAGAGAATGTCGAACTGGTGGTTGCCGAGCAAGAAGTATTCTGAAATTGAAATTTCGAAAAATCCGCTGGAGATTTCAGCGGATTTTGTTTTGCCGGATGCGATGGTTGATACGGTTTTCATTGGCCGGATTAAACACATCCGGCCATTAATTAAGCTTCAGCCGCCAGCATCTCTTTCTTACATTGGCTAATACGCTTAACCAGCATTACGGAAACCACCGCACCACAGAATGCGAAGCAGGCCATAATGCCAAACACGATTTTGTAGCCAATAATCCCCGGATTTAAATCCAGAATGTAGCCATACAGACTGAAGCAGAACATCGCCGGGGCGTAACCAATAAAGCTACCCAACGCCATCGCCGCGCCTGTTTTATTTTCAGCAATTTTTGCTTCGCCGATAGGTGCAAAAAATACGGCTCGCTGTGTAAAGACTATCGCACCAAAGCCCAGCGTACATGCCATCCCTAAATATACCGGCATACTTTCGTGCGGCAGCATAATCAACATTATGAGTGCCGCGGTGCTGATGATAAAGGTGTAGCACAGATATTTACTCGGTGATTTCAGGATCTTATCTGAAATCATGCCGCCAATAGGCCCACCGATCATCTTCAGACAATATTGATTTATGATGCCGTAAGCCCCCACCAGCGCAACGGGCAGCAGATAGATGTTTTTCAGGAATGGGATGAAGAACGTCAGGCCACAGTAAACCGCGTAAACGAAGAAGACGTTGAAAGCGATAAGCCAGATTGTTTTGTCTTTCAGCACCGAGCTCATACTGGTATTTTGCGATGCTTCGTCTTCTTTTTTCACCTCAACGGAAGGTGCCTCTTCTTTGTCATTCAGTACAAAGAAAATGATAATGCCCACGGCAATCACAATAAGGGAATAAAACCAGATACCCGCTTTAAAGCCCAATAAGCCACTACCAAACCAGGTAAATACTGCCAGCGCAGAAAATGCCACCACGGTATCGACAATGCCACGTCCTGTTTCGAAGAAACCAAACAACCGGCCTTGTTGTTCGCTATTGCCCAGCCGACTTACCGACTTGAGCAAAACAGGCCAGTTCATCATGTCGCAAGTAACGCCAAATAGCGCCCAGACAAAGAGGATGCCCCAATACCCCGGCATTGTCGTCAAATAAACTCCCAGTAATCCCGTAGCAATGAGTGAGAATGACATGGTGTATCTGCGCGGTAGTTTATCGGCAAAATAAATAGACAGAAAAAAACCCACTGTCGTGACAAATGAGTTTACTGACATGGCATTACCAATTTGGCCATTGGTCAAATTGAAATACTCCTGCATCGGGATATAAAACGCATCTTTTAACGACGGTAATTTATAAATTGTACCGCCACACAGTGTTAATAGACTAAATAACGCCCATTTCTTTTTTGTGAGCATAACATCCCCTAAGCGATTTTTAAAATCACTGTTTTAAAGGCAATAAGATACCGACCATTCTTATAGAATGGTTTTTATTAACTGCGGATGAGTTAAAACTTATTAGTGGTTCAGAAGATGGCTTGCCTCTTGCTTGATTTGTTGTAGTACGTTACGCACATGATATATCTGATTAATTGCGTCTTCTTTTTCTTTACGTAACCGCGCATCCAGCAAATGCTTTTCTGGCAATGGTGTTTCACTCATCTGGCGATATGGGATCCACGGATTATCATCTTCGTCTTCAAAGCGGAACGCCGGAGCATAATAATCAACCTCTTCTTCCAGGCCATATGCCGTCACCTGCGGTTCATCATCACCCAGGCAGATAAGGTGCGTTAATAACTCTTTGAACGGCATATCTCCCTGACCTGAAATACAGGCTTTATGCCCCAGACCACTCTGTTCTTTAACGATCAATGCATCTTTGATATGCACCTGAGTAATATGCGGTGCCATCGTTTTTAAGGCGTCCATGGGATGCTCATTTGCATTGATCATGTTCGCAAAATCAAACAGTAAGGAAAGAGACTCCATCTCACTTTCTTTGACCAACGATACCAGCTCATGGCTTTTCAAATCTTCATGCTGTTCGATCGTAAAGGTCAGGCCGCTGTCCTGATACGCTTCCCGCACATAAGCAATATCGTTAGCGATGATCGATAATACATCGCGCAAATTACCTTCATAACGCGGATAAAAACGCACGGACGATGCCCCGGTTTTCAGTGCGATGGCGACGGCTTCGTCAATAGATGCTTTATCTGAGGCACTGGTTTCAATATGAATATCAAGGTTCAGACGGCGAGCTTTATCGCCAAAGGCAGAGAGTTCTTTATCTGCCATATTACCCAGAGAAAAACGTTCTCCATCCAGAACATGAATTTTGACGCCTCGCAGATTATTTTCACTCGCTATATCAAGTAAATCAGTCGGCAATACTCTTTCCAGCCGCATATTTAAATGAAAAGCATAGGCATGTAAATAAAGAGGAAGAGTATCGACACGTTGTAGAATCTTTCTTGCGTTATTTATTGTCACCATAAAACACCTACAGATTAATGATGAGGTCTACAGCCTCAAATCGCCAATATTCAATATCTATCTGGACAATATTCCCTTGCTGGTCGGCACGATGTTTTTCAATTAAGATCGCTGGCATACCCGCAGAACCGCCAAGATATTTGCTGATATCGCCAGGCATTCTGACGGGTTTGAAAATCAATTTTTTTACTACCGTCTCTTTTTGGTAGCATTTTTCCCAGACTGAAGAAAATGAATGGTTTTCAAGTTGCTCAATAAAACCAGGGGCAACTTCAGGATTAATATACGTCTCGTGATAGAAAACTTTATGCCCTTCCAGCGCCCCCCAACCGGTAATGCGATAGAGTTCGGTTGACGGCGTTACTGTAATCAGTGGCATGAGCGTCTCGGGAATATCGCTGATACGACTTTTCTCGGTAAATCCCCAGGAAGGTTCCCGCCCTTGTTCAATTGCAGCCCGTTGAAAGCTAGCCGACAGTTCCGGGCTGTAATTAAAACGCGGCTGAGTAACGAACCAACCTTTACGATCCTTACGGAAGATTTTGGATTCTGCCTCGAGGTTCAGCAACGCCTGGCGCAGCGTCATACGTTTAATACCCAGCAACTCTCCCAACTCTCTTTCTGAAGGGAGTTTTCCACCCGGCGTGGTGATGCCATCTTTTAACCACCGATCCAGTTTCTCTTTTGCATTTTCTACGGTGGATTGGTTTCCGGCCATTGTTTAATCCTTTTGGTTTAAACCAGATGAAGCATCTTACGCTTACGCCAAAAAAGAAAGCAATTAACGGCGTGTGACTTTGCAGATAATTGTGACAAAGCTCTCTATTGCTGTAGTCACAGACTTACAAGGGAGATACTCGTACTGGTGAGAACTTACAACAGGCAAAAAAAAACCTGCCATCGCTGGCAGGTTTTTCACGACTAAAAAGAGAAATTAATCTTCTTTCGGACCACGGTTAGCGCGGCGACGATCGTTTTCCGTCAGGTGACGTTTACGAATACGGATAGAGGTCGGAGTGACTTCTACCAGTTCGTCATCATCGATGAACTCCAGTGCTTGTTCCAGAGTCATGCGGATAGGCGGAACCAGAACAACGGCTTCATCAGTACCGGAAGCACGCATGTTGGTCAGTTTCTTACCGGTCAGGCAGTTTACAGTCAGGTCGTTAGAGCGGCTGTGAATACCGATAATCTGACCTTCATAAACTTCTGCACCGTGACCGAGGAACAGCTTACCGCGATCCTGCAGACCGAACAGCGCGAACGCTACCGCTTTACCCTGACCGTTAGAGATCAGTACGCCGTTCTGACGCTGACCCACTTCACCCGGACGCACATCGTCGTAGTGGCTGAAGGTGGAGTACAGCAGACCAGTACCGGAAGTCATGGTCATGAACTCTGAACGGAAGCCAATCAGACCACGGCTTGGGATCACGTAGTCGAGACGTACGCGGCCTTTACCGTCTGGATTCATGTTTTTCAGCTCGCCTTTACGTTCGCCCAGCGCCTGCATTACAGAACCCTGATGCTGTTCTTCAACGTCCAGAGTCACGTTTTCGAACGGCTCTTGTTTACGACCGTCGATTTCACGGAAGATGACTTTCGGACGGGATACCGCCAGTTCGAAACCTTCACGACGCATGTTTTCGATAAGAACAGACAGGTGCAGTTCGCCACGACCAGAAACGCGGAACGCATCGGCGTCTTCGGTTTCTTCTACGCGCAGCGCAACGTTGTGTACCAGTTCTTTGTTCAGACGATCCAGAATCTGACGAGACGTTACGAACTTACCTTCTTTACCGCAGAACGGAGAGGTGTTAACGCAGAAGAACATAGAAACGGTCGGCTCATCAACGGAGAGTGCCGGCAGCGCTTCAACGTTTTGCGTGTCGCAAACGGTGTCAGAAATGTTCAGTTCACCAAGGCCAGTGATTGCCACGATATCGCCAGCTTCCGCCAGATCGGTTTCGATACGTTCCAGACCAAGGTGGCCCAGCACTTTACCGACTTTCGCGTTACGGGTTTTGCCTTCACTATCGATGATAGTAACCTGCTGGTTCGGCTTCACTTTACCGCGCTTGATGCGACCAATGCCGATAACACCAACATAGCTGTTGTAATCGAGCTGAGAAATCTGCATCTGGAACGGACCGTCAAGGTCTACGTCCGGTGCAGGAACGTGGTCGATAATCGCCTGATACAGCGGGGTCATGTCTTCCGCCATATTTTCGTGGTCCAGACCCGCGATACCGTTCAGCGCAGAAGCATAAACGATCGGGAAGTCCAGTTGCTCGTCGGTCGCATCGAGGTTAACGAACAGGTCGAATACCTGATCAACAACCCAGTCAGGACGCGCGCCAGGGCGGTCAACTTTGTTGATTACCACAATCGGCTTCAGGCCGTAAGCAAACGCTTTTTTGGTTACGAAGCGCGTTTGCGGCATCGGGCCGTCAAATGCGTCAACCACCAGCAGCACTGAATCTACCATGGACATTACACGTTCAACTTCACCACCGAAGTCGGCGTGCCCCGGGGTATCAACGATGTTGATACGGTAATCATTCCATTTGATAGCGGTGTTTTTCGCGAGGATGGTAATCCCACGCTCTTTCTCCAAATCGTTGGAGTCCATCACGCGCTCTTGGGTTTCGGCACGAGAGTCGAACGTACCGGATTGTTGGAGCAGCTTATCTACCAGGGTGGTTTTACCATGGTCGACGTGCGCGATGATGGCGATGTTACGCAATTTTTCGATCACAACTTTGCCTCAGGCATTAGAAATAGCGCGTTATTGTACACGGATTAATCGCACTACAAAACAGGATCACAAACATCCTCCGCAAACAAGTATTGCAGAGTCCCTTTGTGATCGCTTTCACGGAGCATAAAAAGGGTTATCCAAAGGTCATTGCACCAACATGGTGCTTAATGTTTCCATTGAAGCACTATATTGGTGCAACATTCGCATCATGGTGCAGCCCTTTTGCACGATGGTAAGCATGATAACGCCTTTTAGGGGCAATTTAAAAGTTGGCACAGATTTCGCTTTATCTTTTTTACGGCGACACGGCCCAATTAATTGCAGATTTCGTTACCACGACGACAATGACCAATCCAGGAGAGTTAAAGTATGTCCGCTGAACACGTACTGACGATGCTGAACGAGCACGAAGTGAAGTTTGTTGATTTGCGCTTCACCGACACCAAAGGTAAAGAACAGCACGTCACTATCCCTGCTCATCAGGTGAATGCTGAATTCTTCGAAGAAGGCAAAATGTTTGACGGCTCCTCGATTGGCGGCTGGAAAGGCATTAACGAATCCGACATGGTGCTGATGCCAGACGCATCCACCGCAGTGATTGACCCGTTCTTCGCGGACTCTACCCTGATTATCCGTTGCGATATCCTCGAACCAGGCACTCTGCAAGGCTATGACCGTGACCCACGCTCTATTGCTAAGCGCGCTGAAGATTACCTGCGTTCCACTGGCATTGCCGACACTGTACTGTTCGGGCCAGAGCCAGAATTCTTCCTGTTCGATGATATTCGTTTCGGCTCTTCTATCTCCGGTTCTCACGTCGCTATCGACGATATCGAAGGCGCATGGAACTCTTCCACCCAATATGAAGGTGGTAACAAAGGTCACCGTCCTGCAGTGAAAGGCGGTTACTTCCCGGTTCCGCCGGTAGACTCTGCTCAGGACATCCGTTCTGAAATGTGTCTGGTAATGGAACAGATGGGCCTGGTGGTTGAAGCACATCACCACGAAGTGGCAACCGCAGGTCAGAACGAAGTGGCAACCCGCTTCAATACCATGACCAAAAAAGCCGACGAAATTCAGATCTACAAATATGTCGTCCACAACGTGGCGCATCGTTTCGGTAAAACGGCGACCTTTATGCCGAAACCGATGTTCGGTGATAACGGCTCCGGTATGCACTGCCACATGTCACTGTCTAAAAACGGCGTCAACCTGTTCGCAGGCGACAAATACGCTGGTCTGTCTGAGCAGGCGTTGTACTACATTGGCGGTGTAATCAAACACGCGAAAGCGATTAACGCGCTGGCAAACCCGACCACCAACTCTTACAAGCGACTGGTTCCGGGCTACGAAGCACCGGTAATGCTGGCTTACTCTGCGCGTAACCGGTCTGCATCTATCCGTATTCCGGTGGTATCTTCTCCGAAAGCGCGTCGTATCGAAGTGCGTTTCCCGGACCCGGCAGCTAACCCGTACCTGTGCTTTGCTGCCCTGCTGATGGCGGGTCTGGATGGCATCAAGAACAAGATCCACCCGGGCGAAGCAATGGACAAAAACCTGTATGACCTGCCGCCAGAAGAAGCGAAAGAGATCCCGCAGGTTGCAGGCTCTCTGGAAGAAGCACTGAACGAGCTGGATCTGGACCGCGAATTCCTGAAAGCCGGTGGCGTGTTCACTGATGAAGCGATCGATGCGTACATCGCTCTGCGTCGCGAAGAAGATGACCGCGTACGTATGACTCCGCACCCGGTAGAGTTTGAGCTGTACTACAGCGTCTAATAGTTGAAGTAGTCATACCCGGCGCACAAACGCCGGGGTTTTAGTTGCCGTGGAAATTTCAGCCCATCTCTGCATGGGCTTTTTTCTCCGTAACTTCTCTGATGCTTCGCGCTTTTTATCCGTAAAAAGCTATAATGCACTAAAATGGTGCAACCTGTTCAGGAGACTGCTTTATGGCAACAGGCACGCAGCCCGATGCTGGGCAGATCCTCAACTCTCTGATTAACAGTATTTTGTTAATTGACGACAACCTGGCGATCCATTACGCCAACCCCGCCGCGCAACAACTGCTCGCCCAAAGTTCCCGTAAATTGTTTGGTACGCCGTTACCGGAACTGTTGAGCTACTTCTCGCTAAATATCGGTCTGATGCAAGAAAGTCTGGAGGCGGGGCAAGGTTTTACCGATAACGAAGTGACGCTGGTGATTGACGGGCGCTCGCATATTCTTTCTGTGACGGCCCAGCGTATGCCGGACGGCATGATCCTGCTGGAGATGACACCGATGGATAACCAGCGTCGCTTAAGCCAGGAGCAGCTACAGCACGCCCAGCAAGTTGCTGCCCGCGATTTGGTCCGCGGCCTGGCACATGAGATCAAAAATCCACTTGGCGGCTTACGAGGTGCGGCGCAGTTACTCAGCAAAGCGTTGCCCGATCCGTCTCTGCTGGAATATACCAAAGTGATTATCGAGCAGGCGGACAGACTGCGAAATCTGGTCGACCGTCTGTTGGGGCCGCAACTACCAGGCACACACGTCACCGAAAGCATTCACAAAGTGGCAGAGCGCGTGGTGACGCTGGTGTCGATGGAATTACCGAACAATGTACGGTTGATTCGTGATTACGACCCCAGCCTGCCAGAACTGGCGCACGATCCGGATCAGATTGAGCAAGTGCTGCTGAATATTGTGCGCAATGCGTTACAAGCGCTGGGGCCGGAGGGCGGTGAAATTATTCTGCGTACCCGCACCGCGTTTCAACTGACCTTGCATGGCGAACGCTATCGGCTGGCAGCACGAATTGATGTGGAAGATAACGGGCCTGGTATTCCGCCCCATTTGCAGGATACGCTGTTTTATCCGATGGTCAGCGGTCGCGAAGGCGGCACCGGGCTTGGTTTATCCATCGCCCGTAACTTGATTGATCAGCATTCAGGCAAAATTGAATTTACCAGTTGGCCGGGTCATACCGAGTTCTCGGTTTACCTGCCTATCAGGAAATAAAGGTGACGTTTATGCAACGAGGGATAGTCTGGGTAGTCGATGACGATAGTTCCATCCGTTGGGTGCTTGAACGTGCGCTCGCTGGAGCGGGTTTAACCTGCACGGCATTTGAGAACGGTGCCGAAGTGCTGGAGGCGCTGGCAAGCAAAACGCCGGATGTACTGCTTTCAGATATCCGTATGCCCGGAATGGACGGGCTGGCGTTGCTCAAGCAAATTAAACAGCGTCATCCGATGCTTCCGGTCATCATTATGACCGCACATTCCGATCTGGATGCCGCCGTTAGCGCCTATCAACAAGGGGCGTTTGATTATCTGCCCAAACCGTTTGATATCGACGAAGCCGTGGCGCTGGTTGAGCGAGCCATCAGCCATTACCAGGAACAGCAGCAACCGCGCAATATTCAGCTTAACGGACCAACAACCGATATTATTGGCGAAGCGCCTGCCATGCAGGATGTGTTCCGTATTATTGGCCGTCTCTCACGTTCTTCTATTAGCGTGTTGATCAATGGCGAATCCGGCACAGGTAAAGAGCTGGTCGCTCATGCCCTGCATCGCCATAGCCCGCGCGCCAAAGCGCCGTTTATCGCGCTGAATATGGCGGCTATCCCGAAAGATTTGATCGAATCAGAACTGTTTGGTCACGAGAAAGGCGCGTTTACCGGTGCCAATACCGTTCGTCAGGGCCGTTTTGAACAGGCCGATGGGGGCACGTTATTCCTTGATGAAATTGGCGATATGCCGCTGGATGTGCAGACACGGTTACTGCGCGTGCTGGCAGACGGTCAGTTTTACCGCGTTGGCGGCTATGCACCGGTGAAAGTGGATGTGCGTATTATCGCTGCGACTCACCAGAACCTGGAACTGCGTGTGCAGGAAGGCAAGTTCCGTGAGGATCTGTTCCACCGCCTGAACGTTATCCGTGTTCATCTGCCGCCACTGCGCGAGCGTCGGGAGGATATTCCCCGTCTGGCACGTCATTTTCTGCAAGTTGCCGCGCGTGAGCTGGGTGTAGAAGCGAAGTTACTGCACCCGGAGACAGAAGCCGCCCTGACGCGTCTTGCATGGCCGGGGAACGTGCGTCAGCTAGAAAATACCTGCCGCTGGCTAACGGTGATGGCCGCCGGACAGGAAGTGTTGATTCAGGATTTGCCTGGCGAACTGTTTGAATCAACCGTAGCGGAAAGCCCTTCCACAATGCAGCCGGACAGTTGGGCAACGTTGTTAGCGCAATGGGCCGATCGGGCGCTGCGTTCCGGTCATCAAAACTTACTTTCTGAAGCGCAACCTGAGCTGGAGCGGACATTGCTGACCACCGCGTTGCGACATACGCAGGGGCATAAACAAGAAGCGGCGAGACTGCTTGGTTGGGGACGTAACACACTGACACGTAAGTTAAAAGAGTTGGGAATGGAGTGACTCAGGCTTGCTGTGTAAAGATTGATTATTGAGCGCAAATTGCTGTTATTTTGCGCTTTACTGTTCCGATAAGTTCAGTATGATCTTGCCCGGAAAACGGGGAGAGTCATTATGTTAGAATCAATAATTAATCTGCTATCGAGTGGCGCAGTTAGCAGCCACGCGCCGCAAACTGCCGTTGCTGCCGTGCTGTGTGCCGCGATGATTGGGCTGTTTAGCTGAAACTCGTTGTTCATGCCGGATGCGGCGTGAACGCTTTATCCGGCATACAAAAACAGGTTTTGTTGGCCTGATAAGCGTAGCGCATCAGGCAGTTTTGTTCTCAGTCAATTGATGGCGCTTTCGTTTATCACCGTTGTAAACGAAGCGCCATTCAACTAAATCACCCGCGAGAACTGCTGCATTCGCGCTTTCTGGCGCAAATAAGTATCAAAGCACATGCAAATGTTGCGGATCAGCAAACGACCTTTCGCTGTCACCTGAATTCCCTTCTCATCGACATCCACCAGCCCGTCTTTTGCTAATGGGGCGAGCAGCTTGAGGTCTTCCGCAAAATAATCAGCGAAGTTTAAATCCCACTGCTGTTCAACGGGGGCGTAATCCAGACGGAAGTTGCAGATCAGCGACTTAATTACATCACGGCGAATACAGTCATCGCGCGTTAACGCAATACCGCGCCACAGCGCATTGCCTTGCTCATCTACCTGCTGATAGTAACGCTTCAGCTCTTTCTGGTTCTGCGCATAGCAATCGCCAATCATACTGATGGCAGAGACGCCCATTCCCAGCAGATCGGTATCGCCCTGGGTGGTGTAACCCTGGAAGTTGCGATGCAGCACGCCTTCACGCTGGGCCTCCGCCAGCTCATCATCCGGGCGGGCAAAGTGATCCATACCAATGAACTGATAGCCCGATTGCGTCAGGAAGGCGATGGTTTCCTGCAGGATATCCAGTTTTTGTTGCGGACTCGGCAGGTCAGCATCTTTGATTTTACGTTGAGCAGCAAAAATGGTCGGCAGATGCGCGTAGTTAAAGACGCTCAGACGATCAGGGTTCAGTTCCGCCACGCGTTTCAGGGTAAAAGCGAAACTCTCCGGCGTCTGTTTCGGCAGGCCGTAAATGAGGTCAATGTTGGTGGAGGTAAAGCCGATCTCACGCGCATGGTTAAGCAGAGCAAAGATGAACTCTTCATCCTGCTCACGGTTGACCAGACGTTGCACTTCTTTGTTGAAGTCCTGCACACCCATGCTCAGGCGGTTAAAGCCTTCGGCACGTAAATGATCGAGGACATCCAGTTCAATTTCACGCGGATCAACTTCGATCGAGATTTCCGCATCAGTATTAAACTGGAAGTTTTCCCGCAACAGATTCATCAGACGGCTAATTTGCGCTTTGTTCAGGTACGTCGGCGTACCGCCACCCCAGTGCAACTGGCTGACTTTACGTCCGGCAAACAGTGGCGCACGATGAACGATTTCTTGCTCCAGCGCGTCCAGGTATTGGTCGGCTTTATGCTGCTGGCGAGTCACAATTTTATTGCAGCCACAGAAATAGCAAAGCTTGTGGCAGAACGGGATATGCACGTAGAGAGATAAGGGACGCTCAGGGTAGCGCGCCACGGCTTGTAAAAACGCCTGTTCACCGAAGTCTTCTGAAAACTCCAGCGCGGTCGGGTACGAGGTGTATCGTGGCCCGGAATAGTTATATTTCTGGATCAGGGCCAGGTCCCAGTCGATTTGCTGTACAGACATGCTCACTCCTTCCGATGGCGTCTCTGGCGGCTACGGCGTACCGGCTGATGTCCGTTTCGGGTCATCAACCGGTTGCGCAGCCACTTTTGTCGCCGCGACAACCGCTGTAGTTTAACGAATAACCACACCAGATAACATATAACCGGAAGGGTTATCAGCAGAACGGGAAGGCCCACAGTGGCAAACCCGTTAGTTGCCTCGCAACAGACGCATCATGTCTTCTTGCTTCTCGTCTTCTTCCTCTTCTTCATCGTCGTCATAAGAGAGGCCGAGTTTCTGCATCAGCTCATCAATTCGATCCAGTTTAGCATCAACCCAGGATTGCTCTTCGGCACTCAGGGTTTCGCCCGCTTCCAGACGTTCCAGCAGCGCATCCAGACGCTCATCCGTTTCCAGTAACTCCAACTCCGCCTGCGGTGAAAGCATAGGTTTCTCACTCTTCGGTTTGTGCTGTTTGGTGACTTTTTCAGTCACACCCAATGGAATAGGGGTTTTACTGCCAATGCGTGGATCTTTCGGTGCGTTCTGGCCTTTACTGCCCGATGTAGCGCTACCGCCCGCTGCACGACTGCCTGGCGCATGACCACGACGTTTTTTCTGACGCTTGCGGTCACGAGCTTCCTGATCCAGCTCTTCGCGTGTTTTTCGACGCGCTTTTGCGTGACCTTTGCTGCGTGAGTTTGAAGATGATGGTTTCATAATAGTTCGTCTTTTAGCCGTTTTATTCAGTATAGATTTGCGGCGGAATCTAACAGAAAGCAAGCAAAGAAAAAAGGCGACAGATTACTCTGTCGCCTTTTTTCCTGACTCATAACCCTTAACGGGTCTTACAATCCTTGCAGGCCGCCAACACACCCTGTTTTTCCATTAGCCAGAACATTCCGTGTTGATTCCATTTCCGTTTAATTACGTCTCCGGACGTTTGTCTTCCTGACAATCCTCTGTCTTCGCCTCCTGGCGCTCCTGACCCTCATCCTGAGTCATCTTCCTGTTAGCGTCCTCGCTCTATGGGTGCTACTTTACGCTTCTGCACCAAACAAACAATAAACTATCATCAGTATTTACTCATTTTCAGATTATTGTATAAAACTAATCACCTGATTTCTTTGACCTATTTGACATGCATCGCAGAATTTTCTCTACGATTTCGCATAAAAATGATCGGCAATATCTCACAAAGCATATGGTTTTTACTTACACCACTCCCCCGAAAAATCCGTCTTTTATTGTGGTTCAGGTATAATCGCCGCAACGCTTTGACTGATGGAGACGACCGCTTTGACTAATTTGAATTACCAACAGACGCATTTTGTGATGAGTGCGCCTGATATTCGCCACTTACCTTCCGATACCGGAATCGAAGTGGCTTTTGCAGGCCGTTCCAACGCAGGGAAATCCAGCGCGCTGAACACGCTGACTAACCAGAAAAGCCTGGCGCGTACCTCGAAAACGCCAGGACGCACCCAGCTTATCAACCTGTTTGAAGTGGCTGACGGCAAACGTCTGGTCGATTTGCCGGGCTATGGCTACGCAGAAGTTCCGGAAGAGATGAAGCGTAAATGGCAGCGCGCATTAGGGGAATACCTGGAAAAACGTCAGAGCCTGCAAGGCCTGGTGGTACTGATGGATATTCGCCATCCGCTGAAAGATCTGGATCAGCAGATGATTGAGTGGGCGGTAGACAGCAATATCGCCGTGTTGGTGCTACTGACCAAAGCGGACAAACTGGCAAGCGGTGCACGTAAAGCGCAATTGAATATGGTGCGTGAAGCGGTGCTGGCGTTTAACGGTGATGTGCAGGTAGAGACATTCTCTTCTCTGAAGAAGCAAGGTGTGGATAAGCTGCGTCAGAAGCTGGATACCTGGTTTAGCGAGATGCAGCCTGTCGAAGAGGCGCAGAGCGGCGAATAATTTTCTTGCCCTTGTGCTGGTGCCGGATGCGGTATAAACGCCTTATCCGGCCTTTAAAGTGAAGAAAATTCAATAAGTTGTTATTCACAATAAACCTGATACGCGTAGCGAATCAGACAATACAGATATTTTCTTTCGTGCAATAAAAAACGCCCCAGTCATTACTGACTGGGGCGGCTAAAAAATTCAGCCAAATCCGATTACGTGAAGTAAAAGGTCTGAAAGATAGAACATCTTACCTCTGTACCCTACGCGAGTAACTTTACTCTTTTTTGTTCAGTTCAGAAAGCACTTTTTGTAATTTTTTTTCAGTTGTTGCATAGGAATTTCTAATAGTCATCACAAAATGTGGCGAGTTATGTTGCTTACTTACGAAAAAAAGGCTTGCTCAGGCGAATCTTAGTGCGCCTGATCCCAGTTTTCGCCACTTCCCACTTCCACCAGCAACGGCACATCCAGACGGGTACAGTTTTCCATCAACTGATGTATTTTCTTCGCTACCACATCGAGATCATCTTTATGAACTTCAAACACCAGTTCATCGTGTACCTGCATAATCATACGCACACGCGGTTGCTCGGCCTGGAGCCACGCATCAACGGCAATCATCGCCCGCTTGATGATATCGGCCGCGGTGCCCTGCATTGGCGCGTTAATTGCTGCACGTTCTGCCGCGGCACGGCGCGCACCATTGCTGGACTTAATATCCGGCAAATAGAGGCGGCGTCCGTCCAGCGTTTCAACGTAACCCTGTTCTTTCGCCTGGGCGCGGGTGCGTTCCATATACTCCAACACGCCTGGATAGCGTTCAAAGTAGAGATCCATGTACTTCTGCGCTTCTTTACGCGGAATGTTCAACTGGCGCGCCAGACCGAAAGCACTCATGCCGTAAATCAGGCCAAAGTTGATCGCTTTCGCGCTACGACGTTGTTCGCTGGTGACGGTTTCCAGTGGCAAACCAAACACTTCTGCAGCCGTTGCCCGGTGGATATCTTTTCCTTCTGCGAAGGCGGTCAGCAAGCCTTTATCACGTGAGAGATGCGCCATAATGCGCAGTTCAATCTGCGAGTAGTCCGCAGAAACAATCACGTAATCCTCTGGCGCAATAAACGCCTGACGAATACGGCGACCTTCTTCGTTACGCACCGGAATGTTTTGCAAGTTAGGATCGGTTGACGACAAGCGCCCTGTCGCAGTCACCGCCTGGTGATAAGAAGTATGCACGCGCCCGGTTTTCGGGTTGATCATCAGCGGCAGCTTGTCGGTGTAAGTCGATTTCAACTTCGCCAGACCGCGGTACTCCAGAATCACTTTCGGCAATGGATAGTCCAGTGCCAGCTCTTCCAGCACCTCTTCCGACGTTGACGGCGCACCACCCGGTGTTTTCTTCAGCGGTTTAATCCCCTGTTTTTCAAACAGAATGGTTTGTAACTGCTTGGTGGAAGAAAGATTAAATTCTTCACCAGCAATTTCATGCGCTTTCTTTTCCAGCTCCGCGAGACGCAGAGTGAGTTCTTCTGAATGATTGTGCAGAACTTTCGGATCGATCTTCACACCGTTACGTTCAATGCGCGAAAGCACCGGCACCAGAGGCATTTCGATGTTTTCAAAGACGTTCAACGGTCCTTTTTGTTTTTGCAGATCCGGCCACATTTTCAGATGCAACTGCAAGGTGACATCCGCATCTTCGGCGGCATAGCGTCCGGCCTCTTCCAGGGCAATCTGGTTAAAAGTCAGTTGATTTTTACCTTTACCGGCAATCTCTTCAAAAGTAATGGTTTTGTGCTTCAGCCAACGGTCCGCAAGGCTGTCCATGTCGTGACGCCCGGCAACACTGTTGAGAATGTAGGACTCCAGCATGGTATCAAAGGCAATTCCACGCAGCTCAATACCGTAGTTCGCCAGAATGCCGCGATCGTATTTCAGATTTTGCCCAACCTTCAGCGCCTTCTCATCTTCCAGCAGTGGTTTCAGCAGTTCGAGGGCGCGCTCGCGAGAGATCTGGTCGGGAGCATCGAGATAATCATGAGCAACCGGTACATACGCCGCCACACCTGGCTCGATGGCGAAAGATAGCCCCACCAGGTTGGCAGAGACGTTATCGAGGCTGTCGGTTTCGGTGTCAAAAGCAAATACCGGCGCTTTTTCCAGCTTCGTAATCCATTCTTTCAGCGTATTTTCATCAAGGATGGTGACGTAATTGTCGTAAGAAATCACCGTCGCAGTCACTTCCGGCATTTCGTCGACAACAATGGTTTCCTGCGACTTTGTGGCCGGTTTCGCCCCTTTGGCCTGTAACCACTTGCCTGCTTCAACATCGGCAACCCAGCGTTTGAATTCATACTTTTTAAACAGCCCTAACAACTCTTCAGCCGCCGGTTGCTGCACTTCCAGTTGTTCACAGGTCAGCTCCAGCTCAACATCAGTTTTAATCGTCGCTAACTGGTAAGAAAGATATGCTACCTCTTTATTTTGCTCGAGCTTCGCCGCCATTGTTTTCGCACCGCGGAAGCTTAGGCCAGCAATTTTTTCCGGCTCAGCATACAGCGTATCCAGCCCACCAAGACCTTGCAGCAGTGCCTGCGCGGTTTTTTCACCCACGCCCGGTACGCCAGGGATGTTATCTGAAGAGTCGCCCATCAGCGCGAGGAAGTCGATAATCAGTTCCGGCGGTACACCGTACTTATTCACGACCTCTTCCGGGCCAAGGATCGTATTCGTCATGGTATTGATGAGTGTGATATTTGGCGTTACCAGTTGCGCCATATCTTTATCACCGGTGCTGATCAGTACCGGGCGACCGGCTTTTTCTGCTTCGCGTGCCAGAGTGCCGATAACATCGTCTGCTTCTACGCCAGAAACGGCCAGCAGCGGCAAGCCCATCGCTTTAACCATCGCATGCAGAGGCTCGATTTGCACTCGTAGATCATCCGGCATTGGCGGGCGATGTGATTTGTAATGTTCAAACAGTTCATCACGAAAGGTTTTTCCCTTGGCGTCAAAGACCACCGCTGCATGCGTCGGTTTATATTGCAAGATCAGACTGCGCAGCATGTTGAGGACACCATACATCGCACCAGTCGGCTCGCCTGCGCTGTTGGTCAGCGGCGGAAACGCGTGATATGCGCGATAAAGATAAGATGAACCATCTACAAGGATAAGTGGGTTTTGGGGGATCTGAACCATAATGTCCGTGCCTGTTTATCAGATTATGGGTAAAGGATGCCACAGACGGGATAAAAACATGAGTTTTTCACCGCTTTTCGTGAAAATCTTTTGTAGATCTTCTGGATCGCTCGCTAATCCCCATGTGGATAACTTTGTGCATAAATTATTTACATCGCTTTTAATTTATTCTCATGCTTTTTACAGCATAATATTTATCGTTTACTTTCATGAAGTTAAAAATATCCCCTCAACGAACAATTGAGAAAAAGGGATTTTTTATAATGTGGATAGATATGATTTATTTTTCTATTTAAGGATCATCCGTTATTTGGATCGTTTTCTGCTAAAATCTGCGCCTTGCGCTTCTTTCGCGCACTGTCTATGGCTAACTTTTTGAATAAATTAATTATGACGAGAATACTCGCTACGATAACCCTTTTGCTGAGTATCGTATTGACCATTTTGGTCACCATTTTTTGTTCTGTCCCGATCATCATTGCCGGGATCGTAAAACTGTTGTTACCTGTACCAGTAATTTGGCGAAAGGTTTCACGCTTTTGTGATTTTATGATGTATTGCTGGTGTGAAGGATTGGCGTGTTTGCTGCACCTTAACCCACACCTGCAATGGGAAGTTCACGGGTTGGAGGGGTTAAGTAAAAAGAACTGGTATCTACTTATTTGTAATCATCGTAGCTGGGCAGATATTGTCGTACTGTGCGTGCTGTTTCGTAAGCACATTCCGATGAATAAATATTTCCTCAAACAGCAACTTGCCTGGGTGCCTTTTCTTGGCCTGGCGTGTTGGGCACTGGATATGCCGTTTATGAAGCGTTATTCCCGCGCTTATTTATTACGTCATCCGGAGCGGCGTGGTAAAGATGTTGAAACCACTCGGCGCTCATGCGAGAAGTTTCGTCGGCATCCCACCACTATTGTGAATTTTGTTGAAGGCTCCCGTTTCACGCAAGAGAAACATCAAAAAACCCATTCGGCATTTCAAAATCTTCTGCCGCCAAAAGCTGCCGGTATTGCGATGGCACTGAATGTGCTGGGTAAACAATTCGATAAATTACTCAACGTTACGCTGTGTTATCCGGACAATAATCGCCAACCATTCTTCGATATGTTAAGTGGCAAACTGACACGAATTGTCGTGCATGTGGATTTACAGCCCATTGCTGAAGAGTTGCATGGCGACTATATCAATGACAAAGGTTTTAAACGCCATTTTCAGCAGTGGCTGAACTCACTGTGGCAGGAAAAAGACCGGCTTCTGACATCTCTGATGTCATCACAGCATCAGAATAAGTAAGTTTTACTCGCCTCTGAATTAGCAGAGGCGAGGCATCATTTTAATGAATAAAACGCCCTGCACGAGACATAAATTCTTCTTCACTCATCTCCTGCCCATTGAAAACAACTTTACCTGGCATATAACGCAGTTGCAGTGAGGCGATATTGTTATCAATGGTGATTAACTGAAACATCTTACCTAACGCCATCATTCCGCTAATTTGTTTATCAGCCCGCCTCTGGGCTTTTTCAGCATCCATTCCTTCAGATAAATTAATTTGCTTTGATATTTCAGTGACGACATTAAGCGGTAAAGTCACGTCAAAATTGAGTGATTTAATATCTTTATTTGTGGCCGATGATGATTTAGCAGGATCAGCAATACTGATATCCAGATTAGCGTTAAGTTCTCCGACTGTATTTTTCCAACTAATCGGTAATTTAATAACCGGTTCACTTTTTTGTAATAGCGGTAAAGACTCTTTGAACAACGCAGCATTCACTTCTTCTTGCGCATTTTGATCGTTAGCTAACTCAGGGTGTGCTGCATACTGCTTCTTCATCGCAATATTGTACTGAATGATAAATTGACGAACTGCCGTTGGGTCGATAGATTCAGCAATCAGCGACCATTGACCACTACCTAGCGCCTGATTTCCTTTGGTTAATTTCTCAATACCATAAGTCAGATTAGCATTGATAAAGTCTTTATCTTTAACACGCTCAAGCGTTGTCCTGGCTATGAATGCATCAATTTTGGCAACCTCTTCACCACGATTGATAATGCTGACCTGATTAAATTTTGACTCATTTTCACCAATCGGAAATTTATTTCCTTCCAGTCTTGTCAGGGAGTTCACAGTAAAGGTTTTTGCTATTACTTTATTCATCGGCGATAAGTTCAGAGTGATATCTTCGACTTTTCCTTCAATATTCAGGTTAGACAATGAACTATTATCGCCGCTAAAAGTAAACTGGCCCTCACCAAAGGATACCTGACCATACTCTGCAGGAGCAACATCTAATATCGTAGAGAATGAGCCACCAAATGCGAATCGCAATGATGCTTCGACGGGCGATTTATCTTTCGCAGCGATAAATAGCGACTGTGTCAGTTCATTATTCACTAATTTCACTTTTGCAGCCGCCAGAGCAGGGATGACATTACCATGCATTAACATCGTGATGGGAAACGGGCCGTGCTCAACATCCACATCAAATGCAACTTTCTGGCCTGGTTTGATATTGAGATCTGGAGCTCCGTTATCAAATGTAATTAGCATTTGAAAATGGGAATTAAAAAAACCTTTTCCAAAGTTTTCATAGCTTGCCGTCATCTCGTAGGCATGTTCACCTTTCTTTTTCCCATCGTTAAAATCTTTAATAAATTTTTCGACACCCGGCTGAATTTGCGTGCCAGTGTACCATGTACCACCACTCCAGATAACGGCTAACGCAATAATTACACCCGTAGCTGACTTACGTATCATATAGATATTCCCTGATAAAACAGCAAAAGTTTGAATATCCACTTATGATGAAATAATGTCCAGCAACTGGACGCATTATCAGAAAGTATTTATATTTATTTAAAAATAAAAAAGCCCGCGAGTATTCACGGGCCTTATGTAATTCACAATGAATTATTTTTTCTCAGACAGATATTTCACTGTGTCAGCATATTGCTGAACGAAAACATCCATATTGCTGGTATCCATACCCTGCGGGTTCAACTGATATTTACCGTTAACAAACATCGCCGGAACGCCACGCAATTGCACATCTGCGGCCGCTTTTTCTTGCTGTGCGACCAGAGATTTAACGACAAAACTGTTCCACGCCGCGTCGTACTCTTCACCTTTAATACCTGCGTTGATAAATACATCGCGGATATCAGATGCAGAGCGAATGGTCTGAGTTTTCTGTACGCCTTCAAACAGCGGAACAGTAACTTTGTCTTCTACACCCAGCGCCATCGCCACTGCCCAGGCCTGAGTCAGATCTTTGCCCAGGTCTCCACCCATGAAGTTGACGTGGTATTTGGTCATCTTCACGCCTTCCGGCAGTTTTTTCTTCACGTTATCAGAAATATGCAGAACTTCTTCAAACTGATAGCAGTGCGGGCAGAAGAAAGAGAAAAACTCCAGCACTTGCGGCGCGCCAGCAACCGGTTTTTCCAGGGTGGTGTACTGTTTACCATCTTCATACTGCGCCGCCGATGCGCTAAACGCTAAAACCAAACCAGCCAGCGCCAGCCAAATCTTTTTCATTGTCTACTCTCTCCGATTAATACATAGGTGTTAATTGTAAAGGGGGTTCTTGTAGAACTTTTACCTGTTCTATAAAAGTCGCCGTCTGTCGCAGCCAGTAATCTTCCCCGGTTAACCACGGGAAATTTTTCGGGAACGCGGGATCAGCCCAACGCCGCATCAGCCAGGCAAGATAATAAACCAAACGCATGGCGCGTAAAGGTTCAATCAGTCCGATTTCAGCGGTGTCGAACTCGCTAAATTCTTCATAAGCTTCAATAATAGTTTCCAATTGCATCCGCTGCTCGGCTTTATCGCCATTGAGTAACATCCACAGATCCTGTACCGCTGGGCCATTGCGCGCATCATCCAGATCGACAAACATCGGACCATCGCGCCAAAGAATATTTCCAGCGTGGCAGTCTCCATGTAGCCGCAGAACGGTGAAATCTTCCCGCCAATGCGCTGTAACAGCGGCAATCAGTTGATCTGTCGCTTCCAGGAATGCGGTCTTCAACCCGGAAGGTATTAGTGTGGCGTCCTCAAACAGCTTACGTGGCTCAGTAAGATATTCATTCCGGCCAATAGTCGGACGATGGATAAAAAGCTGTTTATGCCCCGTCTGGTGCATCCGCCCCAAATAGCGCCCCACCGCTTCCATCTGATCAATATTGTCGGCTTCGAATTGACGACCACCGACGCTTGGAAAAACAGCGTAATAAAATCCCTGATGATTCAATAAAGTTTGACCGTTATAGGCTAACGGCGCGGCGACTGGAACTTCGTCGTTTACCAGTTGTAACGCAAATTGATGTTCTTCGAGGATTTGGTCGGCTGTCCAACGTTCAGGACGATAAAATTTAACGACGAAGCGTCGACGCTCTTCGTCCTGAAATTGATAGACTCGGTTTTCATAGCTGTTAAGTGGGGTAAGACCGGAATCCACCCGGATCCCTTGCTCAAACAGAGCGTCCATGATGGTGTCCGGGTGTAGTGTCTGGAAAGTAAAAGCGCTGTTGTTCATCCCATCATCCGGAAAACATTACGAATGATGAAGGATATCATTTCACGATGATTTTGTTGGTGCCGCTTACAAGCTTTTACTCTTTAATTACGCCACGTGCGCGTAACAGCGCCGTTTTGAAATCTTCTTCATAATCTTTCTGCAAACCCGGGATCACCGCATCTTTTGCGGAATCGCGCATTTTCAGGTGGTAGATTAGAATGTCATCCGTCAAATCCGCCAGTTCGCCGTCAAAACCTGACTCTTTCGCCAATTTCTGCAAAAATTGCAGCAGGTTAAGGTCTGGCTCTTTTTGCCAGGCTGGCTGGAGGAGTTCAATAACTTCATTCAGACGTTTACATTTCATAGTGATGCTCCTTACTCTTGAGACAGACACGTTAGCAGGGTCAATCCCACAATAAAAGAGGCGATATCGGTGAATCTGATGACGACGATAACAGGCGTGGTGCTGGCAGGCGGTAAAGCCCGACGCATGGGCGGCGTAGATAAAGGATTACTTGAATTAAACGGCAAACCGCTGTGGAGGCATGTCGCTGACGCGCTAATGACGCAGTTATCTCACGTTGTGGTTAATGCCAATCGCCATCAGGAAATCTACCAATTAAGCGGTCTGAAAGTAATTGAGGATTCACTGGCAGATTACCCAGGCCCTCTGGCGGGAATGCTTTCAGTAATGCAGCAAGAAGCTGATGAGTGGTTTCTATTTTGTCCGTGTGATACGCCTTATATCCCCCAGGATTTAGCCTCCCGACTTTATCATCAGCGAAAAGATGCATCTGTAGTGTGGGTCCATGACGGCGAGCGGGATCATCCAACTATTGCCCTGGTAAATCGCACTATTGAGCCATTATTGCAGGAATATCTGCATTCCGGAGAGCGCCGGGTGATGGCCTTTATGAATCTTGCTGGCGGTCATGCTGTTGATTTCAGCGATCGTAAAGAGGCATTTGTTAACGTGAATACGCCAGAGGAGCTTGCCCGATGGCAGGAAAGACAATAATCCCTTTACTCGCCTTTGCCGCATGGAGTGGCACCGGCAAAACCACACTGTTAAAAAAACTTATTCCGGTATTGTGCGCACGAGGGATCCGTCCGGGTCTTATTAAGCATACGCATCATGATATGGATGTTGATAAGCCGGGCAAAGATAGCTATGAGCTACGCAAGGCCGGAGCGGCACAAACCATCGTTGCCAGCCAGCAGCGTTGGGCTTTGATGACAGAAACCCCAAACGCAGAAGAACTGGATTTGCATTTTCTCGCAAGCCGGATGGATGACTCAAAGCTGGATTTGATTCTGGTTGAAGGGTTCAAACATGAAGAGATCGCGAAGATTGTGCTGTTTCGCGATGGGGCCGGACATCGACCGGAAGAGTTGGTGATAGACAGGCATGTCATTGCTGTGGCCAGCGATATACCGCTTAATATTGATGTCGCGTTACTGGACATTAATGATATTGAGGGGCTGGCTGATTTTGTTGTTGGGTGGATGAGTCAGCAGGCTGAATAAGCAGGAGTAGGTCGGATAAGACGTGGCAAACGTTGCATCCGGCATTTTTTCCGCACCAGCGCAAAAAGGCCATCCTTACGGATGGCCTTTCGCTTTATTTGATGCCTGGCAGTTCCCTACTCTCGCATGGGGAGACCCCACACTACCATCGGCGCTACGGCGTTTCACTTCTG
>NZ_PTSR01000150.1:0-388 GCF_002965345.1 Escherichia sp. MOD1-EC5950
GTAGGTCGGATAAGATGCGCAAGCATCGCATCCGACATTATTGCGGCGCTGGAGTTTGGCAACAGTGCCGGATGCGGTGCGAATGCCTTATCCGGCCTACGGTTGGGCATCATTTGAGTCACTGTAGGTCGGATAAGATGCGTAAGCATCGCATCCGACATTATTGCGGCGCTGGAGTTTGGCAACAGTGCCGGATGCGGTGCGAATGCCTTATCCGGCCTACGGTTGGGCATCATTTGAGTCACTGTAGGTCGGATAAGATGCGTAAGCATCGCATCCGACATTACTGCGGTGCTGGAGTTTGGCAGCAGTGCCGGATGCGGCGCGAGCGCCTTATCCGGCCTACGGTTGGGCATCATTTGAGTCACTGTAGGTCGGATAAGATGCG
>NZ_PTSR01000151.1:0-381 GCF_002965345.1 Escherichia sp. MOD1-EC5950
CACCAGTACCGATGCCGTCAACGGCTCGCAACTGAAAACGACAAACGATAACGTTGCCACCAACACCACCAATATCACCAACCTGACCAATGATGTCGCGGATATCAACACCACAATCACAGGCCTGGAAGATGATGCCCTGCAGTGGAATGGTACGGCATTCAGCGCCAAACACGGCACTAACACCACCAGCAAAATCACCAATGTCATGGCCGGTGACCTGTCTGGCACCAGTACCGATGCCGTCAACGGCTCGCAACTGAAAACGACAAACGATAACGTTGCCACCAACACCACCAATATCACCAACCTGACCAATGATGTCGCGGATATCAACACCACAATCACAGGCCTGGAAGATGATGCCCTGCAGTGGAATGG
>NZ_PTSR01000152.1:0-369 GCF_002965345.1 Escherichia sp. MOD1-EC5950
GGGTCACAACTGGGCGGAGTTAATCTTTCGTGCACAATATCTTCTGCGGGGGCTGGCTCCTACGGTTCCACACCGAGTGCAGGAGCTACAGGGTACACTTTTCCGGGGCGTTATATGGCGTTATCCGGGGTCAGGGACTCTTACGGAACAAGCGGTCGTATCTGCCTGTTTGTGCGCATCGAGTAACGGGGAATAAAACATGAAAATCAGAGCAGTAAAGGGCATCAGAAACGCCCATTATCTCGAAAATGGTGCGGTTGACTGCGAGGTGTTATTTGAAGGTGAAACGGAATTCGTCCCGTATACCGCCATGCAGGACGATAGCGCCCCGACAGGCCAGCGCATCTGGGAAGAGTTACAGAGCGGCAA
>NZ_PTSR01000153.1:0-365 GCF_002965345.1 Escherichia sp. MOD1-EC5950
ACGCTGGCACTGGTGGAGGCTGAACCGGGCAGTATTGCCATGGCCCGTGCCGGGATTGAGCAGGCCATCAGCAGCGGTGAACTGGTGCCACTTGATAAGGAAAAGGGGCTTTTCACCTCCTCCATTCATCTGCTCGATGAGCTGAGTGTGCAGCAGCTGGCGCAGCAGGCGATGCGTGAAAACCGGGTAATGGTGACCATGCGACCTGAAATGCCCCTGCAGGGCGCGGCTGCGGTTCTGGCAGACACACTGCCTGCGGTGGCCATTATCAGCACCGGGCGGGGAATAGCGACACAGCGGGAGCAGATACAGGCTGTTGTGGCGATGGCAGAAGGTCAGGGACGCCAGGTGCAGGTGATGGCACC
>NZ_PTSR01000154.1:0-363 GCF_002965345.1 Escherichia sp. MOD1-EC5950
ACGCCGCATCCGGCGGCTGTGCCATAATGCCTGATGCGACGCTTAACGCGTCTTACCAGGCCTACAAAGATCACTGTTCCATAGGCCGGATAAGGCGTTCACGCCGCATCCGGCGGCTGTGCCATAATGCCTGATGCGACGCTTAACGCGTCTTATCAGGCCTACAAAGATCACTGTCCCGTAGGCCGGATAAGGCGTTCACGCCGCATCCGGCGGCTGTGCCATAATGCTTGATGCGACGCTTAACGCGTCTTACCAGGCCTACAAAGATCACTGTTCCGTAGGCCGGATAAGGCGTTCACGCCGCATCCGGCGGCTGTGCCATAATGCCTGATGCGACGCTTAACGCGTCTTACCAGGCCT
>NZ_PTSR01000155.1:0-357 GCF_002965345.1 Escherichia sp. MOD1-EC5950
CTGTGGGCTGACAGTGACGGACTGTGCCTCTTCACCAAACGCCTGGAGCGGGGCCGCTTCGTCTGGCCGGTCACCCGCGATGGAAAGGTTCACCTTACTCCGGCTCAGTTGTCCATGCTTCTCGAGGGCATCGACTGGAAGCACCCGAAACGAACGGAACGCGCTGGAATCCGTATATAACCCGTTGTAAAGTGAGGATATGGACACCTCACTTGCTCATGAGAATGCCCGCCTGCGGGCACTGTTGCAGACGCAACAGGACACCATCCGCCAGATGGCCGAATACAACCGCCTGCTCTCACAGCGGGTGGCGGCTTATGCTTCCGAAATCAACCGGCTGAAGGCGCTGGTTGCGAA
>NZ_PTSR01000156.1:0-356 GCF_002965345.1 Escherichia sp. MOD1-EC5950
CACTGTGGCAGCGTTCCTGACTGTACATCCGTCACACTCTGCCCACTGACCAGCGACATCCCTGCCGGCACTGTCGCACCCTCTTCCTGTGCACCGGCACTGACGGCCATTCCCTGATTCAGGGTGAAAGAAAGCTGTCCCGACACGTTTCCCGTCTCCGGGTCACGCACCGGGACAGAGGCGCGGAAATGCTGTGCTGAGGTACCATTTCCTTCCGTCACAGTAAACGGCTGTCCGTTACTGCTGAAGGTAATAAAGGGGGTGAATCCGGGACCACCACGCTCAGCCACTTCATGCAGATGTCCCTCCAGAAACGGCAGAGCCCCTTTATCACGCAAATTAAAAACCAGTTGCCC
>NZ_PTSR01000157.1:0-353 GCF_002965345.1 Escherichia sp. MOD1-EC5950
ATTTGAAATAAAGCTCAATGGCGCGGATTTTTTCTTCTTCAGTAAACATGTTTTATCTCCTGAGAGTCCAGGAAATCATCCGCATCCCCTATTTGCCATTTTCATGCCCGCTAAATACTTTCGTTACTGATGCTGTCCGCTTTGCACCATTTCATCATCACTGATTGGCGTTGTGTTTTTGGTCAGCACTCCAGCTTTACGTTTCTCTTTTAACCGGTAACTCTCTCCTTTGATATTCAGCGTGGTTGAGTGATGTAGCAACCGATCCAGTATCGCTGTCACGAACGGTGCAATAGTGATCCACACCCAACGCCTGAAATCAGATCCAGGGGGTAATCTGCTCTCCTGATTCA
>NZ_PTSR01000158.1:0-353 GCF_002965345.1 Escherichia sp. MOD1-EC5950
TCCGTCCCGGCAAAAATGATTACCTCGGTGAATTTATCCTTCGGCTGATATTTTAAATTCGGTGCGTTTTTCACTTCTTACCTCCCGCAACCAACATTGCCCGGATTTTTTTAATATTCGTGGCTGCACGTCTTGCCACTGCCTGTTGTTTGTTTTCAACCAGAATAAAATCACGCTCAAACTGACGGCGCGGCATTACGCAGTCATATTCGTAAGCCTCACGGCGGTAGGTGATATTGCCTGGCGTAACGTGACGAATAACCACTCGTCCCCCACGTCTGGTGTCGCGGTAAATATCTCCGTGTCTGATTTCAGGCCGAGAGAGACCGCTGGCAGTAAAGCCAGAATTTTTC